>QHSC01000108.1 GCA_003220345.1 Candidatus Rokuibacteriota bacterium | reverse complement strand
GAAGTCAAGGCCGCCTGATCGAGGGGGTCGGGGCCGTGCCGGTGCCGACCGGCACGCGCCCAGGTGTGGCCTCACCCGGACGCAGTGGTCACACAAGCCCCACGGTTTGCCAGACGCACCGCCGTCAACGTGTCGGGAAGCGTGAACGAGTTGACTGACGGGACGCTTTGCTCGGTGGACGCCGCCATGAGAGGCGGTATGGCTCCATATTGGGAATCCCGATTCAGGAGGGTTTGTCTATGAAGCTAGAGACGGCAGCGAAAATTAAGTATGGAGTGTGGGGCCTCATTCTTGGGGCAGTCATCGCAACGATCATCGGGTTTGCGTGGGGTGGCTGGACAACCGCCGGCACGACCCAAACGAGGACCAGCGAGGCGGTATTGGCGAGTCAGGCGGCGATCTGCGTCGCCCAATTTTTGAAGCAACCGAACCATGAAGAGAAACTGAAAGCACTCGAGCAAGTAAGTAGCTGGCAGAGGGCTGAAGCCATTGAAAAAGGGGGCTGGGATAAGATGCCCGGGCAAGAAAAGGCTAGCTATGCGGTAGCCCGAGCATGCGCCGATGGGCTTGAACTTCTTATGAAGAAATGAGACTGGTGCGTCGAGATCTGGAACTGAAGCGCGACTTTCAGTCCCCGCACGCCAGTGACGCAACCTTACAGTGATTTGCTCGACCGGGCGACGAGCCTACCCATTTCGTGATTGGAAAGTTTCGAGCTAGCGGCGCGGCGGACGAAGCACTCGGTCGTGTAGGTTCTCGTTACGAAAGGGGCACGCCAAGGCATGGCACGTGCTTCTTCCTCGCACATACGGCGCAAGCGGATGTCGCTAAGCACGTGATCGCGCCAGGGGCCTTGAAGACATCGGCCATTGCCGAGCCGATTTCGAGCAGCGAGTAGCTCTTATCCAGATTGGCCTTTGTTAGTTTGATGAGGCAGGGCGAGCAGAGGAACTTGCCCCGGTAGCCTCCATGAAGGAGGCTACCGACGACGCGTCGGACGAAGTCGCCAACCGTGTAGATGATCGCTTCCCTTTGCATCGAGCCCCCGTGCGCGTTGCGTTAGTGAGATCGTCTACTGGCTGACTAGCATCAGCAGTTTGGCACTCGTCGGCACCCTTGCTATCGGGTTCCTGCTGACCCGGCCTCGTTGCCCCGCCCTGCTTTTTTCATCCGACCTGGACAGGGTTCATCACTTCCTCTGCGGCCAACAGGTTCTCCTGAGAGAGCAGTTGCCGATGTGAAGGTCATGTCATCCGGTCGCGTCCGGCCTCCCCATCCGTCGTAGCCACCGGAAATGCGACGCCATACCTGCCCGGAATGACTTGAACTCAGTGTACCTGATCCCAAAGTCTTGGCAGGTCTGTTCCACGAGCTTCGAAATCGCCGGATAGTGGACGTGACTGATTCGTGGGAACAGATGGTGTTCGATCTGAAAGTTCAAGCCGCCCACGAGCCAGGCGACCACTCGACTACGCCGGGCGAAATCCACGGTCGTTCCCGCCTGATGGATTGCCCACGCCTGGTCGATGCGCCCGGTATTCGTTGGGGGCAGCGGAAACTCCGCCTCTTCCACGCAGTGTGCAACTTGGAACACCACACTCAGTGCCATACCCGCCACCAGCCCGGCGACCACATAGTAAAAGAGGACGACCCCGACGGCGTGGAACAGCAGCGGGATCCCGAAAGCCAGGCTCAAGAAGGTCGCTTTGCCGGCAACAAAGGTCACCAGCTCCCAGCCGTTAGGACGAGGAAAGGGCTGGTTACTGATCCGGCCGCTGATGAGCTTGCGGAAATCATCCACAAGCTGCCACTTGATGGCCAGCAACCCGTAGAGCGGCCAGAGGTAGAGATGTTGCCAGCGGTGATAGCTCCGCCGCGTCTGATGCGGCGTCAGCCGTCCGAGCAGACCGAGGTCGACGTCGGTGTCATGGCCGGTGATATTGACGTATGTATGATGGAGGACGACGTGCTTCCAATGCCACAGGTAGGAGCTGCCTCCAATCAACTCCAACGTCATTGCCATGAGCTTGTTGACCCAGGGGTGGCTTGAATAGGCTTGATGGCCGCCGTCGTGCTGAATATTGAACCCGATCCCGGCCGCGGCTAACCCCAGCAGCATGGCCAGAAGCACGCCCTGCCACCACGTGTGGGCCCCGAATACCAGCAGGGCATACGAGCCAGCGAAGCCGGCGAGGAGGACGGCCGTCTTCACATACATCTGCCAACAGTCGCGTTGCCGTTGGCCGGTGGTTCGAAAATGCTCTTCGACCCGCCGCCGGAGCTCGCGCTGGAAGGCATTGTCGTGCTCGAACTTGAGGCTTTGTACCGGTTCTGCGGCTCGAAGGGGCTGGCCCGCAAGGCCCGCGTGGATCTCTTGCTCGTGTGTCATCGCACCATCCCTCGACTACGCTTGGGAGCATTGGTGGCTGAGGTCAGCACCGGTGAGACTCCGCAAGGAAGTTACCCTTCCCTAGGAGCCGTCCCTGCCACATGCTCGTCTCCCAGCCTATCGCAAAGCGGGAGGTCGGGGGGGAGTCAGGCGAGGGGACGCGCGGGCCGCATGGAGGCTCAAACGTGCAGAAGACGAACACTGAGAGAATCCTCGTTGCGCTTGTCAAGGCCCATCCGTAACCCACACCTTATCCACTTATCCACAGCCACCCACATCATGAAAAACGCACGGCCTGAAGCGGTTCTGCAGGCACGTAACGAAAAGATGACGCTCCGGCCCTCCGCCGCTTCGATAGGGTCAAAGACACACGCGATTGACGCAGGTCCCACGCGCCTCCCGCGCGAAAAGCCGTATTTGAGGCGATGAAACGACGTCTTGACACGCCATACGCGCATCCCTAGGGTGGTCGCCTCCGCGCCAGTTTCAAAGTGAAAACGGGACGAGAACACGCTGCTGCTGAGGGGGGCCGTGAGTATGGAGGCCAGCCGGAAACCGCTGGCGAAGGTCGAAGGCAGGAAGCGGATGCGTTTCAGCGGGCTGACCGTGGCGTGGCGGGGGACGCCAAGCCTCGATGATTGGGTCGCCTACATCGTCACTGGCACGAAATCGAAGAAGCTCATCCTGGCCGCTCACACCTCGGAGCGGACGGTCAAGGGCATCCTGGCGCGCATCGAGGGCATGTCCAAAAGGGAAGTGGAGAAGTTAGCCAAGGGCTAGCGGCGTGACGGTCCGTCGAGCCCTTCAGGTCGGCAAAACGCACCGGCACTCGGTTGCCCTCGCCTTCCAGAGCGCCCTTGGAAGTGAGGATCCTCTCGACGAAGTACTGAGGAGTGTCGGGATCCATGAAGATCGACGTGCGCGACAATCAGATCGAGCCAGCGCTCAAGGCGCTCAAAAAGCTGATGCTCAAGGATGGCCTGTTCCAGGAGATGAAGCGGGCCTCGCTCCGTAGCAATGAGTGAGGGGGAGAGCTGCCACTTCTGAAGTCCTCTCTTCTTTCGTGCTTACCGGAAATCCCGGATGATATACTTCGCGGCACAATGAAATCGCCGCTCTACAAGAATCTCGCCCTCTGGATGGTGATCGGGCTCATCGTCATCGTCCTCTTCAACGTCTTCCAGGCCAGCCAGCCCTCGCGCGACAAGATGGTCTTCTCCGATTTTCTCAAGCGCGTGGAGGCGGGCGAGGTCATAGAGGTCCTGATTCGAGGCAAGTCCGTCAGCGGCAAGCTCGCCGACGGCAACTCCTTCCGTACCTTCACGGCCGACTATCCCGATCTGATCAAGGCCCTCAAGGACAAGGGCGTCAAGATCGCCGTGGAGCCCGAGGACAACAACCCCTGGTACGCCTACGTGCTCCAGTGGGTGCCCATGCTGCTCTTCATCGGCGTGTGGATCTTCTTCATGCGCCAGATGCAGGGCGGGGGCGCCGGCGCCAAGGCGTTCTCCTTCGGGAAGGCGCGCGCGCGACTCTTCTCGGCGAAGCAGAACAAGGTCACCTTCCAGGACGTGGCGGGCGTGGAGGAGGCCAAGGAGGAGTTGCGCGAGATCATCGAGTTCCTCAAGGACCCGCCCAAGTTCCAGAAGCTCGGGGGCAAGATCCCCAAGGGCGTGCTCCTCGTCGGCCCTCCCGGCACGGGCAAGACGCTCCTCGCCAAGGCCATCGCGGGCGAGGCCAACGTGCCGTTCTTCTCCATCTCCGGCTCGGATTTCGTCGAGATGTTCGTGGGCGTGGGCGCCTCCCGCGTGCGCGATCTCTTCGAGCAGGGCAAGAAGCACGCCCCCTGCATCATCTTCATGGACGAGATCGACGCGGTGGGCCGGCACCGGGGCGCGGGACTGGGCGGCGGTCACGACGAGCGCGAGCAGACCCTCAACCAGCTCCTCGTCGAGATGGACGGCTTCGAGACCAACGAAGGCGTCATCCTCATCGCCGCCACCAACCGTCCCGACGTCCTCGATCCCGCTTTGCTGCGTCCGGGACGATTCGACCGCCAGGTGGTGGTGGCGCGCCCCGACGTCAAGGGCCGCGAGGAGATCCTCCGCGTGCACGCGCGCCGCATCCCCCTCGCCCCCAAGGTCGACCTGATGGTCCTCGCGCGCGGCACCTCGGGCTTCTCGGGCGCGGATCTCGCCAACCTGGTGAACGAGGCGGCGCTCCTCGCCGCGCGGCAGGACAAGAAGGTCGTGGAGATGATCGACTTCGAGAACGCCAAGGACAAGGTGCTGATGGGCGTGGAGCGGCGCTCCATGATCATCCCCGAGTCCGAGAAGCGCACCACCGCCTATCACGAGGGCGGCCATGCGCTCGTGGCCTATCTCTTGCCGGGCGCCGATCCCCTCCACAAGGTCACCATCATTCCGAGGGGGCGCGCGCTCGGCCTCACCATGCAGCTGCCCACCGACGATCGGTACAGCTACTCCAAGGAATACCTGGTCAACCAGATCACCATTCTCCTGGGTGGCCGGTCGGCGGAGGAGATCGTGTTCCAGCAGCAGACCACCGGCGCCGGCAATGACCTCGAGAAGGCCACAGAGATGGCGCGCAAGATGGTCTGCGAGTGGGGCATGTCCGACAAGATGGGACCGCTCACCTTCGGGAAGGCCGAGGAGCACATCTTCCTCGGGCGCGAGGTCTCGCGGCCCAAGGACTACAGCGAAGAGACCGCCATCCTCATCGACTCCGAGATCAAGCGCATCGTGACCGACTGCGCGGCGCGCGCCCGCCAGCTCCTCGATACCAATCTCGAGAAGCTCCACATACTTGCCCGGGCCCTGCTCGAGCGCGAGACGCTGGACGGCGAAGAGATCAACCGGATCCTCATCGCCCGGCCCTTCCAGGAAGCTCCCGCCCCCGCCTGATCCGGCCCGACTCGCGGCCCGCCCGCCGCGCCTGGCCGCTCCTCCCACCCCGTAATTCGGCTGTTCTGGGCGCTCTCGGCAATGGTATTTTGACTTCGTGGCCACTCCGATCCGCGCGACCCTGGCCGGCGTCCACCTCGGAGATGGCGGGGACGTGGCCGTGATGGGGGCCATCAATGTCAGCCCCGGGTCCTTCTATCCGGGATCCGTGGTCACCGCCGCCGAAGAGCTGCTGCGTACAGCCGAGCGCATGGTCGCCGAGGGCGCGGCCATCATCGACGTGGGGGCCATGTCCACCGCGCCCTATCTCGCCGGTCGCGTGTCCGCGGCCGAGGAGGCCGACCGCCTGGGCTGGGCGGTGGGGTTGCTGGCGGGCAAGCTCGGTGTCGTGCCCGTCTCGGCCGATACGAGCCGCGTCGAGCCTGCGCGGGCCGCCCTGGAGGCGGGCGCGGGCATCATCAACGATGTGCACGGCCTCATGGCGGACGCGGGCCTTGCTTCTCTCGTGGCCCGCTACGGCGCGGGGCTGATCGTGATGGCCTCCGAGTCCGGGGCAGCGGGATCGGGCCCACCCGTGGAGACGGTGACGCAGATACTTCGGGCCAGCCTCCATCTCGCCGCCCAGGCCGGGATCCCCTCGGAGCAGATCGTGGTGGATCCCGGCATCGGATTCTTCAGGCATCGGGGTGTCGCCTGGCACGAGTGGGACTCGGCCGTGCTGGCCGGTCTCGCTCGGGTCCGCGAGCTCGGGCGGCCCGTGGGCGTCGGTGTCTCTCGAAAGTCCTTCATCGGTGCGCTCGCGGGCGAGGCCGATCCCGCTCGGAGGCTCCCTGGCTCGCTCGCCGCTACCGCGGCCGCCGTGCTGGGAGGCGCCGATCTCATTCGCGCTCACGACGTGGCGGAAACCGTCCAGGCCGTGCGCGTGGCGCGGGACATCCGGCGCGCGAGAGACGGGGTCTGACCCATGTGGCCGGCCCTCCAGGGCTTCCGTCTCCGGGACGCGATCGACATCCTGCTCGTCGCGGTCGTGCTCTACCGCGTCTTCGTCATGTTCAAGGAGACGCGGGCCGTCCAGATGCTGCTCGGGCTGGGCGCGCTCATGGCCGCCTCCTTCCTCGCCCATCGCTTCGAGCTCTACGGCTCGAGCTGGATCCTCGACAATTTCTGGTCCTTCTGGGTGCTGGCGCTCATCGTGCTCTTCCAGCCCGAGCTCCGCCGGACCCTCGCGCACTTCGGCCAGAGCTCCTTCTTCCAGGTGGTGACGCGGGCGGGACGCGAGCAGCAGAGCCATCTCCTCGACGAGGTCGCCAAGGCCGCCGAGTCGCTCGCCGGCAAGCGGATCGGGGCCCTGGTGGTGCTGGAGCGGACCACGGGGCTTCGCAACTATGTCGAGCTCGGCGTGCCGCTGGACGCGCTCGTCTCCGCCGACCTCCTCGAGAGCCTCTTCCTGCCGTACTCTCCGCTGCACGATGGCGCCGTCTTCATCCGCGGCGGACGCGTGGCCGCGGCGGGCGGCTTCCTGCCCCTCTCGCGCAACGCGCAGCTCGCGCGGAACATGGGCACGCGTCACCGCGCGGCCCTCGGCCTGTCAGAGGAGACGGACGCGGTCGTGCTTGTGGTCTCGGAGGAGACCGGGCGAATCTCCCTCGCCGTGGCGGGACACATGGAGACCCTGCACGACGTCGAGGCCCTTCATCAGCGCCTGGCCGAGCTCTTCTCGCTCGGCGCCCCGCCGGGCCCCGCCGAGCAGCCCTGGTGGGTTCCCGCCCGCGGCTGGCTGAGAAAATAGCCCCATGCTCAGGATCCTGACGCGCCATTGGGAGCTCAAGCTCTTGGCGCTCGTTTTTTCGACGGCACTCTGGCTCTTCGTCATGACCTCCGACAAGACCAACGCGGTCCTGCCCCTGTCCATCGAGCTTCATTCGCTGCCCGCGGGCCTCGTGGTCACGGGCGAGGCGCCCGAGACCGTGGAAGTGCAAATCCACGGCCTCCGGACCACCCTGGCCCGCGTCTCGCCGGACTCGATGCGCGTGCGGGTGAGCCTGGCCGGGGCCCGCCCAGGCGAGATGATGCTACGGCTGGGGCCCGAGCAGATCGTCGTCCCCGCCGGCGTCACCGTGCTCCGCGTCAACCCTGACATCGTGCGTATCGGTCTGGCCCGGGAGCGCTGATGGCCCGCCTCTTCGGCACCGATGGAATCCGCGGCGTGGCCAATGCAGAGCCCCTGACCACCGAGCTGGCCTTTCGCCTCGGGCGCCAGCTCGTCGCCACGCTCCTCGAGCACCATGGCCTCAGCAAGGCGCGGCTCGTGGTCGGCCGCGACACGCGACTGTCCGGGCCCATGCTGGAAGGCGCCCTCGTCTCCGGTGCTCTCTCCGCAGGGGCCGACGTCTTCACGGTGGGCGTGCTCCCCACCCCCGGCATCGCCTATCTCACCCGTGCCCTCGACGCCCAGGGCGGCGTCGTGCTCTCGGCCTCGCACAATCCCTTCGAGGACAACGGCATCAAGATCTTCTCATC
The DNA here is from genome assembly GCA_003220345.1 of Candidatus Rokuibacteriota bacterium. Lineage (GTDB taxonomy): Bacteria > Methylomirabilota > Methylomirabilia > Rokubacteriales > CSP1-6 > AR37. The sequence continues at coordinate 15,917 of QHSC01000108.1, read as the reverse complement.
GGAGGGCTCCAAGTTCCCCGACAGCTGGGAAAGCGAGATCGAGGCCCGCCTGAACGGCCGCGACGTTGCCCCCAAGCCGACGGGCAAGCACGTGGGCCGGCTCGTGCACTATGACCGGGCGGAGGCGGACTACATCGCGCATGCGCGGCAGACGTTCCCCTTCGACCTCGCCGGTCTCACGGTGATCCTCGACTGCGCTCACGGGGCGACGTATCGCGTCGCCCCCAAGCTCTTCCGGGCCCTGGGCGCCCAGGTCGCCGTGCACGGGGCGCGGCCCAATGGCCTCAACATCAACATGAGGTCCGGCGCCCTGCATGCCGAGCGCCTGACCGCGCGGATGCGCACGGGCGGTGCCGACATCGGCCTGGCCTTCGATGGCGATGGCGACCGGCTCATCGCCCTGGACGAGACGGGCGAGGTCCGCGACGGAGACTATGTGCTCGCCATCTGCGGGCGCCACCTCGCCGCCCATCGCCGGCTCAAGACCGGCGTCGTGATCACCACGGTCATGGCCAACCTGGGCCTCGAGAAGGCGCTGGGGCAGGCGGGGATACGCACCATCAAGACCCAGGTGGGCGATCGGTACGTGCTCGAGGAAATGATCAAGACGGGGGCCAACCTCGGGGGCGAGCAATCGGGTCACCTGCTCTTTCTCGACCACACCACGACGGGGGACGGCATCGTCTCTGCCCTGCAGCTCCTGGCCGTCCTGCGCGAGACCGGTCAGCCGCTGTCCGCGCTCTCGAAGTGCCTGACCAAGTTCCCCCAGATCCTGATCAACGTGAAGGTGCGCGAGAAGCCGCCGCTCGAGTCCATTCCCGGGCTGGCGGAGCGGCAGGCCTCGTTCGAGCGCGAGATGGCCTCGGCGGGGCGGATCCTCCTGCGCTACTCCGGCACGGAGAATCTCGCGCGCGTCATGGTCGAGTACGAGGACGGAGACCGGGTCCAGGCCATCGCGGCCGACCTCTCCCAGCTCATCAAGGCAGCGATCGGGGCATGACCCTGATGAGCGCTTGCGCGAAGAGGCCCTACCGGCGAGCGAGGTCTTCGACCCGAGACCAGAGCCAGATAACCGCTTGCGCGAAGAGGCCCCAACCGCTAAGCGGAGTCTTTCACGGGAGACCTGGTCGATGATTAAAGGAGTGGGGGTCGATCTGGCCCAGATCACGCGCCTGCGCCGCGCCGTCGAGCGATGGGACGAGCGCTTCCTGCGCCGTGTCTTCACCGAGGCGGAGATCGCCTACTGTCGGCGTCGCCGCGATCCCATCCCCCACCTCGCGGCCCGCTTCGCGGCCAAGGAGGCGACGCTCAAGGCCCTCGGCACGGGTCTGAGCATGGGGGTCAACTGGCGCGAGCTCGAGGTCCGCCGCGAGCGCGGCCAGGCGCCCGTCATGGTCCTCTCGGGCCGCTCCAAGGCTATCGCCCGCGCCAAGGGCGCCTCGCGCGTCCTGCTCTCGCTCTCGCACGATGGTGACTACGCCATGGCGCAGGCGCTCCTCGTCGGGGACTCGCCGGATGCCGGGGCGGCTTCTACCTAGCTTTGCGCTTGGCCTCGCCATGCTGCTGTCCGGCTGCGCGGGGCTTCTGGGAGGCAAGCAGACCGTGTCCGTTGCCGACAGCGCGCGACCGACCCTTCCGGGGCAGGGAACCGTCACTGTCCACAAGGGCCGGGCCGGCCTCGTCATCGGGGCCCCGCACGGGACCACCGACAGCGCCACGGACGTGATCGGCGCCGACCTCGCCAGGCTGACGGGCTTCAGTGTCGTCATCGCGCGAGGCTTCGGCAAGCTCGACGCTGAGGGGCGTCGCTACAATGTCAACCGGCCCACGGAAAGCGTGGCCGGTACCTCGCCCGCCGGCGAGAAGGAAAGCGCCGAGGCGCGTCGCGTCTACGAGACGTACGACCGGTCGGTGAGCGAGGCCGCGCAGGGCCCCCTCCGCTACTACGTCGAAGTCCACGGCAACGCGCACGAGGAGAGCGCCGGCCGCGTGGAGATCGCCACCGTGGGGATCAGCACGGACGAGGCCTGGCGGCTCAAGGCCTTGCTCGAGCTCGTGCGCGACGCGCACCTGCGGTCGCGGCCCGATGTCCCGCGACTGGAGATCCTGGTGGGACCGGTGGATGCCCTTCGGTACACGGCCTCGCAGGCGAGGGCGGGCGGCCTCCTCGGTCGCTCGGACAAGGCCCTGCACATCGAGCTGCCGCGTGTCGCGCGCACCACCTATCGCGAGACCTACACGGCCGTGCTCGCCGACTTCCTCGCCCAGTCCGCCGACCTGCTCGCCTCCTCGAAAGGGAGGTAGGGTGCAGCCGGTCTTCACGGCCGCCGAGATGCGGGCCCTCGACGCTCGGGCCATCGAGAAGCTCGGCATTCCAGGCCCGCAGCTCATGGAAAGCGCGGGACGCGGCGCCGCGGCCGCGATCGTCCGGGAATGGCCGCCCATCCGGGGCAAGCGGGTGACCATCCTCTGCGGCAAGGGCAACAATGGCGGCGACGGCTTCGTGGTGGCCCGACACCTCAAGAGCAACGGCGCGCGGCCGCGCGTGCTGCTCCTGGGCCGGCGGGCCGAGGTCACGGGGGATGCCGCGCAGGCGCTGCGCCGCTGGCGCGGGCGCGTCGAGGAGATCAAGGGCGAGGATGGCTTCGCCTCCGTGCGGAGTGCCCTCGCCGAGGCGGATCTCGTCGTGGACGCGCTCCTCGGCACCGGGCTCACGGGCGCCGCGCACGGGCTGATCGCCCATGCCATCGAGCTGGCCAATGACGTGTGCGGCCGTGGCGCCATTCCCGTGGTCGCCCTCGACCTGCCCTCGGGTCTCGCCTCCGACGGCGGCTTGCTCCTCGGCCCCGCCATTCGCGCAGACATGACCGTGACCTTTGCGGGGCTCAAGCGCGCGCTCCTCCTCTACCCCGCCGCCGAGCACGCGGGGCGTGTGATCGTGGTGCCCATCGGAGTCCCCGAGGCGGAAGTCGGGCGCGGCGTCACGACTTTTCTCCTGGAGGAGTCCGACGTGCGCGGGCTCTTCCCGCGCCGGCGTCCCGACACCCACAAGGGAACATACGGTCATCTCCTCGTGGTGGCGGGCTCCCTCGGCAAGAGCGGGGCCGCCGCCCTGGCGGGCTCCGCCGCTCTCAGGAGCGGGGTCGGGCTGTGCACGGTGGCGACCGCGTCTTCCCAGCAGCCGATCGTGGCCGGCTTCGCCATGGAGCTCATGACCGAGGCGCTGGTGGAGACGGCCGGGCGGACCATCGCCTTCAAGGCCAAGGAACGGATAGACGAGCTGGCGGCTCAGCGCGACGCGGTGGCGGTGGGGCCGGGGCTGTCCCTCGACGCGGAGAGCCAGGCTCTCGCCCGCGCCCTCGTCTCCGAGGTGCCCCGGCCCATGATCGTCGATGCCGATGCGCTGTCCGCCCTGGCGGGCCACCTCGACCTGCTCGAGGAGGCATCGTCGCCGCGCGTGCTCACGCCGCATCCGGGCGAGATGGCCCGGATGCTCGAGATGACGGTGGCGCAGGTCCAGGCCGACCGCATCGAGATCGTGCGCGAGACGTGCGTCCGGTATCGCGTGCATCTCGTCCTCAAGGGCGCGCGCAGTGTGCTCGGCTGCCCGGATGGACGCGTCTTCATCAATCCGACCGGTAATCCCGGCATGGCCTCGGGCGGCAGCGGCGACGTGCTGACCGGGATGATCGGCGCCTTCCTCGCGCGACGCTTCGATCCCCTCGCCGCCCTTCAGGCGGGCTGCTACTTCCACGGCCTCGCCGGAGACCTGGCCGCGGCCGACCGGGGTGAGGAGGGGCTCATCGCGAGCGACATCATCCGGGCCATCCCGTCCGCCCTCACCCCGAGCCTCCGATGATCGTCGTGTGCCGGAGCCCCGAGGAGACGCAGGCCCTTGGGACGCGGTTGGGCCGGCGCCTCCGGGAGGGCGCGGTGGTCGCGTGCACGGGCGAGCTCGGAGCGGGCAAGACCTGCTTTCTCCAGGGCCTTGCCCGCGGCCTCGGCGTCACCGCCGACGTCACCAGCCCCACCTTCGTGCTCGTGAACCTGTACCAGGGTCGCCTGACCGTGTATCACATCGACGCGTACCGCACGGAGAGCCTGAGCGAGCTCGTGGACGTGGGTATCGAGGAAATGATCCATGGCTCCGGAGTGACCGTCATCGAGTGGGCCGACAAGATCCTGCCCCTCCTGCCCTCCACGGCGATCACCGTCGCCATCAGGGGTCTGGGAGACGAGCCGCGCGACATCGAGCTCGACGGCCCCCAGGAGGTTCTCGCCACCGTCTGAGACTGGGGACATTGACGCTCGCGCGCGCCGCATGCTACCTCGGTGGCATGAGCAAGAGTGCTCGTGAGCGCGAATGGGCCGCGGAGGAGCGCCCGCGAGAGCGGCTCTACCACAAGGGCGCGGCCGCGCTTTCCGACGCCGAGCTCCTCGCGATTCAGCTCGGGACCGGCGTGCCCGGACTCTCCGTCCTCGAGGTCGCCCGCGAGCTGCTCACGCAGTTCGGCTCGCTCCAGGAGCTGGCGGGGCGGGAGGTGGCGGAGGTGGCGGCCGTGCGTGGCGTGGGGCGGGCCAAGGCGGTCCGGCTGGCCTCGGTCTTCGAGATCACGAGGCGGTTGCGGTCGCGGAATGGCCCGAGCCGCCCCGTGCTCTCGAGCCCCGAGCAGGTCTTCGGGCGCTACGGGCCGCTCATGGAAGACCTCAAGCGGGAGGTCTTCCGGGTGGCGCTCCTGGACGCCCAGAACGGGCTCCTGAAGGACGTGGTCATCTCCGAGGGCACGCTATCGGCCAGCCTCGTCCATCCCCGCGAGGTCTTCAAGCCGGCCATCCTGGAGTCCGCGGCTTCCATCATCCTGCTGCACAACCATCCGAGCGGCGATCCCACCCCGAGCCGCGAGGACGTGCGCCTGACCCGCCAGCTCGTCGAATGCTCCAAGCTCCTCGACCTGCGCATCCACGACCACGTCATCATCGGCCGGGAGCGCTTCATCAGCATGGCCCAGCGGGGCACTCTCTAGAACTCGCGGAAAACTACCCCTTGGCGAGCTTTTCCACTTCCTTCTTCGACATCCCCTGGATGCGCGCCAGGATGGACTTCACCTTCCGTTCCGAGCTGTGATCCGCGAGGACTTCCTTCTTCGACATCCCCTGGATGCGCGCCAGGATGGACTTCACCTTCCGTTCCGAGCTGTGATCCGCGAGGATCAGCTTCTTCGACTTCGTGCCGTTGACGATGTAGGCGACCCAGTCATCCAGGCTCGGGGTCCCGCGCCATGCCACGGTGAGCCCGCTGAGCCGCATCCGCTTCCTGCCCTCTACCTTCGCCAGTGGCTTTCGACTTGCCTCCATGCTCACCGTCCCTTCAGCATCGTTTCACGTTCGTGTTTCACTCTCGTGACGCTGCAGCAGGGGCCCACAGTATGAAGCGACGCAAACCATGTCAAGGCTTCGTTTGGCCGCGCCAGATGCGGGTTTCCGCGCTTTTCTCGCGGCGCACACGCGTGATTGCTGCCTCTTATTCGGTCCCTTGCAACGGTGGACGGCCGGAGCGTCATATTTTCGACACGTGCCCGCAGAGCCGCATCAGACCGTGCGATTTCTCGTTCTGTGGATGCCGGTGGATAAGTGGATAAGCTGTGGGTTACCGATGGGCCTTGACAATGGCATCGAGCATTCGCCGCGCGAGGAGCGGGCCCCGCGTGATGAACCCGGTGAAGTACGCGCACGCCGTCGCCCCCGCCGCGAGCACCTGCAGAGCCTTGTCGGGGGAATCGATACCGCCGGTGGCGATGAGGTCGATGCGGCTGCCGAATCGATCCCGCAAGCGGCGCACGTTGTCGAGCGTCTGCGGGAAGAGGGCAGGGCCGGAGAGGCCGCCCGACTTCTGCGAGAGGCGTGGCTCGTCCAGGCGGCGCGTGTTGCCGCAATTGATGATGCTGATTCCGGCATCGAGGGCCGCGGGGATCGTCGTCTCCTCGTTCATCCGGCGGAAATCGGGCGACACCTTGACGATGAGGGGCTTGTCGGTGGCCTTGCGCGCCGCGCGGAGCATCGCCGCAAGCTCCTCCGGCCGCTCTGACCACGCGTAGACGAGCTTCGTGTTGGGTGACGAGATGTTGATCTCGACGAGATCGCCGAACGGCGCCAGTCCCTCGGCGACCGCGACGATGTCCTCCGCCGATTCGCCCGTGGCGGAGACGATGAGGGGGACCCTGTGCGGGAGGTGGGCGAGCGCCGCGCGATACGCCGCGAGCCCCGGATTGTGGAAGCCGTTGCAGTTGACGAGACCGGGGCCCTCGGGCGTATCGATCCGGACGAGGTTCGGGGGCGGATGTCCGGGACGCGGCATGAGCGTGATGCTCTTCGCGGTCACCGCCCCGAAGCCGAGCCCCATGGCGCGCCGGAGAATGGTCGTGTCGTAGTACATGGACGACAGGATCAGCGGATTGGCGAGTCGCACGCCGCCCAGGCTGGTGGCGAGGCGCGGATCGCGATTTCGGAAGAAGGGAAGGAGATCGAGGGGCAAGAGCCGCAGGCCCCACTGACCCAGGGGCACCGCGATGCCCTCGGGCAGGCGGGAGAGGATGCCGCCGTAGAGCACACGATAGAGAGAATCGGCGGCGCGCACCATGGCGGTTGGGAGCACATGGTATCCTAGCCCGCCATGGACTTCCACGACGCCACGGGCGCGATCGTCTCGCTCGCCGCCCCCCCGCGGCGCATCGTATCCCTCATCCCGAGCATCACGGAGATCCTCTTCGCGGTGGGCGCGGGCGACGCGGTGGCGGGCTGCACCGTGTACTGCACCCAGCCCCCCGAGGGCGTGGCCACCAAGACGCGCGTCGGCGGGGAGAAGAACCCGAAGCTCGAGGTGATCCGTGACCTCGACGCCGATCTCGTCATCGCCAATGTCGAGGAGAACCTTCGCGAGCACGTCGAGACACTGCGCGGCTGGGGCATTCCCGTCTACGTCACCTATCCGCACACGGTCGCGGACGGCATCCGCCTCGTGCGGGATCTCGGCGAGCTCGTCGGACAGGGCGAGCGCGCGGGGAGGCTCGCGGGCGAGCTCGCGGCCGCGCGGGAGGCCGTGCGCAAGTCGGGCGCGGATACTCCTCGGCGCCGCGTCTTCTATCCGATCTGGCGGCGGCCCTGGATGACCGTCAATCGCGACACGTACGCCCACGACATGCTGGCCGAGTGCGGCGGGATCAATGTCTTCGGCGGGCACGAGCGGCGCTATCCCGAGGTGACGCTCGACGAGGTGGCGCGGGCGGCGCCCGAGGTCATCCTGCTGCCGGATGAGCCCTATCGCTTCCGGGGGGTGCACCTGGCAGATTTCCAGGCGCATCCCGAGATCCCGGCCGTGCGCGACGGCCGCCTTCACCTCGTGGACGGCAAGCTCGCGACGTGGTACGGGCCGCGCATCAAGGAAGCGCTGGCCATCCTGCCTCGGTTCATTGGGGGCGAATCCGCCGCCTGACCTGCTATACTGGGCACCTCTTCGTGGAAGAGAACCGCGGGGAATCGCACCCTCGCGGTCCTCACAAGCAGTCGCTCGACGCTCCCGGAAGCAGGCTCTCTCGAAGGAGTGGTGCCGTGCGCCGTACCCCGGCCAAGTCGTTCCAGTGCGAGGTGGTGTCCGAGACGGTTTCCGTCACGCTCCGCCGGAGCACGGTCATCGGCGGCAGCGGCAAGCTCTTCGTGCAGTGCAGCGAGCTCGACTGTCAGTACGTGGGAGCGAACGAGCCGCCCTGCCCCCTCACCCTCGACCTCTTTGCGGCCGAGATCCAGGAGCGAATGGAGCAGCGCCGGGACGAGTAGCCTCTACTCGACTATCTCAGCCCTCGCCTCGCCGCTCTCCTCGCCTGGGCTCGTCGGCAGCGTCTCAGCTCGAACCTCCAGGATCATCTCGATCTCGACCGGAATTCCGCTGGGCAGCTCGGCCATCCCCACCGCCGAGCGTGCATGCCGTCCGTTCTCGCCGAAGACCTCGACCATGAGATCCGAGAAGCCGTTGATGACCTTGGGCTGCTCGCCGAAGCCCTCGGCGGAGTTGACCATGCCGAGGACCTTGACCACCCGCTTGACCTTGTCGAGGCTGCCGAGCAAGGTACGCGCCGAGCCGAGGAGATTGACTCCCACCTCGCGCGCGGCCTTGTAGCCATCCTCCACGGACAGGTCCCGCCCGACCTTCCCGCGCACGGTCGCCTGGCCGTCGCCCCTGATCGGCCCGTGTCCTGACAGGAAGAGCAAGTTGCCCACGCGGACGCCCGGCACGTAGTTGCCGAGAGGCTTGGAGGGCGGGGGCAGGGCGATGCCGAGCTCCTTGATCCTGGTTTCAGCGCTCATAGCGGCTCCTTGCACGTGGAGGCGACTTCGATGGCGACGGCGAGGACATCCCGCGAGGGCGGGATGCGGACAGTCAGGGATTCTGAGGAGCGGGTCGCGCGATGATATCCGTCTCGTCGCCTTCGAGGCCGACGAAGAAGAACGCCGAGCCGTCCCGGTCAGCGCGCCAGACGATGGCGTCCACGTCGAGCGACCGGCCATTGGGTGGACGGAAGTGGAGCTTGGCGGTCTTGCCGACCTCCAGAGGCTCGTCGACCCGAACCTTGGTGCCCATCGGGCTGAGGTTCACGGTCTCCAGCTCTAGCGAGCGGTTCTCCAGCTCCAGGATCACGGGCCATGTCACCTTGGCCCTGGGGTAGCGTCTCAGATCTGCCCGCCGGTCGCTCATGGCCATGGCGGATTGTCTCATTGCCCCACGGTCTCTGACAAGTCCCTTTGTAATTCTCGCGCGCGATTCCTCACGCCCATTCGATGCGAGGGCGGCTCACGGCGATTCGACACAGAAAAGATAGAAGAGGGGCCGGTTGATGGTGCCGGGCTGCTTGTCGAGGTCGCTCACGCAGCGAGCGCGGGCCGGCGGGCTGTCCCGACGCACCGGTGGGTCCGTGCTCGACGCACAGGCGGCCACGGCGAGGCCAAGCAACACCGCTCCCAGCCCTCGTCCGATGCGCCACATCCGAGCCATGCCTCCCCGATGACGTGTTGGCGACGGGCCCAAGGGTAGCACGCGCTTGGACAGGTCACGCCTCGTGTGTGACAATTCTCGTGACCGCCCCATGCCCCAGCCCGTGACCCCGTCAGCGGCCGCCACGCTCGTCTTCGTGCGTGATCGTCTGCCCTCCGCCGTCGAGACCCTCTTGCTCCAGCGCCACGCCAAGAGCAAGTTCGCGGCGGGGGACTACGTGTTCGCCGGAGGCAAGGTCGAGACCGACGACATGCCGGCGGATGGCGAAAGCTTCTGCCGTGGGCTGACGGCCGAGACGGCGTCGGCCCGACTGGGCGGCGATCTTTCCCCCCGCGAGGCCCTCTCCTACTGGGTTGGCGCGATCCGGGAAGCCTTCGAGGAGGTGGGCATCCTCCTCGCCTACGGTCCGGACGATGAGCTGCTCAGGATCACGGCAGACCGCCGTGAGCGCTACGCTGCCTACCGGTCCGCCACGCAGAAGGCCAACCCCGCCTTCTTCGACATGCTGAGAGCGGAGCGACTGACCCTGGCCACCGACCGCGTGGTGTACTTCGCCCACTGGATCACGCCTGAAGAGCAGCCCCTCCGCTTCGACACGCGCTTCTTTGCCGCCCGGATGCCGCCGGGGCAGGAGCCCACCGCGGACGGCTACGAGATCGTCGATCTCAAGTGGCTGACCCCCGCCGAGGCCTTCGCGGCCCACAAGAGAAAAGAGATCGGGCTCCGGACCCCCACCATCAAGAATCTCGAGCTGGTTCAGCAGGGTGGCGCGCCCGCCGAGCGCGTGCTCGCCCAGCTCGGCGTGCGGGAGGTGCCGACCATCCGTCCGCGGATTCTCCAGGTGGATGGCAAGCCCGTGCCGGTGCTGCCGGGCGATCCCCGCTGGTATTGACGTGAAGGAGCTGGTCTTCGCGCTCGAGTTCCGGGGCCGGGCGGGGGCCGGCGTCGAGGGGAAGCGGCGATCGAGAAGCGTGGCGCCGAGCCAGGCCCTCTCGAGCGTGATGACGGCGGCCGCCGTCGAGGGAGGCGTGGAAAGGCTGACGGGCGACGAGGCCGTGCTCGAGGCCGAGGTGAGCCTCGTGGACGAGAGCACGTTCACGGAGACGGGCACGATCCGCTACGGACAAGCAGGCGGCATCACCTTCGCCACGCTGGGAAAGGGCGTCGTGGTTCCGAGCGACGTGCCGGGGGTCCGCCGAGGCGCCGTGATGTGGAAGGTGACGGGGGGCGACGGGCGCTTCGCCGGCGCCCACGGCATCATCACGTCCAACTTCGCCGTCAGCCCGGACGGCGAAGTCGTCGACAATCACTACGCCCGCATCTACCTGCCACATTGAAACGCCGCCGGCGGCTCCCAAAGTCCCGATGCGAGGCGGCCCGGGTTGATGGATGTGACTGATCAGGACCGCTAAATTTCCGCATAGATCTCGATGATGTTGCCCTCCGGATCGCGGAAGAAGAGCGTCCGGTGCCGCCAGCTGGGCAAATCCTTTGGCGGGCTGAGAATCTCCACCCCGCTGGCGATCAACTCCTGGTGGCATTGTTCCACGGCCGGTGGTGGCACGCGGAACGCGAGCTGGATGCACGCTGAGCCATCGACCGCCGGACCGTCGTGCCATGAGTCCCGCCGACCGCGCGGCCTCAATGTCAGCAACCCCGAGCCCACTCGAAAGCTGACCCAGTCGGGCCGATCCATCTCGAGAGGAAACTTCATGACATTGAGGTAGAACTCCCGGGTCTTTGCCAGGTGCTCGCAGAGCAGGATGACGTAGTCGAGATTGCTGATCGTCCCGATGGCCACCTGGCGCTCCCATGAGGATGGAGAGTGCGTCTCGAAGCTTCCGCCTGCGCCGGCGCTACGAAGTTCGCTAGGAGGCGCCCAACCCTGCCTTGGGCGCGTTGACTAGAACGCCCATGTTGCCGTAGGGGTGCTTGTTCTCCAGCATGAGCTGGTGGCACTCGGGGATGTCGTCGAAGCTGTAGGTCTGTGACAGACATGGGTCGACCTGCCCGGCCGCCACCAGCTTCGTCACCGCTGCGGCCTGCTCGTCGTTGGAGAGGTGGCTGCCCTGGAAGCGCTTCTGGCGCATCCAGTGATAGCGCAGGTCGAGGGTGACGTTGTAGCCCGTGGTGCCCGCGCAGATGACGATCATGCCTCCCGTCGCGCACACGAATTCCGACGTCGGCAGCGTGGACTCGCCGGGATGCTCGAAGACGATGCGGGGATTGGTCTTCTCGCCGAGCCCGTCCCAGATGGCCTTGCCGAAGGCGCGCGCGCCCTTGGCCCAGTTGCCGTAGGCCTTGCCGTCCCTGGTGTCGGGCATAGGCCCCCAGTGGTCGAACTGAGTGCGATTGATCACGCCGGCGGCGCCGTGCTCGGTGCAGAACTTGCGCTTGGCCTCGTCGGAGACGACGGCGACGGCGCGGCCGCCCTGAGCCCGCGTGATCTCGAGCGCCATGCTGCCGAGCCCGCCCGTGGCTCCCCACACCAGCACCACATCGCCGCGCTCGACGGTATGAGGCGCCCAGCCCATGAGCATCCGGTAGGCGGTTGACGCGCAGAGGAGGAAGCAGCCGGCCGCCTCCCAGGTGAGCCGCTTCGGCTTGGGCACGCACTGATGCGCCTGGGCGCGGGCGAACTGGCAGTAGCTGCCGTAGTTGGTCTGGTAGCCCCAGATCCGCGTGCTCTCGGCGAGCATGGGGTCCTTGCCGGAGAGCACCCAGGGGTCGTCGGGCCGCCACCAGCCGCTGTGAATGATGACCTCGTCGCCGACCTTGACGTTCTTCACGTCCTTGCCGGCGGCCCACACGATTCCCGAGCAGTCGCTGCCGCCCGCGTGGAAGTCCTCGGGCTCGCCCAGCCGCTGGCGCTCGGCGATGACGTCGAGGGGCTGGCCGAGCGCGGCCCAGACGTTGTTGTAGTTGATGCCGGAGGCCATCACGTAGATGAGGACCTCGTCGGGCCCGATGGTCGGCGTGGGAATGGTCTCCCGCTTCCACGCGTCCCGCGGCTGGCCGAAACGGTTCTGCCTGACGAGGTACGCGTGCATCCGCGCCGGCACTTCGCCGAGCGGCGGCTTCTCGCCGATGTCGTAGAGATCTGCCATCGTCTCCTCCGGTTCGAGCCTACGTGCCCTGAAAGTCGGCGCGCTTGCGCTCCGCGGCGGCCCGCATGCCTGCCTTGCGGTCCTCGGACAGCAGCGGGCCTGCCGCCTGGTCGGCTTCCCAGGCAAGCCAGGCATCGCGCTCGCGCCAGAAGGTGCCGTCGATGGACTGCTTGGCCGCCTGCACCGCGAGCGGGCCATTCGCGGCGATCTCCGCCGCCAGCTCGGCGGCCCGCGCCGGGATCTCGCCCGCCGGGTAGACATGGTTCACGAAGCCGATGCGCAGCGCCTCGGCCGCGTCGAAGCGCCGGGCGGAGTAGATCAGCTCCTTGGCCATGCTGATCCCGATGGTGCGCGGGAGGCGCTGGGTGCCGCCCATGTCCGGGATGATGCCGAGCTGGACCTCGGGGATGGCGAAGACCGTGCCCTCGGCGGCGATGCGGATATCACAGCAGAGCGCCAGCTCCATGCCCGCGCCAATGCAGACGCGCTGGATGGCCGCGATGACGGGGGCGCGCACACGCTCGAGTCGCGTGAAGCAATCCTGCAAATGGGCGAGGTGATGCCGGATCCGGGGCAGCGCGGCGCCGGCCGAGCCCTCGAGGGCGGCCCCGAGCGTCGAGCCCGCCTTGACGTCGAGGCCCGAGCAGAAGGCCCCGCCCGCGCCCTGGAGGATGACCACGCGCACGCCCGGGGCGCTGTCCACGGCCTCGGCCGCCTCGCGAATGCCTTCCCAGACCTCGAGGTCGAGAGCGTTCAGCCGCTCGGGCTTGTTCAGCGTGATGGTGGCCACCGGCGCCTTGATCTCGACCTGCACCTTGCTCGTCATCTATTCCTCTTGTCGTCTCGAGCGGCGAGGCGAGGGCTACCCATTGAATTGCTTCACCAGCGCAGGCAGTCGCGGATCGCCGAGATTGGGCTGGTAGGGCTGGTAGAGCGAGGTGCGGTCGAGCAGCCCCTGGTAGCGCTCCATGATCTTGTCGTGCAGCTTGTCGTAGGTCGCCGTCACCGCGTAGGTGTCGAGCATCTCGTCGGTGATGAGCTCGGCCATGCCTTTCCAGTCGCCCTCCACGCTCTTCTTGTGGAGCTGGGCCGACAGCCCGCCCCAGCCGTGGACGTCGAGGACGGGCTGGTAGGTGCGCGTGGAGGCGTAGAAGGAGATCTGCTGCTTGACCATCAGCTCTTGATCGCGCCGCTCCTTCTCGGTGTCGCCCACGATCACGAAGCTGGCCGTCGCGTACGTGAAGTCCTTGCGCGAGCGGCCCGACTTCTTCAGTCCCGCCTCGACGGTCGGGTGCACGACTTCCCGGAGGTACTTCGGGCTGTTGAAGGGATGCACGTGCATCCCGTCGCAGAACTCCCCGGCCACCCCGCACATGTAGGCGTTCACGGCGGCGATGTAGATGGGCACGTCCGGGTGGTCGATGGGGCCCGGATTGAAGAACGGCGTCATGACGTCGAAGGTGTAGAACTGCCCCTTGAAGTTGAGCTTGGTGCCGTTCTGCCAGCAGTCCCAGATGGCGCGGATGGCGCGGACGGCCTCGGCCATCTTGGGGCCGGGCGACTCGAACTTGACCGAGAAGCGCCGCTCGTTGTGCGCCTTGACCTGCGTGCCCAGCCCGAGCATGAACCGCCCGCCCGAAGCCTTCTGCAGATCCCAGGCGATCATGGCCGCGATCATGGGACTGCGCGAGAAGACCGTGGCGATGTTCGTGCCGAGCTTGACGCTTTCGGTGACGGAGGCGGCCACGGCCAAGGGCAGAAACGGGTCGTGCTGAGTCTCCGCGGACCAGAGGCAGTCATAGCCCATGGCCTCGACCTTGCGGGCATAGTCGGGGAGCGTCTTGAGATCGTGGCTGAGCATGCCGATATCGAGCTTCACGGGCGGTCTCCTTGTCTCATCGCTGAGTGGCGAGGCTCCCGAAGCATACGCGAGAGCGCGCGGGCCTTCAACCGAGCCACGCTGGAGAGACGACTATGAAGGCTCCGCGAGGAAGAGCTCGCGGAGCTTGGCCTTCTGGACCTTGTCGCCGTGGGGTCCGGGGGTGCGGGGGACGTCGGCCACGATGCGCACGTGGCGGGGGATCTTGAACGAGGCGATCTTGCCCTTGCAGTGGGCGATCACCTCGGCTTCTGTGAGCGACTCGCCGTCGCGAGGGATCACGAAGGCCACGGCGGCCTCGTTGAGCTTGGGATCGGGGACGCCGATCACGAAGGCCTGCGACACCTGCGGGTGGGTCATGATGAAGGCCTCGATCTCCGCGGGGGCGACCATGAAGTGGCTGATCCTCAGGGCCTCACGCAGTCGCCCCTTGAACATCGTGCGCCCCTCGGCGTCACGCACGGCGAGATCGCCCGTCTTGAACCAGCCGTCGGGCGAGAAGGCCTTGGCCGTCTCCTCCGGCTTCTTGTAGTAACCGCGCGTGACGAGCGGCCCGCGGAACCACAGCTCGCCCTGGCTCCCGACGGGCATGTCCTCCCCGGTCTCTGGATCGACCACACGCACCTCGATGCCCTCGGCCGGCCACACGCCGGAGATCGCTCGCGACGCCTCGCTCTCGTCGAGGTAGTGGAGCAGGCAGAGCGCGTTGAGCTCCGTCATGCCATAGGGCTGATAGGCCTGAGGGACGCCGAGGGTGTGGACGATGTCCTCGAAGAGGCCGTCGCGGCCGCCCCCCGTCATGCCGAAGCCCCCCGTGCGAAGGGTCGAGCGCTTGCGGCGGGCCAGGTCCGGGTGATCGAGCACCGCGATGGCCATGGCGTCCACCGCGTTCCAGATCGTGATCCCTTCGCGCTCGATCAGGTGCAGGGCCACCGCGGGGTCGAACGTCTCCATGAGCACGAGGCAGCCGCCATGGGCAAAGGTGGAGAGCGGGATGCAGAGGCCGCCCCAGGTGCCTGACAGGGGCAGGGCGTGCAGAACGCGGTCGGTCTCCGTGACGCCGAGCACCTTGCCCGCGTACCAGCCGTGAGGGACGGCATTTCGGTGGCTGATCAGCGCGCCCTTCGGGAACGAGGTGGTGCCGGACGTGTAGAGGATCATCCACGGATCGTCCGGGCCCACCGCCTTCGCGACATCGTCCACGCGCCGTTGCCACGTGTCGCTCTCCGCGGTCTCGCTCAGGTCGCGGAGCCCGAGACAGCCGGGATGAGGATCCTCGCAGTCCACGATGATCCGCTTGAGATGTGGAAGGTTCTCCGCCTCGAGGTCGCCGGGCTCGGCTTCGAAGAGCCCGGGAAGGATCGCGTGCAGCGTGTCGAGATAGTCCACGGGCCCGAGCCGGTCAGTCAGGATGAGGGTGGTCGCCTCTGACTGCTCGAGGATGTACCCCAGCTCGTGCGCCTTGTAGCGTGTGTTGAGCGAGACCACCACGGCGCCGAGCAGGGCGCACGCGTACTGGATGAAGAACCACTCCGGGCGATTGGGGAGCCAGTGGGCGACCGTGTCGCCCCTCTGCACCCCGGCGGCGAGGAGCGCGCGGGCGCACCGATTGACGCCCTGGTAGAGCTCGGCATACGTGATGCGCCGGTCGGCGGCGACGATGGTTTCCCGCTCCGGGAAGCGCTCGGCCACCGCGGCCAGCAGGCCGCCCGCCGTCGCGTCGAGGAATGGGTTGGGCCCGAAATCTCGCGGCATCGGCCACATCCTATCACTCGACTTTCCGGCGGGTCAGATCACGCCGTCGGCCTTGAGTCGCTCGATCTCGGTGTCGGAGAGTCCGAGCTCGCCGGCGTAGACCTCGCGGTTGTGGGCGCCCAGGGGCGGGCCG
>QHSC01000152.1 GCA_003220345.1 Candidatus Rokuibacteriota bacterium | reverse complement strand
AGCCAGAGCGCGGGTGAGCGCTTCGATGGCGCCCTTGGTCGCGGCGTAGGCCGCAAAGCCGCCACCACCGACCGCGCGCTGCGCGAGCTGCGTGGACAGATTGATGATACGCCCGTAGCGATTCTCGATCATCGACGGCAGTGCATGGCTCGTGCACAGAATGGTGCCGGTGACGTTGACATCGAACATGCGCTGGTACGCGTCCGCGGGCACCTGGAGGAGCGCGCCCCGCACCATGATGCCGGCGTTGTTGACGAGGATATCCAGCCGGCCGAATCGATCGAGCGTCGACTTGACGAGAGAGCACGCATCATTCTCGCGAGCCACGTCGCCCTGGATAGCGATGGCCTCGGTGCCCAGCCGGCCGGCGTCCGCGACGACCTCGTCGGCCTCCCGCCCGCTCGCCAGGTAGTTGACGGCCACCTGCGCCCCTTCGCGCGCGAAGGCCAGCGCGATGGCGCGTCCGAAGCCCCGGCTGGCGCCCGTGACGAGCGCGACCCGGCCCCTCAGCCGTCCCCCGCCCGTCACGGGGCCGCGCCGCTCGGGTGCTGCGTGAGCCAGAACCGGGCGAGGTCGACAGGGCGGGGCCACCACACGTCCTTCTTGCCGACGATTCTCTGGATGAGGCGCTCCACCATGCGCATGCGCGAGGGTCGGCCCACGACCTGGGGATGGCCGAGCCAGTTGAAGAAGCCGCCTTCCGCGTACATGCCTTCGAATTCCTCGGACCAGATCTCCCAGACGTCTTCCTGGCTCCAGATGCCGTTGCCGACGGGCGGCACCGAGCTGAACAGGAAGAAGGGCGCGTCGTTGTTGCACCAGGCGGTGGGAAACTCGACGAGCGGGCCATGGGGCGTCTCGTGGCAATACGGCAGGTCCGTGTCGAGGGCATTGCTGTGATAGACGAACCCGTGCTTCTTGAGGAGATCCATGGTGTGCCGGCTCGGATCGGCCGAGGGAGCCCGCGCCCCGAGGGGCTTGGCGCCCAGGATCTTCTCGAAGATCTCGAGGCTCTTGACGAGCAGCTCTTCCTCCTCCTCGCGGTCCTTCATGAAGAAGGGCTTCTCGTGCAGGTAGCCGTGGTGCCCCACCTCGTGCCCCCGGCGCACGATGTCCTCGCAGAGGGCCGGATAGCGCTCGACGATCCACCCGGGAATGAAGAAGCAGGTCTTGATCCCGTAGCGGTCCAGCAGCTCGAGGATGCGCGGCATGCCCGTCTTGGGCCCATAGGCGCCCATGGACATGTGCAGCGGCCGCTCCGCGAGGGCAGGGTCGCGATGGATCCAGGGACTCTCACCGTCGAGATCGAACGTCATCATGATGGCGCAGCGGGCGCCGTCGGGCCACTTCACGGGCTGGGTCATGGAGCAGAAGAATAGACCACGGAGGTACGGACCGCAAACGCGGAAGCTGCTGAGCGGCTACTCGGCCAGCCTGACCGCCACGCGGACGGGATCGGGGAGGCGGGAGCGCCCGGCCTCGATCTGCCACGAGCCGATACGGTTCAGGCCTTCGGCGAACTTCCCATAGCTGGGATTGGGCACCATCGCCTCGATCACGGTGACCTTCTCACCGCGCTGGCGGCTCACCGTGGTTCCTCCAGCCTTCGCGAGCAAGGCGGCCAGATCGCGCTCGGCTCCGCTCCGACTCTTGACCCGGAGCTTCCCGACCACGTCGAGCGACGGACGCGCGCCACCTGGGCCGCGAATCGTGGGGGCGGGAGTCGTGGGGGCGGGAGCCACGGGCGCGGACACCGTCCCGGCAGGATTGTCCCTTCGCGGAGCTTGGGCGACGACCACGTCCTGCTTGGCGCTTCCGTTCTTCGCCTTCGGCGGTGGCGTCTCGCTCCGCTCGGGCTTGGTCGCATCCGGCTTCTCGACACGACTCACACGGGTGTCGCGAACCGGGGGTGAAGGAGCGGGAGCGCGACGGGACGCGACAGGATCCGGCGGCGGCGCCGAGCTCTTCGTGCGCGGGGGAGGAGCCGTGACCCTCGCGGGCATCTCCGGCGTCGGCCGCTCCGGTGCTCGGGGCGCGGGAGGCGGGTGCAGCGCGGGCGGCGCCGGCACTACCGTGACGGGCGCACTTACTGGAGGAATCTCGGGTCGCGTCGCCGGCTCGGTGGAGGCCATACGTGTCGGAGGCGTCGCGTCGCCGCTCGACGGAGCGGAAGGCACCCAGCGACGGACCGCCAGATCCAGCTCGGCTCGGTAGCTGAAGAGGCCGACCGCACCGAGCGAGACCAGCAGCACGCTGGCGGTCAGACGAAGATGTCTGGCGTGGATCGGGGGAAGGAAGATACGTCGGTGGTCCCAGACGAGAACGGTGAGCGCACAGGTCATCAACAGCATCCGGCGGACGCTCTCGAGCGCTCTCAGGGCCATCCCGAGCCCAATGCCGAGCCCCTTCTGGCCAATGTCGAGCGCCTTCTTCGCAGCCGGGAGCGTCTTCTGGCCAATGTCGAGCGCCTTCTTCGCAGCCTGGAGCGCCTTCCTTCCGCCATCGAGCGCGAATTTCGCGAGGACCTCAAGTGACTTCCCGACGATGGCGAGCGCCGACGGAACACGCCGGAGGGCCAGATGAAGGGACGACCCCCCGCGGCGAAGCGGGCCGGCGAGGTCGATGCGGCGAACGGCCGCGAGAGCTTTCGCTGCGTGAGCCACGCCGGGACGGGACCGCCACGGGACTCTCTCCCGAGCGTGCACGCTCCGACGCGGAGCGTGCGTGTCGCTCGGCCGCAGCGCCTCGAGCGCCTTGCCGAAGAGAACCGGTCGGGGTCGTGCGCGCCGGACCCGGTTGCGAGGAAACACTCGCTGGCGGAGCCGATCTATCATGCCTGCCGGGCGCAGCCGGTCGAGCGCCTTGCCGAAGAAGTCGAGCTTGAAATTCGGTCGCCACGCGGCCGGGCGCGGGTGCGCGCGCTCACTCAGGCGAAGACCTTCGAGCTCTCGCTGGCAGACCTCACACTCGCGCAGATGGGCTTCCAGCGGGATCCGCTCCGTGAGCCCGATGTGTGAGTCGAGGAGATCCGAGAAATACGCGCGAGCGTCCTGGCAGTTCATGCGATAGGCACCCCCAACTCCAGCACCTATGGATGATACTTGAGAAAGCCCCCGGGAGTGGCAATCTGAGAAGCCGTGCTAGACTTTCGACCCTGTCTCCGCCCTTGCCGGGATCGCCCACGAGAGGAGCGCCCGTCGTGCCCAACAATGTCATCCGGGTAGGCAATGTCGAGATCATGTCCCTGTCAGACGGCATGCTCGAGTTCGATCTCTGTAATTTCTTCCCGACCATCCCCGAGGACAGCTGGCAGGGCCACGAATCCGACCTGACCGAGGAGCACAAGGTCCGCTTCAATCTCGGCTCTTTCCTGATCCGCTCGCAAGGACGGACGATCCTCGTCGACACGGGCCTCGGTCCCAAGCCTGCCGACGCCCCCGACGTCCCCTGGGGCCAGCTCATGCGTGACTTCCAGGACAATGGCGTGCGCCCGGACGAGGTGGACATGGTCGTGATGACTCACCTGCACCGCGATCATGTCGGCTGGAACTTGATGCCGGAAGGCGAGCGTTACGTGCCCACCTTCCCCAACGCGCGCTACTGGATGAGCACGAAGGACTGGGAAGCATGCCGTCAGCCGGAGATCCAGCCCCAGCGCTTTCCCAATGCCCCCTCCTGCGTCTGGCCGCTGGCCGACCTTGGCCTGATCGAGCTGATGGATGGGGAGCACACCATCACGCCCGAGCTGACCGCGCTGCCCACCCCCGGGCACACCCCGGGACACGTGAGCATCCTCATCACGTCGCAGGGCGAGCGCGCGCTCGTCCTGGGAGACGCCGCCCACAACCCGGTGCAGCTCCACGAGACGGACTGGGTCTCGCGCGCGGACATGGATCCGGAGGTGACGCGTCACACTCGACGCATCCTCATGGAGCGTCTGGAGCGCGAGGAGATCATCGTGGCGGCCGGACACTTCAAGGCGCCCGGCTTCGGCAAGGTCGTGCGCCTCCAGGGCCGTCGGTACTGGCAGGTCCTCTAGCCACTGCTGTCGCCGGCGAGGCTTCAGTGACGCATACGCGGCGAGCCGCGCTCCAGCGCATCATCGCCTTCGGCCTGGCCGCCGTCGGCTGTGGCGGGCCGGCCACGAGCGGCTCGCGCGCTCCCGAGGGGCGCGACGTGCTCGCCATCCTCGGAGCCCGGATCTACCCCTCCCCCTCCGAGCCGCCCATCGCAAACGGAGCGGTCATCGCCACCGATGGCCTCATCACATCGGTGGGCCCGCGCGACGGCGTTCGCGTTCCCGCGGGGGCGACCGTGCTCGATGGCGCCGGCCTCTCCGTCACCGCCGGCTTCTGGAACACGCACGTGCACTTCACGGAAGCGAAGTGGCGGCCGGCCGAATCGGTGCCTGCCGCAGAGCTGACCGCCGCCCTGCGCGCCATGCTGACGCGCTGGGGAGTCGTCCGCGTCGTCGACACCGGCTCCCTGCCCCCTAATACGCTCGCCCTGCGACGAAGGATCGAGAGCGGAGAGGTCGCGGGTCCACAGATCATGCTGGCCAGTGGGAGCTTCGTCCCCGTGAACGGTAGCCCCTTCTATCTGCTGCCCTCGCGCCTGCCCGAGCTCACGAGCCCGGAGCAGGCCGAGCGAGCCGTGGACTGGATCCTCGATCTTGGCGGGATTGACGCCATCAAGCTCTTCACGGGCTCCGTGGCATCTCGACAGTCCATCGTCGTCATGCCCGTCGAGATTGTCCGCGCCGCCGTGGGGGCAGCCCATCGGCGAGGTAAGCTCCTAATACGCTCGCCCTGCGACGAAGGATCGAGAGCGGAGAGGTCGCGGGTCCACAGATCATGCTGGCCAGTGGGAGCTTCGTCCCCGTGAACGGTAGCCCCTTCTATCTGCTGCCCTCGCGCCTGCCCGAGCTCACGAGCCCGGAGCAGGCCGAGCGAGCGGTGGACTGGATCCTCGATCTTGGCGGGATTGACGCCATCATTTCCCGATGTCCTGTCCGCGCTGACCACGGCCCCGGCCCGACGCCTCACCGCCGAGGCGGGCGCGGGGCGGGTCGCCGTCGGAAGTCCCGCCGATCTCGTCGCCCTCGAGCGCGATCCGGCCACAGACATCCGAGCCCTCGCCGACGTGCGGTACACGATCCGGCGGGGACGCATCATCTACGAGCGCGCGCGATAGGGCCGGAGGCGGCTCGCTCCCGGGCTCCATCAAAGCCCCTGGTTCTCCTCCCCCTCCACTGATAGACTCCGGGCCGGCCAAAAGGCGGCTGCCCAAAGGGGCGGAAGGAATCGATGAAGCGACATCTCATCACGCTGATGATCGGCATCGTCATAGGAATCCTGATCACGCTCGGGTGGACCTACAAGTTCCGCGAGGACGTGGGGGCGCAGGCCTACCGGACCTGCTACAGCATCCTCAATGCGGCGAACGAAGCGTATCGCAAAGTGGGCGAGGTCGACCCTCGCCGGGAATGGGAGCTCCTCGCCGCGTGCCTCTACGCCAAGGCCGGGGTCAGATGACGACACCTCACGCATCAGGTTCGCCACAGAGGACAACTATGAAGAACGGGATGGGCATGAAGAACAGGATAGGCATGAAGCAAACGCTGGGCTTGGTAGGCACGTTGCTCCTGGCTTCCGCCTCCTCCGCGGGCGCGGACGAGGCGGAGCACCTCGCCATGGCGCGGGTGCGTCTGACCACTGAGCCTTCAGTGGCCCGGGGCTGCACACGCATCGGCCAGATCAGCGACGACTCCGTCAAGGACCTGAGAAAGAAGATCGTGCACGCGGGGGGCGACACGGGCGTGCTGTCGTTCAGCATCGACGACATGAAGACCATTCTCGCCCAGGTCTATCGCTGTCCCCCGCCCGGCAGCTCGTCGCCCAGGCCGAGCCCGCCGACCGCCGCGCCTCCCGCCCCACCGCCGCCTCCGGGGAAGCGCTGAAGAGACACGCCCTAGCCCTTGAGGCCGCTCACGCGGGCGCCCTCGATGATGCGGCGGTTGGCGAGGAGGAAGACGACGAGCAGCGGCAGCGCGCTGAGGGTGGCCCCTGCCATGATGGGACCATACGACTCGGAGCTGTAGGCGCCCCGCAGGAGCGCGAGGGCCACGGGGAGCGGGAACATCTCCGGCTTGTTCACCGCGATGAGCGGCCAGAGGAAATCGTTCCACGCCGATCGAAACGCGAAGATGGCGAGCGCGCCGAGGGCGGGCTGAGACAGCGGTAGGAGGATGCGCGTGAAGATGCGCCAGGGACCGGCGCCGTCGATCCGCGCCGCGTCCTCGAGCTCGGCGGGCATGGTCAGGAAGAACTGACGGAGCAGGAAGACGCCGAAGGCGAAGGTCATGGCGGCTTCCGGCACGATGAGCCCCTGGTAAGTGCTCAGCCAGCCGAGGCGGTGGGTCAGGATGTACTGAGGCACGAGCACGACCGCGTTGGGAATCATCAGGCTTCCCACGAGCAGCGCGAAGATCACATTCCGGCCCCGGAAGCGCATGCGCGCCAGGGGGTACGCGGCCATGGCGCTCGTCAGGACGACCAGGGCCACCGTCCCCACCGAGACGATCGCGCTGTTGACGAAGGCGCGGCCGATCCGCGCCGTTCGTGAGCTGCTGAAGAGAACCTCGCCGTAGTGCACGAGCGTGGCCGGCCACGGGATCCATTCGGGCGGCACCCGGATGATGTTCTCGGTCAGCTTGAGCGAGGTCACGAGGACCCAGACGGCGGGCAGGAGCCACAGGATGGCGAAGCCAGCCATCAGCACGCTCAAACCCGACCGCCGAGACCGCCCGAGCCGAGCCCGCATCGGCTCAGTACTGCGTGTGCCCGCGCAGCAGCCGGAACTGGAGCAGGGAGAACACGAGAATCAGCGCGAAGAGTACCCAGGCCATCGCGGAGGCGGAGCCGAAGTGGAAGAAGTTCTGGAAGGCCGTCTCGTAGAGGTGCTGGACCACCGTGCGCGTGGCATCGCCCGGCCCGCCCTGGGTCAGGATGAACACCTGCCCGAAGATCTGGAACGAGCCGATCACGTGAGTGACGAAGACGAAGAGGAAGACCGGGCGGAGTAAGGGCAGCGTGATCGCCCAGAAGGCGCGGGCCCCGCCCGCTCCGTCGAGGGCGGCCGCTTCGTAGAGCTCGCGCGGTATGTCTTGAAGGCCGGCCAGGTAGATCACGAGATAGTAGCCCGTCACCCACCACACCGAGGTGACGATGATCGCCCACATGGCGGTGGTGGGATCGGCGAGCCAGGAGCGGACGGGAATCCCGAGGGCCTTCAGGTAGTAGTTGAAGGGCCCGACCACCGGATCGAGGAGCCAGAGCCAGGTCAGCCCCACCGTGACCACGGAGAGCGTGAAGGGAAAGAAGAACGCGCTCCTGAGGAACGTGCGCAGGGCGATCCCCCGATTGAGAGCGACGGCCATCAGCAGCGGAATGGCCAGGATGGGCAGCGTGCTCGCGACGGCATAGAAGGCCGTATTGACGAGGCTCGTGTGGAAGCGCGTGTCCTCGAGGAGCCGTTCGTAGTTCGCGAGCCCGACGAAGGCATACTGGGCGCGCCCCAGCCGCGCGTTCGTGAAGGAGAGGCGCAGCCCGTCCAGAAGCGGGTACACGCGAAAGGCCACGAACAGCGCGAGCCCCGGCGCCAGGAAGAGATAGGGCGTCAGCGCGCCTCTGCGGACCAAGCCCACTAGGCCGCGCCGGGTCGGTGGCCGGGACGGCCCGCTGGACAGCTCGACCGTTTTCAGCGGTCTAGTCTGGTAAGGCGTTGATTTGCCGAGCGAGGTCCTGCATGGCGGCGGCCGCCGGCTTCTGGCCGATGTAGACGCTCTCGATCACGGGACGCGTCAAGTTTTCCGCGGCCACCCACTTCGGAGTCGGCTGCCCGCCCTGCCAGTTCGGCGCCTGGGCGAGCAGGGTGCGCAGGACCGGATCCCCCGTGATGCGCGGGTCAGAGTGTGGCTTGCGGAGGGCCGAGACCTGCCCCGCCTTCAGCGTCCACTCCGCCACGTGGTCGCTGATCCAGCGCATGTACGCCCACGCTGCGTCGCGCTTGGCGTTGTCGGCGGCCTTGGGCTTGGGGAAGGTGAACTGGTGAGGCATCGACCACACGACGGGCTGCTTGAACAGCTTGGGGACGGGGCTGACGGCGAAGTCCACTTTCGCCTCGCGAAGCCCGGTGAAATTCCACGAGCCAGCGATCCAGATGCCGAGCTTGCCCGCGATGAAGGCGTCCCGGCAGTTGGCATTGGCGGGCAGCGCGACCTTGTGCTGGGCGTGGATGGCTCCCCAGAACTCCGCGACCTCGATGGCCGCGGGCTCCGCCAGCGCGGAGCGCTTGAGGTCGGCCGCGTAGACGTTCGCGCCGTTCTGCCAGAGGAGGTTCTGGAAGCCCCACGTGTACTTCCCCGGGTTCACGGTACCGATGGAGAATCCGAAGGTGTCGCCCTTGGTGATCTGCTTGGCCATGGCGAGCAGCTCGTCCCGGCTCCCGGGAACCTTCGGCTTGCCGTCGGCCCCGACGAGGCCGGCCTCGCGCATCACCTTGACGTTGAGATAGAGGAGATGCTGCGGAACGTCCAGAGGCAGCGCATACCGTTTCCCCTGGTACACGCCGCCCTGCCAGGTGGAGGGAAGGTAATCGTCGGCCCGAAATCCCTTGGTCGTCGCCCGGCTTTCATCGATTGCCTCCAGCACGCCGTCGTTGGCGAAATGCGGCACCTCGATGGTGTGGATCAAGGCGAGGTCGGGGCCCTGGCCGGCCGGAACCGAGACCTGGAGCTTGGCGTAGAGGTCCGCCCACGGGATGCGCTGCTGCTCGATGCGGATGCCCGTGTCCTTGGTGAACTGGTCGATCAGCTCGTCCATGATCTTGCCGTCCGCGCCGGTGAGCCCGTTCCAGTAGCTGATGGTCGGCTTGGGCTGGGCGGAGGCGCGGCGCGTGAGCACGGGAAGCGAGGCGGTGGCGCCCGCGGCGGCCCGAAGGAATGCGCGACGGTCGACCTTGGTCGGGGTCTGGTCCATGACTCCTCCTCTCCGAGGAGCGATGCGCGCCTGGAATGATCGCGCACCGCGGAACACGACGACGCGGCCTCCGATCGAGGCCGGTGCGACTATAGCCAGCGCCTCGATGGCAGTCAACATCCGCCCGCGACGTCGGGCACGGATCCCCCCTCACCCTCCCCTCTCCCCCGATGGGGGAGAGGGATGAGAAACACAGCCACGGCCACTCTGAGCTAGACTTCGGCGGCGGAAGACTTCGAGCCTCGAGAGGAGCGCCATGGCCCGGATCGGCATCGACCTGCATCGCCGCATCGGCAGCGTGGATCGGCGCATCTTCGGAAACTTCATCGAGCATCTCGGCCGCTGCATCTACGGCGGAATCTTCGAGGAGGGCTCCTCCCTGAGCGACCCGCGCGGCTACCGGCTCGATGTCCTGGAGGCGGTCCGCCCCCTCCGCGTGCCCGTGCTCCGCTGGCCCGGGGGCAACTTCGTCAGCGGCTATCACTGGCTCGACGGCGTCGGGCCCGTCGACGCTCGCCCGCGCCGGTCCGAGCTCGCCTGGTACGCCGAGGAGTCCAACCGCTTCGGCACCAACGAGTTCATCGAGTATTGCCGCCGCATCGGGGCTGAGCCCTACATCTGCGTCAACATGGGCACCGGCTCCATGGACGAGGCCCAGGCCTGGGTCGAGTACTGCAACGGCACCGGCAATACCTCCTGGGCGAACCTGCGGCGTCAGCACGGGCATCCCGAGCCCCATGGGGTCCGCTACTGGGGGCTCGGCAACGAGATGTACGGCGGCTGGCAGATCGGCAGCCTCAGCGCCGAGGACTACGTCAAGAAGGCCCGCACCTTCGCCCTGGTCATGAAGCGGACGGATCCCACCATCGAGCTCATCGGCTGCGGGCACAACGGCTGGAGCGACTGGGACGCCATCGTTCTCGAGGGTCTGGCCCCGATCGTGGACTACCACAGCATTCATCTCTACACGGGCCAGCCCGATCACTACGCGAATGTCTTCCAGTCGCACCAGGCGGAGCGGGCGGTCCGCATCTGCTCGGCCCTCATCGAGCAGGTCCGGCTGACCCAGCGGATCGCCCATCCGATCCACATCGCCTTCGACGAGTGGAACGTCTGGTATCGCACCCGCAGCCACGAGGATCGCGTGGGCGGCGTCGAGGAGCGCTACAATCTCTCCGACGCCCTCGCCGTGGCCACGTACCTGAACGGCTTCATCCGGAACTGCCGGACTGTCCGGCTCGCCAACTTTGCCCAGCTCGTCAATGCGATCGCCCCGATCTTCACGAGCGCGACGGGGCTCTTCCGGCAGACGATCTATCACCCGCTGCGTCTCTACGCGGAGCACACGCTTTCGACAGCCCTCGACGTCCAGGTCGACGGTCCCACCTACGATCTACCCGCCGATCGGGAGCAGGACGTGATCGGGCGGGTGCACCACGTGGCCGACCTCGGCCCGTTCTCCCTGCTGGACGCCTCCGCGACCTGGGATCCTGCCACCGGCCAGCTCACCCTCGCCGTGGTGAATCGCGATCGCGAGCGTAGCCACCTCGCGACCATCGATCTCGGCGGCGCGACGGTGACGGGCGGGCTCCTCGTCTCCGACGTCACCGGCCCCGACGTGGGCGCCGTTAACTCCTTCGAGCGCCCGGACGTGGTCTGCGTTCAGGAACGACGGCGCGAGGTCGGGGGGGCCACGCTCGACTACGACTTTCCCGCGCATTCCCTGAGCGTCCTGAGGATGCAGGTCCGCTGACTCCTCGTTGACAGTCACCTCTCCCCTGTGGTGTAGTTCGCGCGTCGTCCGGACGTGAGAGACGTGATCTGGCCCGAGCGGCGACAGAGCCGAGGGAGACGCGATGAAGCGACTCATGGTCCTCGTCGGTTTCATGCTGATGGTGGCGACCGTCCTCGGGAGCGCGCTGGCCCCCGCCGCGGCCCAGGAACCCATCAAGATCGGCGTCATCTACGGATTGGGCGGGGCCGCTGCCCCCTACACCAAGCCCGCCGTCACCGGCCACGAGATGGCCGTCGAGGAGATCAACGGCAAGGGAGGGGTGCTCGGGAGAAAGCTCCAGCTCGTCATCCGCGACGACCAGTCGAAGCCCGACGTGGGAGTGCGCGAGGCCCGCGACCTCATCCTCAAGGAGAAGGTCAATTTCCTCACCGGCATCATTCACAGCGGCGTGGCCCTGGCCGTCTCGGAGGTGGCCAAGGAGTACAAGACCATCCTCCTCGTCTCCATCGCCAAGACGGCGGCCTTGACGGAGGACAAGGGACACCGGTACGCCTTCCGCTCGACGTCCAACACCCTCATCGAGGGACGCGCGGCGGCCATCCTGATGGCCCAGCAGCCGTTCAAGCGGTACGCCATCGCCGGCCCCGATTACGAGTACGGGCACCGGATGGGCGAGGACTTCGTCACCCAGCTGAAGAAGCTCCGGCCCGACGTGCAGATCGTGACCGAAGTGTGGCCGAAGCTCGGTGAGCGCGACTTCACTCCTCACATCAATGCCCTGCTCCAGGCCAAGCCGGACATGGTCTTCTCGGCCATCTGGGGCGGCGATCACATCGCCTTCGTCAAGCAGGCCAAGCCGTACGGCTTCTTCAGCAAGACCCAGTACCTGGCCATCGGCCAGGGCGACCTCGACGTGGTCGTCCCTCTGGGGGCGGAGGCGCCGGAGGGCATGTGGGTCTCGTCCAACTACACCTTCTACCATCCGGACTCGCCGGCCAACCGCGACTTCGTGGCCAAGTACAAGGCCCGCACGGGCGACCTGCCGCCCTCGGGAGCCGCCTTCGCGTATACCTCCACCTACTTCCTCGCCGAGGCGATCCGCAAGGCCAAGAGCACGGAGACGGAGAAGGTGGTGGACGCGCTGGAAGGGCTCACGGTGGAGACGGTCCACGGACCCTTGACCATCCGGGCGTACGACCACCAATCCAACAAGGGACAGTATTTCGGTCGGCTCAAGAAGGCGCCCGAATACCCCTTCCTGATCATCGGCGATCTCCAGTACATCGGCGGCGAGAAGACCATGCGCACCTTGGACGAGGTCAAGGCCCTGCGGGGCCAGAAGTAGCTCCACGGCCGCCGTCGTAGGCCCGAGCGGGCGCCATGCTTGACCTTGGCATCCTCGGCGATCCCGCCTTCGTCGTGGTGCAGTGCCTGAACGGGCTCACCCAGGCGATGTTTCTTTTCCTCATCGCCTCGGGCCTCACGCTCATCTTCGGCGTGCTCGGCGTCTTGAATTTCGCGCACGGCTCGCTCTACATGCTGGGCGCCTACCTGAGCTACACCATCGCCTCGCTCTTCGTGGGCCGGCCCTCTGCGTTCTGGGTGGCCCTCGTCCTGGGCTCCCTCGGGGTCGCCCTGGCGGGCGGGCTCATCGAGGCCATCTTCCTCCGCCCCGTCTACCGGCGCGCGGAGCTGGACCAGCTGCTCGTCACCTACGCCCTCGTGCTCATCATCGGCGACGTCGTGAAGTTCGCGTGGGGCCCCGACAACCGGTCCATCTCGCGCCCGGCCATCCTCGCGGGATCGGTGCTCGTCGGCGGCCGGGACTTCCCGACCTACAACCTCGTGGTCATCGCCCTGGGCCTCCTGGTGGCCGCCGCCCTGTGGCTCCTCCTCACGCGCACGCAGTTCGGTCGGCTCATCCGCGCGGCCGCCAGTGATCGCGAGATGGTGGGCGTGGTCGGGGCGGACGTCTCCCGGCTCTTCACGGGCGTCTTCGTGCTCGGAGCGTGGCTGGGCGGACTGGGAGGCGGGCTGGCCGCGCCCGTGGGCGCCATCTACCCCGGGATGGACGTCGAAGTCATCGCCGAATCGTTCATCGTGGTCGTGGTGGGCGGCATGGGCAGCCTGACCGGCACGCTCCTCGGCTCCCTCATCATCGGCCAGCTCAACGCCTTCGGCATCCTGTTCTTCCCCCGCTTCGCGCTCCTCTTCGTCTACGTGTTGATGGTGGTCGTGCTCGTGGTGCGTCCCTGGGGGCTGCTGGGCAAGCCCCACACGCGCTGAGAGGCACGGATGGTTCTCGCGCGAAGAACGGCGGTGGCGACGGCGGCAGCGGTGCTCCTCGCCGTGCCGCTGGGGCTGCCGAAGTTCTACCTCCTGCTCGCGACCGAGATCCTGATCATGGGTCTCTTCGCCATGGCCTTCAACCTGCTCCTCGGCTATGCCGGCATGGTCTCCTTCGGACACGCGGCGTTCTACGGCGTGGGCGCGTACACCTGCGGCCTCCTCCTCAAGAAGGCGGATGTCCCCTTCGCGATGTCGTTCCTCGCCGCCCCCGTGGTGGCGGCCGCCGTGGCCCTGCTCTTCGGACTGCTCTGCATCCGTCTCACGCGCATCTACTTCTCCATGCTCACCCTGGCCTTCTCGCAGATCGTGTGGGCCATCGCCTTCAAGTGGTACAGCCTCACGGGCGGCGACAACGGGCTCATCGGCATCCCGGTCCCGAGCGCCCTCGCGGATCCGCGCGCCCTCTATCTCTTCACCGTGGCCATCGTCGTGCTCGTGGGCGGGCTCCTCTGGCGCCTCGTCAACGCGCCGTTCGGCCGGACCCTCCTGGCCGTCCGGGAGAACGCCGAGCGCGCGGAGTTCGTGGGCATTCACGTCCGGCGTGTCCAGCTCGCCGCCTTCGTCATCTCGGGCGCGGTGTCGGGACTGGCGGGGGCGCTGTTCTCCCTGTTCAGCCGCGGCGCTTTCCCTGACTACGCGTACTGGACCAAGTCCGCCGAGGTCTTGCTCATGACGCTCCTGGGCGGGCCTTACGTGTTCCTCGGACCCGCCCTCGGCGCGGCCATCCTGATCGCCTTGAACTCCGTCGTGACCTCCT
This sequence comes from Candidatus Rokuibacteriota bacterium, assembly GCA_003220345.1. Classification (GTDB taxonomy): domain Bacteria; phylum Methylomirabilota; class Methylomirabilia; order Rokubacteriales; family CSP1-6; genus AR37. The sequence goes on along the minus strand of QHSC01000152.1, from coordinate 207 downwards.
TCACCGAGTACTGGCCGGTCGTCCTCGGCACCGTTCTCCTCGTGCTGATCTACGTCTTTCCCGGCGGGGTGACGCGGCTCTTTCTCGTGGGACCGACGGCGCCCGCGCGGGCGCCGGGCGAGCCCCGCTGATGGCCGGGCCCCTCCTCGAGGTGGCGGGCCTCAAGCGCTCCTTCGGCGGCTTTCAGGCCCTGGGCGGCGTGAGCTT
>QHSC01000410.1:3488-4136 GCA_003220345.1 Candidatus Rokuibacteriota bacterium | reverse complement strand
CCAAGCTGGCCCTCTTGACCACCGAAGGCGTCAGAGGCACGGCCGTCAACGTGGACACGGTGCTCGGCAAGGTGACCTTGCACGGCAAGGTCCGCTCCGCTGAGGAGAAGGCGAACGCAGATAGCGTAGCCAAGAAGATCGAAGGCGTGCAGGAGGTGCGCAATTTGCTGCAGGTCGTCACCTCCGAGCGCGAAAAGGCGATTCAGCTCTCCGATGACGCCCTCAGGCAGCGGACCGAGAAAGCGCTGAAGGCGGATTCTTCTCTAAAAGACAGCAGTATCTCCGTACAGTCCGTCAACAAGGGCGTGGTGCTGCTGGCCGGCACGGCGAAAACCTTGAGTGCCCACCTGCGCGCCGTCGAGACGGTGGCCCGGGTGCCGGGCGTGGTGCGGGTCGCCAGCGAGATCAAGAGTCCCGACACGTTGGCCGATGAGGAGATCTGGCGCGAGTCCACGGCGCGAGGAGAGTCCGGTAAGGATTCCGGAGTCATGAGCAGTGCCAGCGATACATGGATCACCTCGACCACCAAGATGCGCTTGCTCACCGACAGCCGGACGCCGGCGCTCGACATCAATGTGGAAACTCGCGCGGGGGTCGTGACGCTCTTTGGGATCGTCCCCACGCAGGATGCCAAGAGCGCTGCTGAAG
>QHSC01000410.1:0-3315 GCA_003220345.1 Candidatus Rokuibacteriota bacterium | reverse complement strand
CGTGCGCGCGGTGAAGGACGACCTGCGCCTCGCGACAGCCAAGCGTTAGCTAGGGTCGGGCCGACAGGAAGCGGGCGGGGCGGTAGGGAGCGAGTCGCGGGTCGACGGCGCCCTCGAGAAGCTCGGCGGCGACGATCCGCCCCCAGAGCGGACCCAAGGTGACCCCGCTGTGCGAGACGACGACGTAGAAGCCCTCGAGGCCGGGGACACCGCCCAGCATCGGTCTCTCGTCGCGGGGCATGGGCCGCACGCCGACGCGCGTGGCCTCGACTCGGCGGCCCGCGAGGGCGGGCAGGTGCACGGCCACCGCGGCGAGCGAGCGCTCGGGCGGCCAGGGATCGGCCGACTCGGCCCACACGTGGTCGTGAGCGGCCGTGGCGAGGACGATGCGCCTCGCTCCGTCAGGCCTGAAGTGGACGCCGGGCGCGTGGGTGGGCCGCACGAGCGTCGTGGCCACGGGCGACGTGCAGATGAGGCGGCCCGGGGCGCGATCGAGCGGGATGGCCACCCCCGCGAGGTGGGCGATCTCGTCCGTGGCTTGCCCGCGCAATCGACCACCGTCACGCGCTGGCCGGACAGGACGCGGGCGCGGTGACGAGAGGCCTGAGCCAGAAGTGCCCCGATGAAAGGCACCGCCTCCACGTAACCCTCCCCGGGGGTCCACACGACCTCTACTCTCGATGGGGGTGTCCTGTACAGGGCGCCGGCGCGGCACAGGCGCTCGGAGAGCAGCTGCATCAGCTGCCGCGCGCCTGCCCGCGGTAGACACGCGGGCTGACACCGAACTCGGCCCGGAAGGCGCGGTTGAAGTTCGACACGTCGCCGAAGCCGCAATCGAAGGCGATGTCGATGATCCTCGCCGTCTCCGCGGCCAGCCGCATCGCAGCCTGGCGCAGGCGTGCCCGGAGAACGTACTGGTGCGGCGTCACGCCCGTCAGGCGCTCGAACGTCCGCAGGAAGTGGTACGGGCTCAGGCCCGCCTCCCGCGCCAGGCTTCCCACGGCGAGGCCCTCGTGGGGACCCTGATCGATCGTCCGCACCGTGCGCGTCACGCGCGCCATCGCGCCGGACGGGGCACCGCTCGCCTCGCGCATGGCGCCGCGGGCGACCTGCATGACCCGCGCCGCCAGCTCGATGGCGAGCTCCTCCCACGGCGTCTCCGTAGGGCCAGCGAGCAGGCCGGCGCAGGCGCGAGTCACCAGCGGCGACAGTGCCCGCACGGGCGGCAGGCGAACGATGCGGAAGTCCGGCCGGCCGCCGCGGACCCCGGCATCTGCGGCGAGGCGCTCGAGATACCCCGGGGCGTACTCGAAGGAGAGGCACCGGTCTCCCGCGCCGTGCTCGTGCCCGCACTCGAAGCACTGGCCCGCGTTGCCGAGGAGAAGCGAGCCAGGGGTCATCAGGGCGCGACCGACGGCGGAGCGGTACTGGAATGTGCCGGCGGCCACGATGGCGATGAAGACGCCTGCGTGCCGCTCCTCGAACGGGTGATCCCCTGGCCCCGAGGTACAGAGCACATCGGACACCGCCCAGCCGCCGCCTTCGGCGAGCACCCGTGCGGTGGCTCTCCCCGGGGCTCCGCTGACGGCGCGCCGGGCCAAGGCATGCTCCAGCTCGAGAGCAATTTTCGCCAAGTCGCAGCTCCTCGCGGTGCGATAGAAGGCACCCAGGATACCAGAGGCGGTAACGGGAGAGTTCGGACAGTGGGTGTCCTGAATTTCACGAGGAGCCTGCATCGGGGTCTTAGACAGGTGAGCGGCACATCTCACAGCCCTGGGGAGGCGCCATGAGCGACAAAGAGACTCTCTTGAAGGAAGCGCGGGACGGGTACCTCGAGCTGCAGCAGAGCATCGCCGGCCTCGACGAGGCTCGGGCCGGGGAGCCGTGGCTTGGCACGTGGGGCGTGCGGGAGATCCTGATCCACGCCTCGGGCTGGCTCCTCGAGATGACGCCGGCCCTCGAGCGCATCGGCCGGGGCGAGGCGCCCTACCCCGAGGGCGTGTCGTACGACGACTTCGACGCGTGGAACGCGAAGTTCGTGGAGGCCCGACGGGGCGTGAAGCTTTCCGACGTCGTGGCGGAGCTCGAGGCATCCCACCGGGACTTCGTGGCGGCGGCCCGGGCGCTCCCCGACGAGCAGTTCGCGCCGGAGACGGCGGGGCGCGGCTTGATCGAAAACTGCACCTCGCAGCACTATCGGGAGCACGCGGGTCAGATCCGCGAGTGGCGCCGCGAGACCATGACGTCATGAGCCACGCCGGTTACTGCCTCTTCGACACGCCGCTCGGCCAGTGCGGGATCGCCTGGCGCGACGATGGACCATCCGTTGTGCGGCCCGCGGTGACGCTCCTTCAGTTGCCGGAAGTCACGACGGAGAGGACGGAGTCGAGGATGGCCCGGGCCTCCGGCGCGCCCGGACCGAGCGCACCTCCACCGCCGATCGCCGAGATCATCGAGCGCCTGCGCAAGCATCTCGAAGGCGAAGCGCAGGATCTTCGCGACATCGTCGTTGACCTGACGGGAGCGGATGACTTCGCCCGGCAGGTATACGAGGCCGCTCGAGAGATCCCCGCCGGACAGACGCGGACGTATGGGGAGATCGCCAGGGCTCTGGGTCAGCCCCGCGAAGCGCAAGCCGTGGGGCAGGCTCTGGGAAAGAATCCCATCGCCCTCATCATCCCGTGCCACCGGGTGGTGGCCGCCGGTGGCAAACCAGGCGGATTCTCCGCTCATGGGGGACGCGCCACGAAGGCGAGAATCCTGGCCGTCGAGGGAGCGCCGACGGCGCCGATACAGCTGGAGCTCCGCCCAACGCGGAAGCGATGACCCGGTAGAAACGGGCTGATCGATCGCGCCTTTCTGTTTCATCCGCCTCGATACCTGGCCGGATTCAATTCATCGAACATGGTTTTCCCCCCAAGTTCTTCATGGCACGAGGAATGCTCGACTGCCATCAGGAGGACGTCAACCATGGCTCATCTTGCTGGGAGAATCAGCGCGTGCTGGATCGTGACCCTGGCCCTCGTGGCCGGTCTCCTCGGAGCCTGCGCCACGGAAACCCCGGTCGTCACGACGACCTCGGCCCCCGCGACTCAGACCGTGGTGTATCAGGGCGGACAGTACAGGCTCTACGGAAGCGGCACGGCCATCTCGCCCTATTACTGGGTGTGGGTACCGACGGGAGTCACCGCGCCGGCGCCACCCACGACTACTGTTACTTCGACGGTGGCGTATCCGGGGGGACGGTATCAGCTCCAGGGCAACGGTACGGCTGCCTCTCCCCACTACTGGGTGTGGGTGCCAGCGGGTGCCACG
>QHSC01000151.1 GCA_003220345.1 Candidatus Rokuibacteriota bacterium | reverse complement strand
GCAGGCCGACGCGACGATCTCGCGCGATTTCGGGGGAACCGGGCTCGGGCTCAGCATCACCAAGAGGTTTGTCGAAATGCACGGAGGCCGCGTGTGGGCGGAGAGCGAGGTGGGCCAGGGCTCCACCTTCTTCTTCACGATCCCATTGCGCGCGGAGACGGGGAGGAGCTCATGAGCGCGAAGACGATCCTGTACGTGGAGGACAACGAGGTCAACCGGAGGCTTGTTCAGGACATCCTCAGGCCCACCTCCTACAAGCTCCTCGAGGCGCCCGACGGCGAAAGCGGCATGGCCATGGCGCGGAAGGAGCACCCCGACCTGATCCTGATGGACGTGCAGCTTCCCAAGGTCTCCGGCATCGAGGCCACGCGCACGCTGCGGGGCGAGCCCGGCACAGCCAACACGCCCATCATCGCCATCACGTCCTTCGCCCTGGCCGGGGACGAGCAGAAGGCCATCGAGGCCAGGGCGCGGGCGGATGACGATCACCACGAAGGTGCTCTTCGCCGCAGTGCTCGCCTTCGGCTCCGGCTGTGCTCGGTCAGACTGGATCGACCGGACGCTCGTGACGGTGGACGTGACGGGACTGTGGGCTGGCTCCATGAACACCTGGGACGGCCAACCCGCCATCAGTGCGGAGGTGACTTTGGAACTGCAGCAACAGGGGCCAAACGTCACGGGGTATTTCAAGACGTCTCAGAGCTGGAGCTTTACTTTGTCGCGCGTCGCGGGTCCTATTGAGGGCACCGTGTCGGGCGACGTGTTTAGGTTCAAACGAACGGATGGGCCTCAGGCCGGTGAGCTGACCGTCAGCGGAGAGGAGATGAAAGGTGTCGTAACCCTCACGTCCCGGCCCCTGGCAATCTTCTTGCGACGAAGCGATTCACCACCTCCTCCGAGCGCACCGACGCGTTGACGAGATGAGGATCATCGCCGCGCTGCTCCTGGCGACCTCGCTGGCCGTTGGCTCGGGCTGCGCGCGCACCGACTGGATCGATCGGACGCTGGTGACGGTGGACGTGACGGGCGCGTGGACAGGGAAGGCCTACATCCCCCACGCGGTGACTGGACTCATCGTCGATGTCCGCCTCGAGCTGGAGCAACAAGGGCCAAAGGTCAAGGGATCCATACGACCGAGCGGTTCGATTCCATGGCGGAGCCTGGATCGATCCTCGACGGCGGGTCCCATCGAGGGCTCCGTGGCCGGGGATGTGTTCGAGTTCAGAGAGACCAACGGGCCCATCAGAGGTCAGTTGACGGTCAGCGGAGACGAGATGACCGGGGAAATCGTGGAGAACGTCACGTACAGGATCGAGGTGCGCCGCATCAAGTGATCCCTGATGACGGCCCCTGGCCATCGCTCAGGGTGTGCGGGTCAGGGTCATCCTCGAGTCTCCTAGACGGAACACCATGTCGGTACCGGAGATCGCCCCCTCGATCTGTAGATTCTGCATGAGGTTGCTTGACGCGCAGTCGCACGAGCCCGTCAGTTCTGTCGCGGTGGCTCTCCCCGCAACCCTTCCACGGTAGCCTGTGCCGACCAGGGTACCGGTTACGGCGCTGCCCTTCTGCTCGAGGAGGAGACGGACCGGCCCGGATGAACCCTTACAGCATCCGATCGTAGGACCCACCGTGGCATTACCGAGCCATTCGCCTGCCACCTTTGCCGGAGGCGCGTCATCAGGTCCGGAAACGGTGGCGCATCCCAGACGCACCAGCGAGAGGATCGCGATCACGAGCAAGCCGGCGGTCTTCATGCCGTGCCCTCCAAGCCTTCGTCAGGACGGTGTGCGTGACATGCCGGCTCGTCCGTGCCGCTCAGAGCACGGTCCGCTGTCTCGTTGCCCCTAGAGATATCACAGATGGCGGCCGACCGTCGCTAGAGCCCAGTCTTGACAAGCCCCCATCGCTCTTCTAAATTGCCCTAAGGTCAGACCTCAGACCTTAGGGCAGGGACGGGAGAGCCAGTGTCGACGATCACGTTCAGCACGCTTCGCGGTCCCCGGATCTTCGAGAAGATCGTCGAGCACATCCGGGACGCCATCCTCGCCGGCCGTCTTCGGCCCGGCGATCGACTGCCGCCGGAGCGCGAGCTCGTCCGCCAGTTCCAGGTGGGGCGGGGCGCCATCCGGGAGGCTTTCCGGATCCTCGAGCAATCGGGCCTCATCCGGATCAGGGCCGGCAACGGGGGCGGGGCCTTCGTGGGCGGGCAGCCGACGGAGGCCGTCACCCGATCGCTGAGCGATCTCCTGCGCTTCGGCAACTTCGAGCTCCGCCACATCACCCAGGTCCGGCTCGCCCTCGAGAACCTGATCGTGGATACCGTGGTGCAGAACGCGGGCCGCCCCGAGCTGGCCCGCCTCGCCGCCTCCGTCGATCGTGCCCAGCGCCTCCACGAGGAAAACAAGACCGAGCAGAGGGTCGAGGAGCACTTCAACTTCCACGTGCTCCTGGCGGAGGCGACCGGAAATCCTGTCTATCCGTTGCTGATCCGGGCCGTCGTCGACATCATGGAGCCCGTGTGGAAGAAGACGGGCTCGCCGGAGCCCCTGGCGCGGCATACGGTCGCCTTCCACAGGAAGATCGTGAACCACTTGATGGCCGGCGATGCCACGAGGGCGAAGCGAGAGCTGAAGCGGCACATCGTCGAGGCGGAGAAGCTCATCACGGCGAGCAGCGCGAAGCGGGCCCCGGCGCGAGTGGCCCGCCTCACGCGAGCCTCGGGCCGGTAGAGCGTCCATGACCTTATCCACCCGCACGCTTCGCGGCAAGGTCGTGGTCGCCGGCATCGGCGAGACGACCTACTACAAGCACGGCAAGTCGCCCGATCCCGAGTTCAAGCTCGCGCTGATGGCGATTCTCCGGGCCTGCGAGGACGCGGGCATCGGGCCCCGCGAGATCGACGGCTTCGCCTCGTACTCGAATGACCGGAACGATCCGTCGCGTCTCGCCGCCGCTTTGGGTCTGCCGGAGCTGCGCTTCTCGAACATGCAGTGGGGTGGGGGCGGAGGAGGGGGCGCGGCCGCCGTCGCCAATGCCGCGGCGGCCGTGGCCACCGGCATCGCGAATTGCGTCGTGGTCTTCCGCGCGCTGGCTCAGGGGCAGTTCGCGCGCTTCGGCCTGGGTGCCCAGGCGGCCACCGTCTCCGGTGAGCCCGCCTTCACCTTTCCCTACGGGGTGATGTCGCCGGGTCAGCGCTACGCCATGCGCGCCATGCGCTTCATGCACGAGCACGGCGTCAAGCAGGAGGCCCTCCGCGCCATCGCGCTCGCCTCCTATCACCATGCCCAGGCCAATCCGCGCGCCGTCATGCACGGCCGCCCGCTCACTGCGGAGATGTACGACGCCTCCCGGTGGATCGTGGAGCCGTTCCGCCTCTTCGACTGCTGTCTCGAGAACGACGGCGCCGCCGCGCTGATCCTCGTGCCCGCCGAGCGGGCCCGCGATCTCCGGCGACCGCCTGTGTACCTCCTGGGCGCCGCCCAGGGCTCCGAGCACCGGAATGCCGCGCCCGTTCACAATGCGCCGCTCTACGGGACGTCCAGCTTCACCACGGTGGCCCCGAACCTCTACGCCATGGCCGGCGTGGAGCCGAAGGACGTCCGCGTCGTGCAGAGCTACGAGAACTTCACGGGCGGCGTGCTCATGAGCCTGGTCGAGCACGGTTTCTTCAAGGCGGAGGAGGCCAATGACTTCCTCGTGCCGGAGAACCTCATCGCGCCCACCGGACCGCTGCCCCTGAACACGAGCGGGGGCAATCTCGCGGAGTGCTACATGCACGGGCTCGAGCTCCAGCTCGAGGCGGTGCGTCAGGTGCGGGGCGAGTCCTCCAGTCAGGTGCCAGGGGCCGACGTCTCGATGGTCTGCTCCGGCCCCATGGTCACCCCCGTGTCGAGCCTCATCTTCGGCTCGGCGGCAACCATATGACGGCCGAGCGCACCTTCGCGCTTCCCGAAGGGCTGCCGCGCCCTGTGCCCGAGCCGGACGGGCTGAGCAACCCGTACTGGGAGGGGGCGAATCGCGGCGAGCTGTGGATCCAGCGTTGCGGGAGCTGCCGGGCGTGGCAGTGGGGCCCGGAGTGGATCTGTCACGAATGTCTCTCCTTCGACGTGGACTGGGAGCGCGTCGAGGGCAGGGGACGGATCTACAGCTGGGAGCGCGTGTGGCATCCCGTGCACCCGGCCCTCAAGGATGCCGGCCCCTACGTGGCGGTTCTCGTCGAGCTGCCCGAGGCCGGCAACGTCCGCATGATCGGCAATCTTCTCGGCGATCCGCGGCAAGAGGTGCGGATCGGCGCTCCCGTCGAAGCGGTCTTCGAGCGTCACGATGACGCCAAGCCACCCTATACGCTGGTCCAGTGGAGGACTTCATGAGCACGCCCGCCGCGAACGATATCGTCGTCAACGAGCCGAATCGCTGGCGTCTCGAAAGCCCGGGCGCTCGAGGGTGGACACGCACGGCCCGGCCCGGCGCGCCCAACAAGTACTTCATCGTCTCCGCGGATTGCCACGCCAATGAGCCGTCGAGCCTCTGGGCGGACCGGATCGACCAGAAGTACAAGGACCGCGTGCCGCGCGTGATCACGGACGACAAGGGCGTGCAGTGGCGCATCTCCGAGGGGCATCGGCCCGACCGGCTGCGCCTGAGCGATCTCGAGGGTGAGGACATGGCGCGGCAGAAGGCGGGCGCCGATCCGCGCGATCGCCTGCGCGATCAGGATCGCGACGGCGTCGACGCCGAGGTGGTCTTTCCCAACAAGGGCCTCTCGATGTGGGCCACCCCCGATCCGGTCTTCGCCCAGGCCCAGTGCCGCGTGTGGAACGACTGGGCGTGGGAGACCTTCGGGGCCTACGTGGAGAGGATGTCGCCGGCGGCGGCGCTGGCCACGGGCGACCTCGAGGGCTCCCTCGCCGAGGTGCAGCGCGTGGCCAAGCTGGGCTTTCGCATCCTGACGCTGCCCTGCAAGCCGATCTGGGGCGGCCATGACGTCGAGCACCCGAACTACAACCTCCCGCACTTCAACCCGCTCTGGGCGGCCATCCAGGACGCCGACCTCGCCATCACCTTTCACGTTTCGACGGGGCGCGACCCGCGCGCCGCCCGTGGCAACGGTGGCGCCGTCATCAACTACGTCTCCCACTCCCTCTCCCCGACCATCGAGCCCGCGGCCAACCTGTGCGCCTCGGGCGTCTTCGAGCGCTTCCCCCGCCTGCGCTTCGCCACGATCGAGGCGGGCATCGGCTGGCTGCCCTGGCTCCTCACCGCCATGGACGAGGCCTATCTCAAGCATCATTTCTGGGTGCGGCCGAAGCTCGCGAAGCTCCCCAGCGAATACTTCCGTCTCCACGGCCTCGCCTCGTTCGGGGAAGACAGGCCGGGCCTCGACCTCATCGAGAGCCACGGCCTCGTCGACAACGTCATGTGGGCCAACGACTATCCTCACCACGAGGGCAGCTGGCCGCATTCCGCCGAGGCGATCGAGCGGACGATGAGCCATCTGAGCGAGGTGGCGCGCGCGAAGGTCCTCGGCCTCAACGCGGCGAAGTTCTTCCGCTTCAAGGTTCCCGAGTCGTACGCGGCCTAGACGTGCGCGAAGAGCGAGTGGGATGAGCTACGCGGCGCCATTCGAAGGCCTGCGGGTCCTGGACCTGAGCCAAGGCATCGCGGGCCCCTACGCGGGGATGCTCCTGGCCCAGCACGGCGCCGAGGTGATCAAGGTCGAGCCGCCCGGCGGCGATTGGTCGCGGACGCTGGGCAAGCGCTACGGGGATCACACCGCGTTCTCGATCGCCGCCAACCTGGGCAAGCGCAGCATCGCGCTCGATCTCAAGCATCATCGGGATCGCGCCATTGCCCACCGGCTGGGCGCCCGGGCGGACGTGGTCATGGAGAGCTTCCGCCCCGGCGTGGCGACGCGGCTCGGCGTGGGCTACATGGAGCTCTCCGCCGTGAACCCGCGCCTTCTCTATCTCTCCGTCTCCGGGTTCGGCCAGTCGGGACCCGAGAGCAGTCGGCCCGCCATGGATCCCATCCTTCAGGCCTTCACGGGACTCATGGCCATGAACAAGGGCCTCGACGGCATTCCGCACCGCGTCGTGCCCATCGTCGTCGACATGACAACCGCGTTCTACGCCTTTCAGAGCATCGTCGTCGCGCTCTACGCCCGGCGCGACGAGACGGCCGGCCGCTATCTGGACACGAGCCTCATGCAGGCGGCGGCGGGGCTGCAGGTCATCCACCTCATGGCGCACCACCTCGAGAACGGCCGGATGCGTCCCGCCCTGACGCCGAGCGGGAGCTACGCGACGGCGGACGGGTGGATGTACATCGTCACCCACCGGGACGTCGACTTCGGCAGGCTCTGCGAGACCCTCGAGATTCCGGAGGTCAAAGACGATCCGCGATTCACGACCAATGCCCTCAGGTCCCAGCACTTGACCGTCTTGACGGAAGCGCTCAACGCCGCCTTCGCTCGCTGCACCACCGAGCAGCTCGCCAAGCGCCTGCGCGAGGCCGGCATCATGCACTCGCCCGTCAACGACTACCTCGACTTCCTTCGCCAGCCCCAGCTCGAGGCGACCGGCCTCATCGCCTGGCTCGACCAGCCGGGCGTCGGCCAGGTGCCCGTCCCCAGCGTGCCGGGGTTGCCTTCGCCCCTGAGCGGATCCGCCCGGGCCAAGGCCCCGTCTCTCGACGAGCATCGCGCCGAGATCCTGGCCGAGCTTGGCTAGCTCGGCGCGAAGGGCGGTCACCCATGGAGGCAGCATGAGCTACTCGGATATCCTCTACGAGAAGAAGGACGGCGTGGCCTGGATCACCATCAATCGCCCCGAGGTCAGGAACGCGTTCCGGACGCGCACAGTGGCCGAGCTGACCGAGGCCTTCCTGGATGCGCGCTGGGACCGGGCCATCGGGGTCGCCGTGCTCACGGGGGCCGGCGACAAGGCCTTCTGCTCGGGCGGTGATCAGAAGGAGCGCGGGCAGGGTGGCTACGCGCAGCACGAGAGACCCATGGATGTGGAAGCCCTTCACAGCGCCATCCGCCACATTCCCAAGCCCGTCATCGCCATGGTCAACGGCTTCGCCATCGGCGGTGGCCACGTTTTGCACGTCCTCTGCGATCTCTCGATCGCGGCGGACACGGCCATCTTCGGGCAGACGGGCCCGCGCGTGGGGAGCGTGGACGCCGGGCACGGCACGGGCTATCTGGCCCGCGTGGTGGGCGAGAAGAAGGCGCGCGAGATCTGGTACCTCTGTCTGCAGTACTCCGCGCAGGAGGCGCTCGACATGGGGCTCGTGAACAAGGTGGTGCCGCTCAAGGACCTCCGCGCCGAGACGGAGAAGTGGTGCGCCGCCCTCCTCGAGAAGAGCCCGACGGCCCTCGCCCTCGCCAAGCAGTCCTTCAATGTCGACTCCGAGCAGCGCGCGGGAGTCGCCCAGCTCGCCCACACCGCCCTCGGCCTCTACTACCAGACGGACGAAGCCATGGAAGGGCGCAACGCTTTCGTCGAGAAGCGCCCCGTGGACTTCCGCAAGTTCCGCGCCTGACGGGGAGAGAGGAGAGACGGGGATGGAGCTGAACCTGGCGGGCAAGAGTGTCATCGTCACGGGCGGCGGCTCGAATATCGGCCGGGCCATCAGCCTGGCCTTCGCCCGCGAGAAGGTCCATCTCACCATCGCGGAGATCGACGAGGGACAGGCCAAGAAGGTGGTGGCCGAGGCCGAAGGGCAGGGCGCCGCCTCCGCCACCTCCGTGGCCACCGACGTGAGCAAGTGGGAGTCGGTGGTGGCCATGGTCAAGGGCGTGGAGGGCCGGCGAGGCCAGGTGGACGTGCTCGTGAACAACGTGGGCTGGACCCATGACCGCCTCTTCGTGGAGAAGGAGCGCGCGGAGTGGGAGAAGGAGATCCAGCTCAACCTCTGGGGCATGATCAACTGCACCCGCGCCGTCCTCGACGGCATGATCGCCCGGAAGTCCGGGGCCATCGTGAGCCTGGGATCCGACGCCGGGCGCATGGGGGAGTTTCGCGAGGGCGTGTACGCCGCCTGCAAGGCCGGTGTCATCGCGCTCAGCAAGAGCGTGGCGCGCGAGGTCGGACGGTACGGCATACGGCTCAACGTGGTGTGCCCGGGCATGACCATCCCGGACTCCGACGAGGACATCGGAGGGCTCAGCATGTGGGCCTCCGAGGGCAATCGCGCGTTCAGCACTCCCGAGATGCAGGCGCGCATCGCCAAGGCCTACCCGCTGCGCCGCATCGGCAAGCCCGAGGATGTCGCCCAGGCTGCGGTCTTCCTGGCCTCCGACGCCGCCAGCTTCATCACGGGCCAGACGCTGTCCGTGAGCGGCGGCTACACGATGATGTGAGGAGACGCACATGAACCTCGGCACCGTGACCTATGCGGCGCAGGACGGCATCGCGCGCGCCGTCCTCAATCGCCCCGAGCAGATGAACGCCATCAGCCCCGATCTGCTCGAGGACCTCGACCGGGTCTGCGCGGCCGTCGAGGGCGACGCGACCATTCGCGTCCTCACCTTGACCGCCTCCGGGCGGGCCTTCTGCGCGGGTGCCGATCTCAAGGCGGTGAAGGAGCTCTCGCCGGATCGGGTGAAGTGGAGCGGCTTCATGCGCCGGTGGCACGGAGTGTTCGACCGGATCGAGGCCCTGCCGGTCCCCGTGATCGCCGGCGTGCACGGCCTCGCCCTGGCAGGAGGCCTCGAGCTCGTGCTCGTGGCCGACCTCGTGATCGCCGACGAGGCGGCGCGCATCGGCGACCAGCACGCCAATTTCGGTCTCGTGGCGGGCGGGGGAGGAAGCCAGCGGCTGCCCCGACTCATCGGCGCCCGGCGGGCCAAGGAGCTGATGCTGCTGGGCGGCTGGCTGAGCGCCGCCGAGGCGATGAGCTGGGGGCTCGTCAATCGTGTCGCCCCTTCAGGCACGCTGGAGGCTGCCGTTCAGGAGATGGCGGTGTCGCTCGCGGCCAAGAGCGCCGCCGCCGGCCGTACCGTCAAGCTGCTCGTCAATCGGGCCTGCAATGACGAGCTCGAGCGCGGGCTCGAGATGGAGCGGCACGTGGTCGCCGAGCACATGCGCTCCGCCGATGCCGTCGAGGGCCTGCGCGCCTTCGCCGAGAAGCGCAAGCCGGTCTTTCACGCGGTATAGCGGGAAAGGGCTCATGGACTTCGCCTTCAGCCCCGAGCAGGACGAACTCATCCGCACGCTGCGCGGCTTCGCGCGCAAGGAGCTTCAGCCGCGCTCGGCGCACTGGGACAAGAGCGGCGAGTTCCCGTGGGAGGCGCTCCGCCAGATGGGCGAGCTGGGGCTCCTCGGTCTCCGGATACCCGCCGACCATGGCGGCCAGGACAGCGACTACCTCACCTTCGGGATCGCCATGGAAGAGATCGCGCGCGGAGACTTCGCCTGCACCTACGGGCTTCAGCTCGCGGGGCTCGCGGGCGAGATCCTGGGCCGGAGCGGAAGCGACGAGGTCAAGGCGCGCTGGCTCCCGTCCACCGCGCGGGGCGAGACCATCGTGGCCCTGGCCCTTACCGAGCCCGGCGTGGGCTCCGACGCGGCCAACCTCGCGTGCCGCGCCGAGCGCGAGGGCGACGGCTATGTGATCACCGGGGAGAAGTCGGGCATCAGCCTCGGGATGGTTGCGCAGGCCGCCATCGTGTTCGCGCGCACCGATCCCGCCGGCCGCGCCCGAGGCGTCACGGCCTTCCTGGTTCCCCTCGATCTGCCCGGCGTCTCGCGGAGCCCGCTCCGAGACATGGGCACGCGGGCCATCGGGCGCGCCCTGCTCGCCTTCGACCGCGTCCGCGTCCCGGATGCGCATCGCCTCGGAGAGGAAGGCACGGGCTTCTATCAGGTGATGCAGGGCTTCGACTACAACCGCGTGGGCATCGCCCTCGCGTGCCTCGGGGTTGCCCAGGTCTCGCTCGAGGAGACCATG
>QHSC01000392.1 GCA_003220345.1 Candidatus Rokuibacteriota bacterium | reverse complement strand
CGGCGCGCCCGAGGCCTGGTGGCGGGGAGAGATCGCCGCGCTCGTCGCGCTGCTGCTCCTCGCCGCCGCCCTCGTATCAATGCCGCCGCCCGCCTGAGGCTCGCGCGAGCGCGTAAGCCGATTGCCGAAGGCGATGATGCTCGAAGCCAGGGCCCAAAGACCCGCGTGATCTCGGCGAGGTCCTGACTCGGATGATATCTTCGCAGGCACAGCGTGAGCATCCTCTCATCACCCACGCGCATCTCAATGTCGGGGATAGATGTCAGAAGGAGGGCATCGAGCGATGCGCGTAGTCTTCTTGATCGTCGTCGCATTGCTGGTTCTCACACTCGGGGGGCTCGAGGTGATCGCGTCCCACCGCCTGCCGGTTGCAGACCCGTTGCCGAACACCTCTGTGTCGACTCCCTGGCACTGGAGATAGCGTCGGAGCAGCGAGCGGCTGAGGCGATCGTCCGCGGACGACGGCGATGAGTGTCACGAGTGGTCCGTTCCGTCCTCGCGCGACCGCTTCGGTTCCCGTTTGATCGCGTTGGCCGGAGAGGCTCTGCGCATGGCAACTGAAACGGACGACCAAACACTCGCTGGTGCGATCGATGACCTCGCGCGGCGTGGCTTCACCGAGAGCCTCGCGGTGGTCGGGAATGGGCTTCGCACCACCAAGACGCAGAAGGTATTTCGGCCGGACGAAGTTGTCATCCGAGAGTACCGCCGGTTCGAGGGCGTCTCTGACCCAGACGACATGTCGATCGTGTACGCGATTGAAACCGAAGGCGGAATCCGAGGGACCTTGGTCGACGCCTATGGCGTCTATGCAGATCCCGCCGTCAGCGCGTTCTTGAGCAAAGTGCCAGTGCGGAGAAGTCGATGAGCATTCAGTCCATCAATCCCGCCACCGGCGAGATCCTCGAAAGTTTCAAAGAGACCTCCGGCCAGGAGCTCGACCGAATTCTCACGGGGGCACACGCGGCGTTCCTCCAGTGGCGGGAGGTCCCCTTCGCGAGGCGGGCGCAGAGGATGCGAGAAGCCGCGCAAACCCTTCGAACGCGCAGGGCCGAATACGCCCGCACGATGACCCTCGAGATGGGCAAGCCGATCGTTCAGGGCGAGGCGGAGGTCGACAAGTGCGCCTGGGTCTGCGAGTACTACGCGGATCACGCCGAGGCCTTTCTCGCCGAGCAACCGCGCGAGACGGAGGCCTCGAGGAGTTACGTCCGCTTCGATCCACTCGGGCCCGTGCTCGCCGTGATGCCCTGGAACTTCCCCTTCTGGCAGGTGTTCCGCTTCGCCGCGCCCGCCCTGATGGCCGGGAATGCTGGCGTCCTCAAGCACGCCTCCAACGTGCCGCGGTGCGCGCTGGCGATCGAGGAGGTCTTCCGGGAGGCGGGCTTCCCGCGCGGACTCTTCTCCACCGTGCTCGTCGGGTCGTCGGCGGTCGCCGCGCTTATCGCGAATCCGCGCATCGTGGCCGTGACGCTGACAGGCGGCGACCGCGCGGGTAGCAAGGTCGCGGAGCAGGCCGGCCGCGAGCTGAAGAAGACCGTGCTCGAGCTCGGCGGAAGCGATCCCTTCATTGTCCTGGCGGACGCCGATCTCGCCGCCGCGGCCAGGACCGCGGCCGAGGCACGGCTCATCAACAGCGGCCAGAGCTGCATCGCCGCCAAGCGCTTCATCGTCGTCGAGCCCGTGGCCGACCAGTTCCTCGACCGGTTTCTCGACGAGCTCCGTTCCCGCCGCATGGGCGACCCCCTGGTGCGCGGGACCCAGGTCGGACCCCAAGCTCGTCTTGATCTCAGGGACTCGCTCCACGAGCAGGTCGCGGAGTCGGTCAAGCGTGGGGCCCAGCTTCTCCTGGGCGGCGAGGTCCCGGCCGGCAAGGGGGCCTTCTATCCGCCGACCCTGCTCGCGGCCGTGGACAAGGGGATGCCGGCCTTCGACGAAGAGACCTTCGGGCCCGTCGCCGCCGTCATCCGCGCCAAGGACGCGGCCGATGCCGTTCGCCTCGCCAACGACTCGGCCTTTGGTCTCGGCGCCTCGCTCTGGACGCAGGATCGCGCGCGCGCCGAGCGCATGGCGGCGCAGATCGAGGCTGGCTCAGTCTTCGTGAACGGCGTCGTCAAGTCCGATCCGCGGCTGCCGTTCGGCGGGATCAAGCGCTCGGGCTACGGGCGGGAGCTCTCGGAGTACGGCATCCGCGAG
>QHSC01000150.1 GCA_003220345.1 Candidatus Rokuibacteriota bacterium | reverse complement strand
CTGCGCACGGCCTCGATCGCCGCCTCATCGAGGAGCCCATGGGCCGACGAGGTGACGAGCGTCACGGCACGGACGCGCCCCGTAGGATCGAGGAGGACTTCGAGCTCGACGCGGCCGGACAGTCCCTGGCGCCGCGCCGCCAGCGGATAGACGACGTGCTCCTGGATGAGCCGGCGGAAGCGCGCGAGATAGGGCCCGAACTCGGCGGGCGCCTCGCCGCGATCGGGTCCGGGTCCCGCCGAGGCCAGCGGGGCGGCGCTCGCCCCCCCGCCCGACTGCCCCGCGCGCGCTGGCGCGCCGCTCGTGACAGCCCCGCCGGGCGTGGAGGCTTCCCCTGCGCCGACCTTGACGGCGTCGCTCCCGGCAGGGGGCGACATCGCGCGAGGTGGCGAGTCGACCGCCGCCGCGTCCGGGGCGGGGCGCGGCGGCGGCTCGGCCATCGCCCGCGCATCGGGCTCGGGCGCGGCGATGGGCGCCGGCGGCGGCGCGATCGGCGATGGAACGCGGGAGAGGAGACGCCGCGCGGGCGCGCCGGGCGCCGCCGCAGAAGGGCGCCGTCCGTCGCCGGAGCGCGCCCGACTGGACGACATGGCCTGCGCCTCGCCACCTTGGGCCCCGCCGGTCAAGCTGCCGCCCGTCAAATCTACGAAGAGCGGCTGCGGCTGCCGGAGGCCCGCGGCGAGCACGAGCACAGCGCCCGCGGCGACGACGTGAACCGCGGCGGAGCCCGCGAGCGTCGCGAGGCGGCGAAGCCTCACGGGTTACGCTCCTGCCAGCTGCGAATTCCCGCGGTCAAGGCCTTGTACACGGCCTGGGCTATGCTCCAGCCGAGCTCGGAGGCGGGCCCACCGAAGCGGATGTCCCCGCCCCGTCCCGTGGCCGCGATGACCACGGCGTCCGTCGAGGTGCCCGTGGCGGGCCTGCCCTCGGCATCGCGCAAGCCGGCTTCGTGGAGGGCCAGGGTCTTGACCTCGGTCGCCGTCATCACGGCATTGACGAGGGCGGGTGGATCGGGATTGGCATCAACGACCACGATGGTGTTGATGGTGCCGGGCATCCAGACCTGGATCGGCCCGTGGGCGGCGGCCATGCGATTGCTCAGGCCGACGGTGGCCACAGCGAGCGTCGCGATCCCGGCCCCACCTTCCTCTCCCGTCGTCGCGAGCTCCGTCCAGGCGCCCGTCAAGAGCCCGACGTAGGGCACGGGCACTGCGGCACGTCGCGCGAAGGCGTCCAGCATCGCGGCCGGGTCGACGCAGGGATCGTGCTTGGCAACGTGAAGGTTGATGATGGTCCGGGCGCTCTGGAAGCCTCCGCCGTGCACGGCCGACGACAGGATCGTGAGCGGCCGTGGGCTCGTCACCACGACGGCCGTGTCATCCATCCGAAGGCTCAGGCCGTCGATCATGGGCGCCGCCTCAAAACCCGACCCGGAGGCCAACGAGGACGTTCGTCCCCAGGGCGGGAAACCCGCGCACCTCGGCATAGCCTTCGTTCAGGAGATTCTGGACCCGCACGATGAGATCCAGCCCCTGGACCCAGTTATACTTCTCGAGCACGCGATAGGTGCCGCCCATGTCCACGCGCGTGTAGCCGCTGTTGTAGACCTCGCCGAAGGTCTCCCACTGCTGGGTGACGACGTAGACCTGCGTGAACAGGGACAGGCGCCGGATGGGCTCCCAGGTGAGTCCGATGTTCCACCGGTGCTGGGGCTCGCGAGGCAGCCACCGTCCCGTTACCAGATTTTTGGTGTCGGTGAACGTGTAGTTGACGTATCCCACGAGGTTCGGCAGGATGTCGGCCTCGCTCGTGAACTCGACCCCCACGGAGCGGGCGGCGCCGACGTTCACGGGCCCCCCGAAGGGCGCCGTGGGAATCGACACGCAGCAGGTGATCAGGTTCGTGAAGTCGTTGTGGAAGTACGTCAGCCCGAGCCGGATCCGTCCCTGCCAGAGCTTCTGGTCCACCCCGGCGTCCCACGACATGCTGCGCTCGGGCTGGAGATCGGGGTTGCCGAAGTCGGGGAAGAAGAGGTCGTTGAAGGTCGGTGCCCGGAAGCCGGTGCCCGCGCTCCCGCGGATGCGGGTGCCCGTCTCCTTGATCAGGAAGGCGAGGGAGCCGCGCTTCGTCAGCGAGCTGCCGAACACGCTGTCGTCCTCGTGCCGGAAGCCTCCTGTCAGGAAGAGCCGGTCGAAGAAGCGGAGCTGTTGCTCGAAGAAGAGGGAGGGGACGTGCCGGGCCGCACGGAAGACCCCCTTGTTCTCGCCGTCCTCGTGCCGGTACCCGATCCCCACCGTGCTCGTGCTCCAGGGACCTGCGTGAATGGAGTTGAGCCACTCCACCTCGCGCCGCTCGACGTTGATCTGGGAGAAGGTCGGAAAGTCGAAGTCGACACCGGGGTCCGCGGGATCCTGGAAGCCGACATTGTTCTGGTAGCGTGAGACGCGCGCCGTGCTCTCCCACCACGTCACCGGCCGCGTCTTGGCCTCGAGGAGCATCACGGTCGTCTCGCTCTGCTGCTTCGCGTTCGGGTTGATGACGGGATCGATGGGCTGGGGTCCCGGGAAGACGCCCTTGACGGGAACGCCCGTGTCGCTCTTATTGTAGCGAATGATGAAGGCGAGAGAGGAGTCGAAGGGCAACGAGACTCCGAACCGGCCGTTGAGGGCATTGATATTGGAGCCGTCGTTCTGGAACTGTCCGTTGCTCTCGAGGTGCGAGGCGGAGAAGGAGTAGTCGAAGATCTTCCAGGCTCCGCTCGCCTGGACGCGGGACTGGAGCGTGCCGTAGTTGCCCGCCTCCTGCTGCACGGAGGCCTGGAAGGGCCCCTGGCCCTTCTTGGTGATGATGTTGACCACGCCGCCCATGGCGTCGGCCCCGTAGAGGGCGGACTGCGACCCTCGGATGATCTCGATCCGCTCGATGAGATCCGGCGAGAGGTCGGAAAGATCGACCTGGCCCAGGGTCGGGCTCTTCACACGGACTCCGTCCACCAGCACCTGCACCTGGTTGGAATTGGCCCCGCGAATCGAGATGCTCGACGTCTTGCCGAGCGAGCCGGAGCGGCGGATGTCCACTCCCGGCACGTTCCGCATGGCCTCGTCCACCGTCGCGTAGTGATAGGTCTTGAAGTCGCTCTCCGTGATCACGCTGAGGGCCACCCCGAGCTGCGTGGCCGGCGTGGGCACCGTGGTCGCCGTCACCACCACCGGGTCCACGACCTTCGTCTCCTGGGCGGCCACCGGCGGCGCCGCCAAGAGCCACGTCAGGACCAGGACCTTGCTCGCGATTCGCATGACCGCTCCTTTTCTCTCGAAAGGGTGTCTGCTTCCATGTCGCGACCAGGTCTCCTGACTCGTGGCTCAGCGCCGTCGCCCAGCCTTCCCGGGACGTTTCCCAGTGGCTTCCGTACAGGCAGGGGCTTGGCTCCCCACTCACAGTGGCGGGACCGCGCCGGTTTCTCACCGGCTTCCCTTTGATCGCGACGTCTCTTTTATCAGCGGGGGCCCCGATGGCCCCCGCCCTCCCCCATTGTCGCCGGCGCGGCGCCGGCGACAGCTTCGCTTGTTCCACCCATCTCGTTTATCGACCCGCGCCCGGACTCCCCCAGCGTCGCCGGCGCGACGCCGGCGACAGCTTCGCTTGTTCCGCCCGCGTCGTTTATCGACCCGCGTCCGCGCTCCCTCGGAGTAGCCGGCGACAGCTTCGCCCGTTTCATCGGTCTGGCCAGGCGACGTTCACGGTGGGCCGATGGGTGGCGGGGTGCTTGTCCACCACGACGCGGCAGCCGTAGACGCGCTCGAGGGTCGACTCCTGCAGCACTTCTTCGGGCGTGCCCGTGGTCACGGCGGCTCCTCCGGACATGAGGAGCAGCCGATCCGACAGCTCGGCCGCCATGTTGAGATCGTGGGAGACGAGGAGGATGCCGAGCCCCTGCTCCCGATTGAGCCGCCGCAGGAGACCGACGCACTCGGCCTGGTAGCGCAGGTCCATGTGGGCGGTCGGCTCGTCGAGCACGAGGAGCCGCGGCTCCTGGGCGAGGGCGCGGGCGAGGACCACACGCTGGCGCTCCCCTCCCGACAGTCGGCCCAGCGTCTCGCCGGCGAGGGCTTCCACGCCGGTCAGCCGCATGGCTTCGCGCGCGACGCGCGCATCCGCCGCGCTCTCGAAGAATCGGCCCGGCGCGTGAGCGAAGCGGCCCATGAGAACGAGCTCGCCCACCGTGTAGGGAAAGCCCTGTGCCACGTCCTGCGGCACCACGGCGACCCGCCGCGCCACCTCGGCGCGGCCGAGCGACCGGAGCGGCTCGCCCTCCACGAAGATCTCGCCCCGGGACGGGGTCAAGACCTTGGAGAGGAGATGGATGACCGTCGTCTTGCCCGCGGCATTCGGTCCGATCAGCCCGAGGACTTCCCCGGGCGCCACCGCGAAGGATAGATCCCGGATCTCGAAGCGGCTACGCCCGGGCGCGGCCTTCGGATAGGCGAAGCCGACCCCGTCGAGCCGGACGAGGGGCGTCACGGCATGACCCGTCCCGCGCGCGAGCGCAGGAGGTAGATGAAGAACGGCGCCCCGCAGAAGGACGTGATGACGCCGACCGAGAGCTCCGCGGGCGCGACCACCGTCCGCGCCAGGGTATCGGCGGCGAGCAGGAAGACCCCGCCGCCCAGGGCGGCCGCGGGGATGAGCACACGGTTGTCGGGGCCGACGAGCATGCGCAGGGCGTGGGGCACGATGAGCCCCACGAAGCCGATGGGCCCGACGAAGGCGACCACGGTGCCCGTGAGAAGGGCCGAGCCCACGAAGATGCGCCGCTTGAGCCGCTCGGCGTCCACTCCGAGCTCCTGCGCGCCCTCCTCGCCGAGGGCGAGGAGGTTCAGGGCGCGCGCCTTCCCGAGCACGAGCCAGAGCCCGAGCGCCGTCACCGCCGCGAACACGCCGAGAGCGCCCGCGGGAATGGGCGCGAGGTTCCCGAGCAGCCAGTGAATGACGCCGCCCAGCCGATTGGTGTCCACCAGCGAGATGAGCACGGTGATGGCGGCGGAGAAGAAGATGCCGACGATGACGCCGGCCAGGAGCAGCGTGTGAACCGGCAATCCGCGGCCCGTGGCGGCGATCACGTACACCGACACGCCGGCCACGAGGGCTCCGGCAAAGGCGAAGGCCGTCAGCCCCAGCGCCTCGACGACGCCCTGGCCGAGCCCGGAGATCTGCGCCAGCACCACCCCGAACGCCGCGCCCGCGGAGACCCCGAGGACGGAGGGCTCGGCGAGCGGATTCCGGGTGAGAGCCTGGAAGCCGGCGCCCGCCACCGCGAGCGCTCCCCCCGCGAGCGCCGCCGCGGCGATTCGCGGGAGGCGTATGCCGAGGATGACCACGCGCTCCGTGCCCTCCACGGGCCCGCGCCCCATCACGAGGTCGACGATGGCGCCGGGGGCCACGCGCGCGCTGCCCACGAGGAGCGAGAGGAGCGCCACCAGGCCGAGCACCAGCGCGAGTCCCGCGCACACCGCCAGGAGCTTCCTCGGCCCCGTCACTTGACGAAGGCCTCCGGGTGGATGAGTCTCGCCAGCGACTCGATGCCCTCGACGACCCGCGGGCCGTAGCGGTGCATGACGCTGCCGTCGGCCGTGTACAGGCGCTTGCTCTTGACGGCGGGGAGGCTTTCCAGGCGTTCCCACTTGTCGCGTCCCACCGGCGTGCCGCCACCGTGACTGGCGAGGATGATCACCTCGGGCGCCCGCGCGACCGCCGCCTCGAGGCTCATGCGCGGATAGCCCGCGCCCTGGTCCGCCGTCACGGACTCCCCGCCGGCCCGGGCGATCAGCTCGGAGACCAGGGCGTCGCGACCCGGCACGATGAGCGGGTCGGGCCAGAGGACGTAGAGCGTGCGCGGGCGCCGCCGGCCCGCCACGCGCTCTTCTACCATCTTCATCCGCCGCTCGAGATCGCCGGTGACGGCGGCGGCCCCGTCCCGGTGGCCGGTCAGCTCGCCGAGGGCGGTCACGAGCCGCATGACGTCTTCCACCGAGATCGGGTCGACCAGATAGACGGGCAGGCGTAGCCGCTTGAGCTGGTCGAAGGTCTCCGCGCGATTCCCGGAGCGCGTGGCCACGACCAGATCAGGCCTGAGCGTCACCAGGGCTTCGAGGCTCGGATTGATCATGCCGCCCACGCTCGGCTTGCCCTTGGCCTCGACGGGAAAGTCACAGAAGTCCGTCACGCCCGCGAGGGCGTCCTGCGCGCCGATGGCGAAGACGATCTCGGTCACGCTCGGCACGAGCGAGACGATGCGTCGCGGCGGGCTTGGCAGCGTCAGCACACGCCCGGTCTGGTCGACCACCTCCAAGCCCCAGGCCGACCCCGGGACGAGCAGCAGGCAGAGGGCGAGCGCGCGCAGGCTCGCCGTCATGCCCGGCAGGCCTCGACGAAGCGGGTTGCGATGCCAGGGCACGAAGCCCAGTGCAGGTGCACGTAGCTCATGAGGGCGCGCCCGACCATGTAGCCCTCCGCCCGCCCATCGTCGATTCGCCCGTCGTCGATTCGCCCGTCGTTGATCCACCCGTCGTTGATCCAATAGACGCGCTCGACAGAGGCGGGCGGCGGCTCGAGCTCCGAGGCGTGGAACTCGTGGCCGCGCGCACGCGTCCCCGCCGGCCCGAGCAGGCTCGCGGCCGACGTGACGATCTCGCGATAGCCGAGGTGGAGCCGCCCCCGGACCCAGCGCGTGCGGGCGGGCAGGAGCCCGGCCATGGGCCACGTGGCGCCCCGAGCGTCCTGGAGGGACTCGGCGAGGTACATGAGACCCCCGCACTCCGCGTAGACGGGACGCCCAGCCTCGGCGAATTTCCTCACCGCCTGGCGCATGGCGGCATTGGCGCTCAGGCGCTCGGCGTGGATCTCCGGATAGCCGCCGCCGAGGAAGAGCCCGTCCACCTCCGGCAGGGTGGCGTCGTCCATCGGGCTCCAGAAGACGAGCTCGGCTCCCGCCCTGCGGAGAAGATCGAGATTCTCTGCGTAGTAGAACTGGAAGGCGCGATCCCGAGCCACTCCGACTCGCACCGGGCGGCTCGCAACGGCAGAGCCCGGCGGCCGATGGCTCCGCTCCACCGCGCTCGTCGCGAGCCGCAGGAGGGCATCGAGATCGAGCTCGCGCTCGACGGAGGCCGCCAGCGTCTCGGCGAGCGCAAGCGTGTAGCCCCCCTCGGCGGCCGTCACGAGGCCGAGGTGCCGCTCGGGGAGCGCCACGGCCGGCTCATGGGGCAGCCCTCCGAGGACACGCGCCCGGCAGACGCCCGTCACGGCTTGTCGAAGCCACTCGAGGTGGCGGGCGCCGCCCACGCGGTTGAACACCACGCCCTCGACACGGAGCTCTGGATCGAAGCGCTCGAAGCCCAGGACGATCGCGCCGGCGCTCCTCACGAGGGCGCCCGCGTCCACCACCAGCACCACGGGCGCTCCCAGCCACTTCGCGATCTGCGCGGTCGATCCCTCGTCGCTGCCGCCGTCGCGCCCGTCGAAGCAGCCCATCATGCCTTCGACCAGTGCCAGATCGGCGTCGGCGGCGTACCGCCCGACCGCGTCCAGCACGGCGTCGCGCCCACACATCCAGCCGTCGAGATTGACGGCCGGTCGATGGCTGGCCAACCCGTGGAAGGCGGGGTCGATGAAGTCGGGCCCTACCTTGAAAGGCTGAACGGTGAGACCGCGGCGTCGGAGAGCCTCGAGGAGACCGAGCATCAGCGTGGTCTTCCCCGCCCCGCTCGACACGCCGGCGATCACGACGGTGGGAATGCCCGGGGAGAGGCTCACGGCGAGCGCTCGGAAACGCCGGCGGACTTGAAGGTCGCCATCTCGCCCAGGATCTTCACGGCGGCCCTGGCCAGGCTGATGCAGAGCGCCGAGCCTGTCCCCTCGCCCAGCCTCATGTCGAGATCCAGAAAGGGCTCGAGGCCGAGGGCTTCCAGCACGTGAGCGGCGCCCGGCTCCGTCGAGCGGTGCGAGGCCAGGAGATAGGCCTGGACGTCGGGCTTGAGCCTGACCGCGGCCAGGGCCGCTGCGCCCGCGATGAAGCCGTCGAGGACCACCGGAATGCGCGAGGCCGCGCCGGCCAGGATGACCCCGCAGAGCCCGGCGATCTCGAAGCCACCGACCTTGGCGAGCACGTCCACGCCGTCGGCCGGATCGGGACGGTTGACGGCAAGCGCGCGCGTGATGGCGTCTACCTTTCGGGCGCGTCCCTCGGCGTCGATGCCGGTGCCCGTGCCCGTCACCGTCGC
Organism: Candidatus Rokuibacteriota bacterium; assembly: GCA_003220345.1. GTDB lineage: Bacteria > Methylomirabilota > Methylomirabilia > Rokubacteriales > CSP1-6 > AR37. Next base: position 12,507 of record QHSC01000150.1, on the reverse strand, counting down.
GGGCGGAAGGCCCGTGAGCGCGGCGACCACGGCGCTGGCCGCCGTGGTATTGCCGATGCCCATCTCGCCCGTGCCAATGAGATCGAGCCCGCCCTCGGCCAGGACGAGGCCCGCGCCCGCTTCGATGGCGCGCAGGGCCTCCTCGCGCGTCATGGCGGCGCCGTCACACATGTTGCGCGTGCCCCGCCCGATCGGCGCGCTCACGAGCGCGGGATGGGCGGGCAGCGGTCCCGCCACTCCCATGTCCGCCACCACCACGGCCGCCCCCGCGTGGCGGGCCAGGACGTTGACGGCCGCCCCCCCGCGGAGAAAATTCTCGACCATCTGCGCCGTCACGATCTGCGGATAGGCGCTCACGCCTTCGGCCACCACGCCATGGTCGGCGGCGAGCGTGAAGATGACGGGCCGGTCGATCGTGGGCGGGAACCGTCCCGAGATCTCGGCGAGCCGGCGCGCCAGCTCCTCGAGCCGCCCGAGACTGCCCGGTGGCTTGGTCAGCCGATCAAGGGCTCGCTGGGCCTCGAGACCCGGCGCGGGGTCCGGGAGCCCGATGCCGCTAAGGAGCTTCTGGAGCACGGGCATCCGCGGGAATTCGTGGCGCGCTGTCTTTGACGAGCATCGGAACGCCGGCGACCATGAGCGTGACGCGTTCGGCCACCGCCGCGACGCGCTGGTTGACGCCGCCGAGCGTGTCCTGGAAGCGCACGCCTATCTCGGTCGGCGGGTGGACGCCGGAGCCGACCTCGTTGGACACGATGATCATCGAGACACGTCGCTCGCTCACGAGCTTGGCCAGCGCGTCCGTGGCCGCCAGCACGTCGTCCGGGAGGTCACCACGAAGAAGGAGGTTCGAGACCCAGAGGGTGAGGCAATCGAGCACGATGAGATCGACGCGATCGGCCAGCCTCCGGCAGGCCTCGCCGATCTCGTAGGGCTCCTCCACGGTGCACCAGCCCGCGGGCCGGTCGGCCTGGTGCCGCGCGATGCGCCGGGCCATGTCGCGATCGTCGGCCCGCGCGGTGGCGAGAAAGCCCGTGCGACGGCCCGAGGGGGAAGCGGTCGCGAGGAGAAGGGCCTGGCGGCTCTTGCCGCTACGGACGCCGCCGAGAATCAGGTCCGACTGGTGGAGCACGGGTTGACGGGACATGCTCGTCCAGGTCCTCCCGCGAGGACCGGTTGGAGTGCGAGCGACCGGGCAGGTCTCCTGGCTTTCGGATCGTCCTACTCCCCGCGCCTTCCCGGCCCCGCGCCTCTCGGGCCAGTGGCTACACGCAGGTTTCGTCCCCGATTACAGTGACGGGGTCGCGGCGGATTCGCACCGCCTTCCCTGGGGCCCGCACCTGGCGGGCCGCCCGGACGCCAATGACGCGGTGACCGTAGCAGATGGGCAATCAGGACGCAAGCGGGGTGAGATCAGATCGACCGCAGCCGACGGCCCGGCGGGGCCTCGCCCGCCGGGCCCTGACTTCAGTTTCCGGTTCTTCCGCCTAGCCCGTGTAGCCTCGCGAGCGCATGCAGCTCGCGTACGAATTGCGGTAGTGCTCGTCGTGCTTCTGGTTCTCGTTCAGCCCGTAGAGCGTGCCGCCGCCCGCGCCCACGAGGCCCCCGATGGCCGCGCCCTTGCCGGCCCCCGAGCCGCCGCCGGCGATGGCGCCACCCGCCGCGCCGAGGGCTGCGCCAGCCACCGCGCCGATGGCGCCGTCCTTGATCGTGTCGACCGTCTTGTTCCGCTGCCCCGCCTGCGTGGCCGCGTACTGGTTGCACGCGTTGATCGCCGTCTGAGTGGGCACTGCCGGCGCCGCCGGCGCCGGGGAGCTCGCCACGCGGGACGCCGGACTGCTCGAGGTCGTATCGACCACCTTCCTGTCGCTGTCCTTGCCCGACCAGTTGGCCACGACGAGGCCCGTCGCCAGCGCGGTCACGATCACGAGGGCCATGCCGATGGCCGTGAGCTTCCACGGATTGTTCCAGCCGCCGTCCGCCATGCTCGCTCTCCTTCCCAGTGACTGCCCAGCTATTTGCCAGCCGTGATGAAAACGCCTTGGCGAAGGATGGCAACCGGGATGCCAGGGCTGGAGGTCAGCGCAGGAATTTGGAAGGTCTTGAAATCTCACGGCTTTGGATCGAGGTCCCCGGCGCGACAGGGACGTGAGGGCGCGAAAGATTTACGGCCCTACGTCAAGCTTACCGGGGGGCGCCGTCAGAAGCGATGCAGACGCTCGATGAGACGACGCTCGCGCTTGGTCGGGCGACCAAGGCCCTTGGGGCGGATGACGGGCGGCAAGATGCGTCCCTCGCGCGGCGGAGGGGGCGGCGTCAGGTCCTCGTAGAGGAGAGCGGCCTGCGTGCCCGAGCCTCGCCGGTCCGACAGGGCGGCGACCTTGACGATCTTCTTGCCGCGTGGAAGCGTGATGCGCACGAGATCTCCCGGCCGAAGCGCGCGCGACGGCTTGACGGCCTCGTCATTCACGTCGACTTTGCCGCCGGCGCACGCGGCGGAGGCGAGTGTCCGGCTCTTGAAGAAGCGAGCGGCCCAGAGCCACTTGTCCACTCGGAGATCCGCCATGACGCGCTTACCGTAACATAGGCGGTGGGCTATACTCGCCGGGGCGACGCATCCATCGGCGCGCGGCACCCCAACACAGGAGGGCACGGAAAGGCTATGCGACGAGGCACGATCGCGGCCGTGGTCCTGCTCGCCGCCGCTTCGGCCGTGTGGGGCCAGGGCGCCCCGCTCGTCGTGGAGGACTGGTCCAAGACGCCCGTGGGCCAGAAGGGCGTGCCCGCGGGGTGGAAGGCGCAGAACTGGGGCAGTCCCAGCTACGACTTCGAGATCGTGAGCGAGGACTCCACGCGCGTCCTGAACATGAAGAGCAACGGCGACAGCTCGACGATCAACAAGGAAATCAAGGTCGACTGCAAGGATTACCAGATCCTGCAGTGGAAGTGGAAGGCGGTCGAGCTTCCCAAGGGCGCCGACGCCCGCAAGAAGGCCACCGACGACGAGGCCGCGCAGATCTACGTGACGTTCCCCCGCTTTCCCTCGGCCGTGCGGTCGCGCATCATCGGATACATCTGGGATACGACGGCGCCGGCGGGGAGCATCTTCAAGAGCCAGAAGACGGGGCTCGTGACCTACGTGGTCGTCCGCTCGGGCGAGGCTGATCTCAACAAGTGGCTGACCGAGTCCCGCAATGTCTGCCAGGACTACAAGAAGATCTACGGTGAGGAGCCCGAGGAGAAGATGGAGGCGATCTCCATCGGCATCGACTCCGACGACACCCGCTCGCGCGCGGGGGCGTACGTCGGCGAGATCTTTTTCCGAAAGTCCTGAACGCAGCTCGCGACGGGAGGGCCGAGGGTGGCCAGAGGCGGTCTCGAGGCATATGGCACCCTGGTGCTACGCCTCTGTCTCGGTGTTATCTACCTCGCCCACGCCTACCTGGCCGTGTACAGGATCGGCTTTCCCTCTGGGCTCATCGCCTACCAGCGCAGCGCGGGCATACCGCTGCCCGAGCTGGGGGCCTGGTACCTGTTGCTCGCGCATGGGCTGGGCGGGATCCTGCTGGTCCTCGGCATCCTTGTCCGCTGGGCGGCTCTCGCCAACATCCCGGTCATGGCAGGGGCCATCTGGTTCGTGCACTCGAGTCAGGGCTTCTTCATCTTCGCGGGCAAGAACGGGTACGAGTACCCGCTCTTCGTCCTCGGCGCGACCGTGGCCCAGATCCTCCTGGGCCCCGGAGCCTTCACGCTGAAGAAGTAGCGGGCTCGCATACCTCGATCAGCCGCTCCTGCGAGCTAATGCCCTTTGGACGCTCTCTCTGTCGTCATCGATCAGCTCTCCCTGTACGTGCCGGGTTTGACGACCCACCGGGTCGCGGTCGCGTCGTAGATGAGGCTCCACCGGGCGACGGCTGTCGCGGGTCGCGGACCGGCTGTGTTCGCCGTGGACATCACGCTCACCTCAGTCGCGCTGACCCAGGCGGGGGCTGTCGAGAAGGTGCAGACAATGACGCCATCAGCCTCAAGCGAGTGTGCGCCCCATGGCGAGCCGCTGGGATTCTGCAGCTGCGCTAAGGCCAGCTCCAATCCAGCCTCGGCGCAGGCCCTCGCCTGGCTGTTGTCCGCGAGGTTGGCGGCGAGGATGCCCTCGCTGCCGGCGAGCTGTAGCAGCGCGACCGTCCACACGCTGACCAACATGAGAAGCACCAGGGCCATCACCAGCGCGAAGCCCCGCTGGCCGCTCGCGCCGTTACCGACGCCAGATTGGCCGACGTCGCTTGCCGATACAACCCCTTCGTCTCCTTGGCCCATATGGTCAGGGTACCCCGCCCCTCTTCCGGCTTCAGCAGCGCCACGAGGCGCTCAACCTACAGCTCCAGATCGTCCGTCCGCCCGAGCCCCGCGGCGATGCTCGGCTTCATCTTACCGGTGCCGAACGTCGTCTGCTCGGAATGCAACCGGCCGATGGCGAGCCTCCCGACGGCGGGTGGCCCAGCGTGCGGTTTCACATCAACCCGCGGCTGGCCGCGGGCGCGGCCGCGGCGGCCCGCGGAATGCTTAGTGTCGTGACATGCCCTCAGTCGCAAGGTGCCTCACTCTCTGGGGTCATTCAGCTTTCGCGGGGTGGACCGGACACCAGATTCTGGCTGAATGGCTGTTTCCAAACAGCGGTAGTGACGGTCGGCGCCGGCATCGAATTACCAGCTCCTCTTATCGTTAATGTGCTACAGCTTTCAACGGTTGGCGGTTTACTGATCTCACGGCGGGGGGCATTACCGGGTACCTGCCGGGAGCCTCCACGGCGGGTGTGCTGGGGGTAGATGCCGCAGACCTGACGTTTACGTCAAATTCAGTCTCCGTGAACTTCGGAGCGTCGGGTCCGGGAGGGAGTGTGCTGGCGCGGGCGACGTCATTCGTCTCAATGTTCAATTCGCAACGACGCGCATCCCGGAACCCTCTTCGCTACTCTTGTTGGGCAGCGCTATCTTAAGTTTGGGGGGGGGTCGACCTCTGCGCAACTAGCTGACCCAACGTCTGGCCAATCATGGCTTGGGCTCGTCCATGAGCCGCTGTCTGAGCACGATCAAGGCCTTCAGTAGTTCAAGATCCACATGTTGCATGGCGGCCTCGCCGACCTTCTGCGACTGGCCCTCGTAGAAAAGAGTTTCCCCTGACGTATTCCCTCCTGGGCTGCCGTCGAAGTCCCTCCTCCTCCATACAGGTCTTGGCAGCATCACCTGTGCCGACCTGAGCAGTGACACGGTAGTCGAGTGTCTCGATGGGGGCCGCGTCGGCTCGACACCGGGAAATGGCCACGATGCCCATTCTCAGACTTCATGTTCGCCCCGAGGACTGGGAGGACCAGGATACGCCACGCCCGGCGAATGGGTCTCGCGAAGCTCGCAGCTAAGTCACGCGGATAAGTCGATGTTGAATGCCGCGGCTGAACAGAAACGCCAGTCCGTCGGCATCAATCCGCCACACCAGCGCCCCGACACGGAGGCTCACGAAGGCTCCTGGGCCAATCGAGGCGGGTTCGGCGAGCGTCGCCCAGGCCAGCAGTGCCAACACACCAACGACGCTGAGGGTCATCCGTTTTGTGGTCACTCGCATATCGGAGACCTTTCGTCGAGCCTGTGTCGGTATGCGACGGGGGAAGGCCTGAGGCCTTCCCCCGTCGCTGTCACGCCCCCGGCGATGCAGATGTCCGAGGGTCCCGCTTACGGAACGGTGACCGTCGTGCCATCACCGTTGGCGGTGATGGAGAATGTGCCGGTGCTGCTCGACGTGTAGGTGTAGGTACCCGACCAGGCAGGCGAGCCGCCCGGAGGCGGCGTCGGGACGGTGGCCATGAACGGGCCGGCAATCTGGCCAAGGCCGTTCGTGGTCTGCTGGGTCAGGTCCGTCAGCGCGGCCGGCAATGCGCCCATGTGGGCCGCGAAGATGCTGACCGACGAGGCCAGAGTCCGCGTATCGGCCTGTGCCTTGGCCACGCGGGCGCGTGTCTGGACGTTGGCGTACAGCGGAATGGCAATTGCGGCGAGGATGCCGATGATAGCCACCACGATCATCAGCTCGATGAGCGTGAAGCCCCGCTCGATGTCCAGCGCCTTTCTCTTCTCGTGCCAGAAACTCAACATTGATGCCAACCTCCTGTGTGGGTCCTTTAGGGCCCACGGTTTGGATCGAAAAGGACGGATGTCTGCCTCTACTTAGCACGTGCGGTGCCAAATCTGGAAGCTTTCGCGGGCCCAGATTGATGGGCGAAGAGCGCGGAGAAGCCGGCGCCGGCGACTCTAGATGACCTCCCGGGAGTCGAATGGCCCGAGGTCGTCGAGGGAGAGGAGAGGGAGCGCCACGATGTCGGACGCCTGACGTCCGGCGTCATCACTTGGACAATCTAGGCTGAGATCATTTTGCTTCGCCCGATTTGGCCGTGCCGATTTGGGAATCAGGCTGGCTCTGGTCGACTGGTAAGCGCCCGATTTCTGGCCGTTCGCGATGGTGCGTCCTTTGCTCGTAAAAGGGATCGAAGTGAACACTATCAACGGACCCATGAGACGATCGATTCATATCCTCGTGGTCGACGACGAGCCTCTCATCGCTCAGCCGTTGGTCGACGCGTTGGCTGCCGAAGGGTATGAGATCGACGTGGCCGTCAACGGTCGGCGTGCCCTCGAGAAGATCAAGGACCGAGCCTACGATCTCATCCTCAGCGATCTCCTCATGCCCGGGCTCGACGGGGTCGGCCTCTGTCAGGAGCTGGAGCGGCGGCAGCCGGATCTCCTGCGGCGCATGATCCTTATCACCGGCGCAATCGAGCACCCGGACTACCAGGACTTCCTCGCCCGGACTCCGGTGCCGGTTCTGACCAAGCCCTTCAGCCTGTCGGCACTGCACGCCCTCACACGCCAGGTCTTGTCGGCCTCCCGACCGGATGTCAAGTGACCACGACGCACGTCTCTCCGTGATGATCCGGCGTTCCGCGCTGGTCAGCAGAGAGGAGACGTCTTGACCGGCGTCGTGAAGGGTCAGGTCGCCTGAAGCATAAAGGCGGGCACGTGAGCGAGCCGGGTGCCAACGCTATCATCCCTGATCAGCGGCCCCTCTCGTTCGCCTGTCGGAACCTTCGGGCCTAAGTCTCCAGACTCATTCGGCCGCGACCGCCGCGGGAACAGTTCTGGATGCATGATCTCGGCGAGAATCTGCAGGCCATCAACGGTTTGAGGCCCCGAGCGGCAGAAGTACGTGGCGCCTTCGACCGTGTACACTCGCTCGGACTTCACCGCCTTGAGATGATTCCACGCCTCCGGCGTATGCAAGGTGGCGAACTCGTTGATGGTCCAAACTGAAGCTGCACGACATCAAGACCAAGACGTCTGGGTCGTATCTGGCGATCTTCTCCCAGGACACCTGCACGGATGGCGCCCCCTGGCGGCTATGAGGGTGGTCAGATGAGCCCCACAGATCGACGGGCCCTCGCGACGTAGGCGTCCAGGGCGCGGTGGGTATCGTCGCTCATGTCACCCAGATCCTTGGCGAATCGCAGGACGGTCCGGACCTGATTGAGCGCTCGGATGACCTCCGGCTTTTCGCCTCCCACGCCGCGCTGCAGGGCGTAGAGCGCGACGTGCTCGAGCTCCCGTCCAACGGATTCCCGCGCCACCGGGGACAGCGCCCGAGTCGCGCGAAAGATCTCGAGGGCCAAATCGTAGAGCTGAGCGTGCGCGGAGGGCGTGCCGCTGGGTGGCTTGAGCAGGTAATCGAAGGCGCCGAGCTCGATCGTCTCCTTGGCGAGATCGACGTCGTCATTGCCCGTGATCATCAAGATGCCGACCTTGGAGTCAAAGCTGCGGATGCGGCGCAGAACCTCCACGCCGTCCATCTCCGGCATCCGAACGTCGAGCAGAATCACATGGGGTTTCTCCAGGTCGAGCTTGGTGAGGGCCTCGATCCCACCATGGGCCGAGATGACCTGGTACCCGAGCTCGGTCAGATGTTCGGCCAGCATTTCCGCCACCGGCACGTCGTCGTCCACGACGAGGATCTTGCCCTTACTTTCGGTCATTGAGCCGTGCCCTCAGCGTGCGCCATCGTCGACTGGCGGATCACACCGAACCGAACGTCCCCGCGCGCCAATGGAAGTCATCCTGACGAACCCCGACGCCGATTCAATCTTGTCCTTTTGCGCTTGGTCACTCAGCCGAGTGTCGCGCAAGTGTCGTCGCTACTTTGCCTTGCGAGTGCTCGATTCCCCACTAGGACTCTGGCTCAGGTCGCATCCCGTCGGCCATCCGAAGATTCGCTCAAAAGAAGGAGCTGGGTCAAGCGACGTCGCTTCTCGTGCCGGGGAACGGGAGGCGGACCTACGCCCCGTAGACTTTCATTCCCATTTCTGGATCGAGCCGTAGAAGTTTCTTTGGTCAGCGCGGCTGCGGAAAGTCGTCCTGGACGCCCACGCTGTTCGCGGAGGTGAGATCGAGCTGCTGCTCTTCGCCGGACTTCAGCTCGACGCGAAGCCGCCAGATCGGCTGGCCCGCGAGGCGGTTGGTCAGCATGTAGGGCCCGGGTTGAACGTCGGGGAACTTGAAGTTCCCGTCCTCGTCCGTCCGGAGCACGTAGCGCTGCTCCTTGGTCGGGCTGTCGGGCCGGCCCATCAGAAACAGCTGGAGGCGTTGCATCGCCTGCGGCTTGGCGCCCGACTCGGCGAAGAGGGCGCGGCCCGTCAGGACCGCATTGCCCGTCTGCCGCTCGCGTTCAACGGTCCCGCGGGACGCTGCGGGGCGAGGCAGAAGGCCAGCGCGGGCGAGCCACGCGCGCGACTCGACGGCTTCGCGCGAGCCAGGCGGGGCGCTCGCCAGTACCCACTGAAACTCGGCAACGGCGGCCGCGCGGTCGGTATACGAAAGCGCGACGGCCAGCCCATAGCGGAGAGGCACGCTCTCTGGTGTGCGTATGAGCGCTTCCCGAAAGAGGCTCACGGCCTCGGTGTAGCGACCCGCCTCCAGAGCGGCGCTGGCGCGCACCGAAGGATCCGTTTCGACGCGAGCCGGCGGTGGGGGCACCTGAGACTGGCAGGCCGAGCACGCCAGCACGAGGAACCCCAGCAGTGAGAGGAGGTGGTGTGGGCGCACGTTAGCCGGAGATCTCCCTGTAGGTACCTGACTCGATGGTGAAGGTCTGGGGCAGCTGCCCGCCACCGGTCTTGGCATAGCCGCAGTTCCAGATGATGGTGGAATTGCCGCTCGTATCCGTGTCGATTGACGTGGCCGAGGTGTCGCGGATGTTCTGGCTCATGACGGCCCCGACGATCTGCCCGGTGCCGGTGCCCAGGTAGGTGAAGTCGTTCATCACGTAGACCATCCCGTGCATCTGGAAGTTGCCATGGATGTTGAGCGATCCTGCCACGATGAGCATGCCACTGAAGATGTGGCTCCCATCGAGCGGAGCATTCCCGTCAATGTCCACCGAGGCAAAGTCGCTGGTGGACGTGGTGTTCGCTCCGTTGGCGTCGATATTGTTGCCGCTGACGGTGTCCACGTAGACGATGCCGTTCGGCATCCGGTTGCTCGAGTTGAAAGTCACCGCGCCCTGATAGTAGGTGCCGTTCTTCCTGGCGAGGGTCTTGAGGGCGTTGAGCTCGGCCCCCGAGTACGTGTAAGGGTCGAAGGACGCGTCCGGCTGGTTCTGGATCAGATCGGTGCCGTCCTGATTGTGGACGTTATTGCCGTCGGCGCCGTAGATGTCGGCCGACCCGCCGACCGACGTGACACCCTTACTGAACGTCCCAGCCTTGTCCCCACAGCTCCGGTCGGACCTGGAGTCTATGAGAGCGTTGCCACCTACGCCGATCTCCCCGCGGACGGTGAGCGCGGAAGGAGGGTCGAGAAAGCGCGTCTGATAGACGGTCACCTGGATCTTCTGCTTGACCTTGGGGCCGGTGCCGGTGTTCGTGGGAGTCCAGCCCGTCGCGACGATGTTCCGCTCGTTGGCGGTGGTGCCGTTGGTGACGGCGACGGTGAACACACCTACCTGGGTGCCGTTGATGAGGACGGGGACGGCGGTCGTTCCGTCGTAGGGCGCCGCGGCGGTGACGAGCGGGTTCGGTATGCCGCTAGCGTTCGCGGGATTATTGAGCGCCCAGATGGCCCGCTCCACTCCGCTCTCGGCGACGGCGCGGGTCTGGGCGACCTGGAGCTGGTTGTTGGCCAGCACGGGCTCCGAGGCGGCCATCATGGAGAAGGCGACGATGAGCGCCGAGAGGATCAGCAGGGTTATCAGGGCCATGGGCAGCGCAACACCGCGCTGGCCCCGCATGAAGGTCATGAGTCGATGAAAGAGCATGGGGTCCTCCTACATGTTCCGGAGACGGACGAGCATCTCGACGGTGGCCTTCTGATTGGCGGCCGAATAGGTGGCAACCGACCGCTCCGTCCCCGTCACGAGCTGCAGCCGGACGAGCGTGACGCTCCCGGCGACACCCGTCGTGGTCCCGGTATTGGTGGAGCCGTCATAGGCAGAGAAATATGTCAGGGCGAACGTCTGGACGCCGCCGATGAGCGGGGTCGTGACGCCGCCGGTGATTCGATTGAGCACCGCGCCGGACAGCTGGTACTGGATGGTGGCGCCGGTCCCGTCCACGAACGTCATGTTCGTGGCGCTCGGAATCGCAGTCATGGACTGGGCGGAGCGAAGCTCACGGACCATGAGCTCGAGGGCGACGCGTGCGTTCTGCTGGGCTTCGACGCGGCTCGACCCCATGAGGTAGGTGTCCTGGCCCTGCATCTGCACCGACACGAGACCGGCCAGCATGAGCCCCAGGATGGCGATGACGACGAGCAGCTCAGCCAGGGTGAAGCCGCGCTGCTCACGGGCCAGCTGGAGCATGGTCTTCATCGCTGCGCCATCAGCATGGATACGATGGCACTCTTCGTGGTGCCGACGGCCGCGACACCGGTGGCAGTGGAGGGTCGGTAGCTCACAGCGACCGTGACCTGGCGAAGCCCGGGGTCCACGATGCCGCCGCATCCCGCTCCCACGCCGCAGTCGGTGATGCGAACCGTCCGCGAAAAGCCGCTGTACGGTGCCGCCATGGGAGTTTCGTCAGCGAAGGTGGTCAGGCCTCCAGAGGTCGGGGCCACGGACGTCGACGCCGAGACACCGAGAGTGTCGGCGGCCGGTGCGGCCACCCATTGCGCATTTCGGACCTGTTCGAGCCTCTGGTTGGCAAGAAAAGTCGCAGTGGAGAGCTGCTGACCCTCCTGGATGCCATAGCTCGCGGTCGGAACTGCGGACAGGAGGCCGACGAGGCCGATGGCTATGATGACGCAGGCGACCAGGATCTCCGCCAGCGACATCCCGCGCTGATCCGCGACGACGAATCGGAGTACGCGACGCATCTATGGGCTCGTCACTCGGCCCGTCAGCGCGATGGAGATCGTCGTGAGGGCGCCGGTGGTGGAGTTGGTCATGGTGTAGCTCGTGGCTGCGCCCGCCGCTCCCAGATAATTGAATGTCACGTTGTTGAGCGGTCCGATCGTGAAGCCCTGCGGCAGATTGATATTGCCGGCCACATCCGTGCCCGCCCCCGTCCAGGCGACCCCGGCGCAGCTGCCCTGCAGGATGACCATCTGACCATTGTTGGGCAGCGTGACGCAGACCGTATTGTTCTGCCTGATCGCCAGCTCGCGGGCCTGGTGGAAAAGCGTCATCACCTGCTGCACGTCCGCCCGCGCGGCGGCGGCCTGGTAGTAGCTGATGAAGAACGGGACGGTCATGACGAAGAGCACACCTACCACGGCGATGAACACGATGAGCTCGGTAAGGCTGAAGCCGGCCTCTCGAACGGAAGGCCTGCCCGCCTTCCTTACCTCGTGGTGAGCTGCCCAGACCATGCTCATGACTCCCCTTTCCCAGACGGTCGCTCCCCGCTTGCCGCCTGCCCGCTTGGGAGCACATCCGCTTTTGACAGTCCGGCGGACACATTGGACGCCGGCGCCTGCTGGCGGCTGAAGACGAGCCCGAGCACGGCCACCGAGAAGAGAAGCGAATAGTCGTTCCGCATTCTCACTCCTGGCATCCGCCGCTGCAGAGCTGCCCATGGGCCGGCCCGAATGAGTCGCTGCTCGAGCCGAGACCCGCGGGGTCAGTCCAGAGGATTAACCTCCGCGCTAGTACATTATCGCGCGCGTCGCGCGGAACGAACCGCTCTCCCGCGCCCACGTTGAGCAGCGTCAGGAGCAGCATGGTCATGACGAGGAGCACGATAAGCGCCAGCCGCAACGCAATGCCCCGCCCTGCCTCGACAAAGATCGCGGGAGCTGCCGTCACGGGCTTCACGAACATACCCTTTCGTGACGGCGGTAGATGTCCCGGTCGGCCCGTGCAAGGTCATTCCGGAGGCCCGAAGACTGAGTCGTTCTAGACATGATAGTGGTCAATTCTCCGCCTCAGCACGTAGCAAGAGGGGTGCCAGCGAACTGAATGGAGAATGGCCACACAAGC
>QHSC01000149.1 GCA_003220345.1 Candidatus Rokuibacteriota bacterium | reverse complement strand
GGGAGGACTTACCCGAGCCCGAGAGCCCCGTCAGGACCACGAGCTGGTCGCGGGGAATCTCGAGATCGATGGACTTGAGGTTGTGCTCGCGCGCGCCGCGGATGACTATCCGGTCATTGGCCATGGACGTTCCATTCTAGCTCGTGCCGGCGCGGCGGGCGAGCCAGAGCACGAGCGCCCCGGCCGGGGCGGCGACGACGACGGGAAAGGCCAAGACGAGGCTGGGCCAGCCGTCGCCTGTCCCTGCCCCCGCCCCTGATGCTGCCCACTGTCCGATGAGCGTCAGCGTCGCGAAGACGCCGAGCCCGACGAGGCCGGCGGCGATCCCCACCGCGGGGCGGCTCTCGGATGACGCCCAGAGAAGAGGCGGCCCGAGCGCGGATCCCGCGACCCCGAGCGCCCACAGGGTGAGCAGCCAGGGATCGGCGGGCCACAGGCTCGCCAGGGCCGCCGCCCCAAGGATGGCCGACCAGAGCCCGAGATCGTGGCCGATCTCACCACCCCCCGTGACGTCGAGCGCGCCGAGCCGCTCGCGCAGGGCCACTGTCGAGGCGAGAAAGCTCAAGAGTCCAGCAAGGGGAAGGAGCGCGGGAAGCACCCGATGGCCCGCGGCAGCGCTCGAGGCCAGGGGCGGCGGACGCAAGAGGCGCTCGATGCTGACCCCGCCGAGAAAGATATCCGGAGCTCCGAGCGCGCAGTAGATCGCCCAGGCGAGACCCCAGGCAAAGGTGGCGAGGAGGCAGGCTCCGCAGAGCCCCATCTGACGCCGCGACAGGCTGCTCGTGATCCCGAAGCCCAGGAGGGCGGAAGCGCCGGCGACGACCGTGACGAGAAGCCCCACGCGACGCCACCCTTCGCCACGGCGGCCGTCGGCCCAGGCGATCCCGGAGCGCGGCGCTCCCGGCACCGCCTTGCCTGCCTCGAAGCGGAGTCGCGCGCCCGGCGGCCAGGTCAGCTCGTCTCCCGGGCGCACCACGACGGACTGCCCCGCCTGCAGCTCCCAGTCCGTGTCCGACACGCGAGCGCCGTCCCGGGCGCGCACGTGGAGCGTGGCGGGCGTGACCGCGATCACGCGGTGCTCTTCCTCGAAGAGGAGCGCGTTCTGCCCACGGGCGGAGCGGACCTCGCGCCCTTCCGTCACCCACGGGCTGGCCGCCGGGAAGCGGAAGGTCGGCTGCGCGGCCAGTCGCTCCCAGGCGCCGAGCGGGCCCAGATGGGCGTCGCGGGCAAGCACGCCCAGGGGCAGCAGCGCGGCCACGAAGGCGATGCCGAGGAGCCATGGCAGCAGGCGCCCTGCTCTGCGCCAGAGCACGAGAAGCCACGCTCCACCCGCTGCGGCGGCAATGCCCTGCCACCGGGGCACGCCGATCCAGGCCGCCGCGTCCGCGGCGAGGGCGAGATTGGCCCACAGCATGAGGCCAATCACGAGCAGCAAGACGACGACGGGGAAAAGCGTGTCCCGCCCCCCCGGCACCGCGCGGGCCCCGCCTCCGGAGCGCAGGATGAACAAGGGGGCGACCGCGAAGAGGAGGCCGGCCCAGAGACCATCCGGCCCGCCGTCCACGATGAGCGTGGGCACGGCGAGCCATGCCACCGGGGTCAGCCAGACGGCCAGGACGCGGGCCGTGGTCAACGGTGCAGCACCACCGCCACCAGCCACGCCAGCGCGGGGGCGACGAAGGCGCCATACCACCAGAGCAGCGAGACTCCCGCGACCCGGATCGTTCCCGCGTCCGACGGGAGAGCCGCGATGATCGGAAAGCCGGCCAGCAAGAGGAGGAGCAGGGCCGAGCGTGCGGGTCTCACGGCAGGCCGCATTATAGCGAATCGGGTTAGAATGACCGAGGCCCTGAACCCATCCAGGAGAGGATATGACCGAGCGAATTCAACATGTCATGGTGGTTACGGCGCACCCCGACGACTCCGAGTTCGGGGCGGGCGGCACCGTGGCCGCCCTCACGCGCGAAGGCAAGAGCGTCACGTACTGCATTCTCACGAACGGCAACAAGGGCTCGAGCGACCGCGGCATGACGCCGGAGCGCCTCGTCAAGATCCGCGAGGAGGAGCAGCGCAACGCCGCGAGGGTGCTGGGGGTGGAGACGATAGACTTCCTGGGCTTCCCCGATTGCGAGCTCGAGAACACCCGGGAGACGCGCCTGGCCGTGACGGGCGCCATCCGGCGTCACCGGCCGGACCTGATCATCTGCCAGAATCCCAACCGCACGAAGAACTTCGGCGTGTCGCACCGGGACCACCGCGTGGCCGCCGACATCGTGCTGGACTGCGTGTATCCGCTCGCGAGGGACCACATGGCCTTCCCCGAGCTCCTGGCCCAGGGTCTGGAGCCCCACAAGGTCAAGGAAGTGCACACGATGTGGTGGGACGATCCCGAGATCGTGATCGACATCTCGGAGACCATCGACCTCAAGATCAAGGCTCTCCTGTGTCATGTCAGCCAGATGAAGGACGTGGCGGCCATGGAGAAGCGCGTCCGCGAGCGCAATGCCGAGCTCGGCAAGGGCAAGGGCTTTGCCTTCGCCGAGACCTTCGATCGCGTCGTGATCGATCGCTAGCGGGCGCTGACGCGAAGGCTGGGTCGAACTGAGTTGCCCTCACCGCGGAGGACATCCCGGATGGCCGAGCAGATGGCAACCACGCTCGTGGAGCTTCTGGGGCAGCGGGTCGCGACGGAGCCGGACGCCCCCTACTTCCACGTCTACGACGAGACGGTGACCTACGGCGCGCTCTGGCGCGAGAGCGCGCGGTACGCGGCGGGGCTCCGCCGGGCCGGCATCGACCAGGGCGACAAGGTGTGCCTCGTCTATCCCACCTGCAAGGAGTTCTTCTTCACGTTCCTGGGCCTCCTGCGCATGGGGGCCGTGCCCGTGCCGATCTACCCGACGCTCGGCGTCGAGGCCACCGCCAACGTGTTCCGGGACTCCGAGGCCAAGGCCGTCGCCACCATCGGCTGGTTCCGCAAGGACGTCGAGGAAAGCCAGGCGGGGGCGAGCAACCTCCGTCATGTCCTCGAGCCCCAGGATCTCGAGGTCGACGATGCGTCGCCCGCCTTTCCCGCGGTCACCGAGGATGACGTCGCCTTCATCCAGTACACGTCGGGAAGCACGGGCCTTCCGCGCGGGGTGGTCCTGAGTCATGCCAATGTCACGCGGACGGTGGCCTTCATGGCCGAGGCCGCCCAGCTCACTCGCGACGATGTCGTCGTCTCGTGGCTGCCCCTCTATCACGACATGGGGCTGATCGGCTGCGCCTTCACGCCGCCCTCCATCGGCGCCCCCCTCTGGCTCCTGCCCCCCGACCTCAAGAACCCGAGGGTCTGGCTCGAGCTCGTGACCAAAGTGCGCGCGACCTTCACGGTCTCGCCGGACTTCGGCTACCGGAACTGTGTGCGGAATATCGGCGACACCTCGGGCATCGACCTCTCGTCCCTCAAGCAGGCGCTTTCCGGCGCCGAGCCCGTCCGCCTCAGCACCATCCAGGCCTTCGAGGAGAAGTTCGGCGCCGAGAACCTCATCACGCCCTGCTATGGCCTGGCCGAAGCCACCCTGGCCGTGGCCATCTGGCCGCGCAAGACGCCCGTCCGTCTCGACTCCTCCGGAAAATTCCTCTCGGTGGGGCCGCCCTGCCGTGGCGTCTCCGTCAAGATCACCATCGAGGCGGGCGAGGCTCCCGCGGGCACCGAGGGGGAGATCAGCGTCAGGAGCCCCGGAGTCATGCAGGGCTACTACCGGAACCCCGAGGCGACGCGGCAGGTGCTGGGGCCCGACGGCTGGCTGCGCACGGGCGATCTCGGTTTCCTCGATCGCGAGGGCTTTCTCTTCATCACGGGCCGCGTCAAGGACCTCATCATCCTGGCCGGCGAGAACCTCGTGCCCGCGGACGTGGAAGAGATCGTCGACCACATCCCCGGCGTCCGTTACTCCGCCGCCGTGGGCATCGAGAGCGAGCGGACAGGCAGCCAGCGTCTCCACGTGGTCGCGGAGGTTCGCGAAGGCGCCGAGGACGCGGAGCGCTTGAGCCATCTCGTGCGCGAGATCGTCCAGCGTGTGCACCGCGGCCGGGGGCACCGCCCCGCCCGTGTCCTCCTCGTCACGCCGGGCACCATCCCCAAGACCTCGAGCGGCAAGATCCAGCGCTCCCGGCTCGGCGCGATGATCACGGGCGACGAGCTGGGTGAGCGAATCGTGTACACCTCGGGCGGGCATCGGGACTGACGAGGACCTCTCCGTGGAATTCGGCTGCCATCTCCCCGTCTTCGGGCCCCTGGCCACGCGGGCGAACCTGCTGGCCTTCGCGCGTGAGATGGAGCGGCTTGGCTACGACAGCCTGTGGGCCAGCGATCACGTCATCGTGCCCTACACCATCGCCTCGCGCTATCCCTATAGCGCCACCGGGCAGTTTCCCCTTCCGCCCGACTCGACGTTTCTCGAGCCCCTGACCGCGCTCAGCCTCGTGGCCGGCGTCACCGAGCGCGCGCGCCTCGGCACCACCGTCCTCGTGCTCCCCCACCGCCACCCCGTGCTCGCGGCCAAGATGCTCGCCACCCTCGATCATCTCTCGCGAGGCCGGGTCATCCTGGGCGCGGGCGTGGGCTGGATGCGCGAGGAGATCGAGATCCTCGGCGCACCCTTCGACGAGCGCGGGGCCTGGTCGGACGAGGCGATCCGGATCATGCGCGCGTGCTGGCGGGAGGAGCGCACGAGCTTCCAGGGCCGGTTCTTCAGCTTCGAGGCCATCGGCTGCTTTCCCAAGCCCACGCGGGGGGACATTCCCATCTGGATGGGCGGGCACGCGAAGCCCGCCCTGCGGCGGATCGTCGCCCTTGCCGACGGGTGGCACGCCGCCTTCCCCACCGCGCAGGAGATGGAGGCAGGCATCACGCTTCTCAAGCAGGAATGCGCGGACCAGGGCCGGCCCTTCGAGGACTTGACCATCACGCTCCGCGCGGGCCTCAGCATCCGGGAGAGTCGCGGGGGCCCGGACCGCCGGGCTCTTCAAGGCACGGTCGACCAGATCGTGGGCGACCTTCGGCAGTTCAAGGCCCTCGGGGTGCGCCACGTGCTCATGGAGGCGCGGTACCGAGACCTGGACGACATGGTGCAGATCTTCAGGACCTTCGCGCGGGACATCCGCCCGCAGGTCGCGGACTAGAGGTCGTCGTGGATTTTGGCTGGCACCTGCCCTGCTACGGCCCGCTCGCCACCCGCGAGAATCTCCTCCGGGTGGCCACGGAGGCGGAGAGGTTCGGCTTCGAGTCGGTCTTCGTCTCCGACCACGTGGCCCTGCCCTTCGAGCAAAAGACACCGTACCCGAGCCGCTCGGGCGTCTTCCCCATTCCGCCCTCGAGCGCCTTCCTCGAGCCGCTGACCGCGCTCGCCCTCGTCGCCGCCGTCACGGAGCGGGTGCGCCTCGGCACCACCGTCCTCGTGCTCCCGCACCGCCACCCCGTGGTCCTCGCCAAGACCCTGGCCACCCTCGATCACCTCTCGGGCGGCCGCGTCATCGTCGGCGCGGGCGTGGGCTGGCTGCGCGAGGAGATCGAGGTCTTCGGTGTCCCCTTCGAGCGTCGGGGGGCGTGGAGCGACGAGGCGCTCGGGGCCATGAAGCGCTGCTGGGCCGACGAGCGCTCCAAGCACACCGGTGAGTTCTTCCGCTTCGACGATGTCGGCTGCTTTCCGAAGCCGCGCCAGAAGCCCTATCCGCCACTCTGGATCGGAGGGGCCGGTCCCGCCGCCTTCCGTCGCGTCGCCCGCTTCGGGGACGGGTTCCACGCCGCCTGGTCAGCTCCCGAGGCGATGGGCGAGCAGATCCGGGAGGTCTTCAAGGAGTGCGAGACGCTGGGTCGCCTCGGCACCGATCTGGTCTTCTCGGTTCGCGCGGGCCGACCTCGGCGAGCACCTCACCCTCCTCCACCGCTTCGCCGAAGACATCCGCCCCCTCACCGAAACGTAGTTCTGGCCGAAACAAGTCACCGACGCGCGCAGCCGGGTGGGGCCGGGGGGAAGGTTGCCGTCGGGAGCGAATCCGACGAGCCGTAGCGCGCCCCGAAGCGCAGGGCGCCTCCGCCCCGCGAGCCGTCCCCGCCGCAGGCGGGGCGGCGAGCGACCCCCGTCTCGGGGGATGGGGGGCGGGGCCGAGGCGCCCGAGCGAGGCGGCGCGCGAGGCGAGGAGGTTGAGCGTACGAGGGAATGCGCCCCCTGCCCCGCCCGGCGTTTCTCGGCGCAGACCCTCCTATGCCGCGTTGTGGAAGATGACGCCTAGCGTGTAACGCTCACCGCCCAGCAGACGGCTCACGCCGTGGCGCATGTTCGCGCGGTAGGCGCCCCGCGTGCCCGCCACGGGCCGGTGACGCGTGGTGAAGATGACCGCTTCGCCCTGCTCGAGCGGGACCACGCTGCCGCGGGACTGGGCGCGGGGTCGCTGCTCGACGAGAAGGAACTCGCCGCCCTGGAAGTCCTTGCCGGGCTCGCTCAGGAGCACCGTCAGCTGAATCGGGAACACCACGTCGCCGTAGATGTCCTGGTGGAGACAGTTGTAGCCGCCCGCCTCGTAGCGTAGGAGCAGCGGGGTCGGCTTCTTCTGACCCCGACGCGCGCAGAGGGCGATCAGCCCGGCCAGCGAGTCCGGGTGGCGGCTCCGCCTCCCGAGCGCCGCTTCCCAGCGGTTGGCGACCGCCGCCAGTGGTGGATAGGCGTGAAGCCGCAGCTCCTCGACGACGGGGGGCAGCGGAGAGGCAAAGTACTTGTACTCCCCCACCCCGAAGCGGAACCTCGCCATGTCCACGCGACTGCGGAAGCGAGCGTCCTCACCGTAGAGGGTCCGCAACATCGCGCATTCCTCGCCGGTCAAGAGCGAGGGCGTGCGGGCAAAGCCCCACTCGTCGAGGGAGGCGCCGATGGCCGCCCAGTCGAGGCCGCCCAGCCTGTCGGCGATCGACGGGCTCACGCGGCACGCGACGGCTTGCAGACCTTGCACGGGCGATAGCCCACCGACCGCGCGTCCTGTACCGAGGCGAACACGACGCGGTTGTCAGGGCGCATGCGCCGGCCCGAGCTGCAGCCGACGCGGCAGACGATGTGGGTGCTCGCGCAGCCCTCGTAGATGGGCGTGGTCCGCTCGAGGGCGAGGAGCCCGCTCTTCGTCTCCGACCCGAACAGGTAGCCGCCGATCCCGCCCCCCGACTGCAAGACTCGATGGCATGGCACGATGAAGGGCACAGGGTTTCGTCCGAGCGCCGTGCCCACGGCACGCACGGCCCGCGGATGACCGATCCTCTGCGCCACCCAGGCATAGGGCCGCACCTCGCCGAAGGGAATGCGGCGGGCCGCCTCGAGGACGCGCCGCTGGAAGTCCGGCGTCTCCGACAGGTCCACGGGCACCGAGAAGAATGCGCGCTTGCCCTGGAAATACTCGTAGAGCTCTTCCCGCGCGCGCTCGACGAGGCGGCGCGCCCCCGCCGTGGCCGGCTTCCCCAGGCGCTCGGCGCGGATCAGCGAGATGCCTTCCGTGGTCGCCTGAATGGCCAGGCGATCGAGAAGCTTCTCGCTCGCCTGGGCCGACGCCCGCGCGGCGAGCAGGACCTGCCTGGCGAGCTCTCCCGGCGCCGCGTCGGGCTTGAAGTATCCCTTGAGCATGTCGTCGGTCAGCACGGTCTTCATGACGCTCCTCCCTTGGTGAGAGCGGCGCGCAGCAGGCTCTTGCCTCGCGCGAGCTGGCTCTTCACGGTATTGATCGAGATGCCGCGGATCCTTGCGAGCTCGCCGTACGAGAGCCCGTCGACGTAGCGCAGGGCCAGGAGCACGCGGGCCTCCGTGGGCACGCGGACGAGCGCGCGATGCAGGTCCAGGTATTGCCCGGGCGCGTCCGGTCGCGCGGGCGGCTCGAGCTGCCCCATCCGGCTCGTGCGCCGTCGCAGCTCGTCCACGCAAACATTGGTCAGGATCCGGTAGAGCCAGGTGGACACGGCCCACTCGGCCTGGTAGGTCCCCGCGCCCAGATAGCACTTCAGCAGGGCGCGCTGCACGGCATCCTCGGCGTCGGCTCGCGACCCCAGGAGCCTCCGCGCCACGCCGAGCAATCGCCCGCCATAGCGGCCCACGAGCTCGGTGAAGGCCACCTCGTCGCCCCGCGCCACCCGCCCCATGAGTCTCTTGTCGTGCTCCATGGTGGTTACTCACCGAGGTATACGGCGAAAGGAGACGGAGCGGGTGGAATCACGATGACTAGGAAGGCCAGAAAAGTCAGGACACGTCAGGGAGGTGGCGGGCCGGGGGGTGCCGCCCTGAGCCCCATAAACATGGTCCCTGGGGTGAAGGGTGGCACTCCCCGGCTCCGCCACCTCCCGGCGCAGACCAGAGATGCAAGAGGGAAAGAAACTAGATCTTGGCGCCCGACTTGTTCCAGTCGTCCAGGAACTTCTTGAGCCCGATATCCGTCAACGGATGCTTCATGAGCATCTCGAGGACCGAGAAAGGCATGGTCGCCACGTGCGCGCCCGCCTTGGCCGCGTCGACGACGTGCAGAGGGTTGCGGATCGACGCCGCCAGCACCTGCGTCTTGAAACCGTAGACGCGGTAGATCTCACAGATATCGCGCACCAAGTCCATGCCGACCGCCGCGATGTCATCGAGACGGCCCAGAAATGGGCTGATGTACGTCGCCCCCGCCTTCGCGGAGAGGAGCGCCTGGGTTGCCGAGAAGCAGAGCGTCTGGTTGACCCGTATCCCCTCGCTCGACAGATGCTTGACCGCCTTGAGCCCATCCTTGGTCAGGGGGCACTTGACCACGGCGTTCGGGGCGACCTGGGCCAGCTCTTTGCCCTCTTTGACCATGCCGTCGAAGTCCGTCGCCACCACCTCGAGGCTCACGTCTCCAGGGGCGACGATGGAGCAGATCTCCTCCACGAGCGGCCGGAAGGGGCGCTTCTCCTTGGCGATGAGCGAGGGGTTGGTGGTGCAGCCGTCCACCAGGCCCATGGCCACGCCCTCGCGAAGCTCCGTCACATTGGCGGTGTCGAGAAAGATCTTCATGAAAACCTCCTCTTAGGGTCCGTGCCCTACCTGGGAGCTTCATCCACGGGCTGGGCCCGCTCGACCTGAACCCGAGTGCCGGCTCGCACCTTCTTGAAAACGGTGGCGTCGCCGACGACCTTGCCGAACACGTTCACGGGGCTGGCCGGCCGGATCTCGTCCCCCCGGCTCGACGGCGTGGGGCCGAAGAAGATGCAGAAGGCCGAGCCTGGCGGCCAGTATCCGAGATCACCCATGTCCACCGTCTCGCGAGGCTTCTCGGGTTTGGCCTTGACGGGAATCGAGAAGTAGATCTCGTCGCCCCAGGTCTCGCCGGCCACGGAGAGCGGCAGGGCCTTCCAGATCAGGTCGGCCGTGTCGGAGTCATCGAGGAGCGCGTCGGCCCTGACCGCCCCCGCCGTGATCCGGATTCGCCGATCAGCCATCAGGTCTCAGTGTAGTCGCGCCGCCATCAGCGGGCAAGCGGACCGCTGCTCACCCCGCCAGGCGTCGCTGATACGCGGCGAGGCGCGCGGCGAGTCCGGCGCGGTCGAGCAGCGCCGCCACGCCGGTGCCCTCCACGGTCGCCGCGCCCGCGCAGGCCGCCGCCGCCGCCGCTTCCCAGGCGTCGCCCACACGCTGGTATTCGATCAGGAGCGTGGTGGCGAACACGTCTCCCGCTCCCGTGGGATCCGTCTCTGCCGCCCGATCAGGAGCCACGTGATAGGGCTCGCCGTTGACATAGAGGGTGGCGCCGCGACGGGCACGCGTGATGGCGCCGAGCGGCACCTGGTCGAACCACTTCACGGCCGTCTCCTCCGAGCCCGGCACGTCTTCCTCGCTCAGCACGAGGAGCTGGGTCAGGGGCAAGACATCGTCGGCGTCTTCCCAGGGCTGCGGACCCATGACCCCGTCCTTGCCCCGGGTGCGCATCCAGCCCTGGGGAAGGACGGCCAGCGAGGCATCGTCGAACGCGCTGACGAGGGCGGGGTCGACCTCGCCGACGACAGGGCAGAGGACGGCGAGCGGCGCGCTCTTCCATCCCTCCGGAAGATGCTGGATCTCGATGTCCTCGGCGCGCGAGAGCAGGGTCAGGGTGCGCGAGCCACCTGCCTCGCCGACCCGGTAGCGGGTCGTCCGCGGGGAGCTGACGGTGGCGACGGTGATCCCGGCCGGGATCACGCCGGAGGGGAAATCGGGAGCGACCGAGGTGAGCAGGCCGACCTCGAGCCCGAGCCGCCGAGCGGCGAGCGCAACATAGTAGGCGGAGCCGCCGGGCCTGACGCCGGAGGGCGTCTCGTCGAAGGTGACGTGGCCTATGGCCACCAGATCCATGATGGGTCCCCTCTCCTCGGGCCGGAGCGAGCGTGGCCGGGGAGGGCCGCTGAGCTACAGCTCCATCTGCTTGGCGATGATCTCCTTCATGATCTCGGA
Source organism: Candidatus Rokuibacteriota bacterium (assembly GCA_003220345.1). Lineage (GTDB taxonomy): Bacteria > Methylomirabilota > Methylomirabilia > Rokubacteriales > CSP1-6 > AR37. The sequence continues at coordinate 14,287 of QHSC01000149.1, read as the reverse complement.
GGTGCCGCCGCCGATGGTCATGAGGCGCATGTCCCGGAAGAACCGCTCCACCGGATACTCTCGCATGTAGCCATAGCCGCCGTGCAGCTGGACGCAGTCATACGCGACCTTCTGGGCCATGTCCGCCGTGAAGAGCTTGACCATCGAGATCTCCTTGACCACGTCCTCGCCCGCACCGAACTTCAGGCACGCCGCATAGGTCAGCCACCGGCCCGCCTCGATCAGAGTGGCGAGGTCCGCCACCTTGTGGCGAATCACCTGCTTCTCCGAGAGCGGGCCGTCGAAGGCGTGGCGCTCCTGCACGTACGCGATGGTGTCCTCGAGGGCCCGCGCGCAGCCCGCGACGGCGTGAAGCCCCGCCACCAGCCGCTCGCGCTGGAACACGCGCATCACCTCGTAGAACCCGACGCCCTCCCGCCCCAGGAGATTCTCGACGGGCACGCGCATGTCCTGGAAGGCCAGCTCCGCGGTGTCGGAGGCGCGCATGCCCATCTTGTCGAGCTTCCGGCTGACCGTGAGGCCGTGGGTATGGCGCTCCACGAGGAACATCGAGATGCCCCGATGGCGCTGCGTGCTGCTGCCCTGCTCGATCCGCGCGGCGATGAAGTAGAGGTCGGCGAGGGCGCCGTTGGTGATGAACATCTTCGCGCCGTTGAGGACGTAGTGGTCCCCGTCGCGAACGGCCCGCGTCTTGATGGCCGCCACGTCCGACCCCCCGCCCGCCTCCGTCACCGCGATGCAGCACAGGGCCCGGCCCCGGCAGATGTCGGGCAGGTATTTCTCCTTGAGCGCCTCGCTGCCCGTCCAGTACAAATGCGGGGAGGCCATGTCGGTGTGTACGCCCACGGCCATGGCGAGGGAGCCGGAGCGCGAGCGCACCATCTCCTCGCAGAGGACCATGGTCGTCTGGATGTCGGCGCCCCCGCCCCCGTACTTCTCGTCGTACTCCACGCCCAGGAAACCCAGCTCCCCCATGCGCGGCCAGATCGACTTCGGGATCTGCCCCGCCTCCTCCCATTCGTCAACATGAGGCTCGACTTCCTTCTCCACGAAGGTCCGCACGGCCCGCCGGAACATCTCGTGCTGGTCGTTGAAGATCTTCACGCCGCTCCCCTGCACAGGCCCGGGCGCGCCGTTCGACGCCTGTTCGAGCGCCGGCTTTGCCGGCGCAATCCTACGATTCCGGGGGAGGGCCTGGGAGGGGGCCGCCGAGGCCCCCTCCCACTCAACATCTCGTGCTGGTCGTTGAAGACGTTCACGTTCCCGCGCCCCATTTCGACTTGACGGCTTCCCGATCGACACCGCCGTCGGCCGCGCGCGCGAGGGCGTCGGCGAAGACCACCACGTGGGGGCGCTTGAAGCGGGCGATCTTGGAGGCCACGAAGTCGCTGACCTGCTGGGCCGTATACTGTCCGGGCGTCTTCACCTCGACCACGGCCTTGATCGCCTCGCCCCATCTGGCATCCGGGATCCCGTACACGCAGACCCCGCTCACGCCCTCCATCTGCATGATGACGGTCTCGACCTCCGCCGGGTACACGTTCTCCCCGCCCGGCTTGATCAGCTCCTTCTCGGGCTTGCGCCTGACGTAGTGAAGGTAGCCGTCGGCGTCGAACCGTCCCACGTCGCCCGTGTGGTGCCAGCCATTGCGGAAGGTGTAGGCGGTCACCTCCGGCTGGTCGAAATATCCCTGGAAGACGAGGGGGCCGCGCACGACGATCTCCCCGGGCGTGCCCACGGGAACGTCGCGGTCATAGTCGTCTACCACCTTGACCTGGGCCAGGGGCACCGGCTTGCCCGCGGCGCCCGGACGGTCCAGCACGCGCTGGAAGCTCACGAACCCGCTCGTCTCCGATTGCCCGAAGCCGGTCCAGAACTGCGCGCCGGTGCTCTCGTGCAGCCGCTGGATGGTGGGCGGAGCGTCCAGACCGGAGACGTGCTTGAGGCTCTGGAGTCGGCTCCCGAGCTTCTCGGCGGCATCCAGGAGGCTGGACAGCACGGGGGGAAAGTCCGAGACATGCGTGACGCGGTGGCGGTCGATGAGCCGCACCGCGTCCTCGGGATCGAACCGCGGCACCACCACGTTGGTGCCGCCGGCGTGCATGTGAGCCAGGGCCATGCCGAGCCCGGTGACGTGGAAGAGAGGCAGGGCGAGAAGATAGTGATCGGTCGCGGACAGGCCGAGGCAGGCCATGACCATCGTGTTGGCCGCGATCACGTTGGCGTGGGTCAGCACGGCCCCGCGGGGGATCACGTCCACGGCCGCCGTCGAGATGACGGCGAAGGGGTCGGTGGACGATACCTCGGCGGCCGCCGCCCCCCCCGTCGCCCCGTAGAGTGAGTCGAAGGGCTTCAGCCCCGCGCCCGGCGACCCGCCGAGCTGGTACCAGTGGGCTATCGCCCGCTTGGTCTCGGGCCAGCCCGCGATCACGCCGACCGTCGAGGCATCGACCACCATCATCCTGGGGGCCGCGCGCTCCACCACGCGCTCCACCTCCTGCGCCGTCAGTCGCCAGTTGATGGGATAGGCGATGATGCCCTGGCGCGCGCAGGCACCATACAGCACGACGTAGTCGACGTCGTTCTGGGCGAGGACGCAGACGCGGTCGCCCTTGCCGATGCCCAAGTCCGCCAGCCCCGCGGCCAGCGCCTCCACCCGGCGCGGGAGCTCCCGGAAGGTCAGCGAACGCTCGCCCTGGATGAACGCGGGCGCCTCGCCATACAGCGCCGCGCCCCGCTCGATCAGGCCGTGGATCGTGAGTCCGTGGACGTCCATGTCAGGGGGAGAGCTCCAGCCTCACTGCCCCACGATGTCCTTCTTCATGGCCCCGAGGGCGCCCAGGAGCTCCTGCTGCTCCTTCTGTCCCACCTTGAACTTGTTGAGCGCCTTGACCAGATCCTCGACGGTGGCGGTCCACTCCGCCTCCGTGATGCCCATCCCCGTGTGCGTCGTCTTCATGTCGCGGCCGAGATAGGCGCAGGGTCCCCCCGCGGCGTCGCAGATCTGGTCGGCCAGGTTGGTCTGGAGCTTGGCCACGCGGGCGGCGTCCAGGCCCTTGAAGCGTCCGTTGACGCGCGGATCCGCCGCCATGTTCGCCACGAAGTCGTCCACCACCAGCTTGATTGCCTCGCGACCGCCCAGGCGCTGATACAGCGTGGGCTCCGGCGGGGCGGAGGCGCAAGCGGCACACCACAGGGTGACCATTGCCATCAGCATGGCGCGGCTCATCAATCGCATTCGGCTCCTCCTCGTTGAGGGATCTCTCTAGCTCAGCCAGCGCTTGCGGCGCTTGTAGTGCTTCACGTCGCGATACGACTTCCGAGCGCCCACCTCGGTCAGCCCGAGGTAGAACTCCTTGATGTCCGCGTTGTCGCGGAGCTGCTCCGCGCTGCCTTCGAGCACGATGCGCCCGGTCTCCATCACGTAGCCGTGGTCGGCGATGGCGAGGGCCTGCGCCGCGTTCTGCTCGACGAGGAGCACGGTGAGCTGCTGCTCGCGGTTGAGCCGCTGGACGATCTGGAAGATCTCCTCCACCAGCATGGGAGCGAGCCCCAGCGATGGCTCGTCGAGCAGGATGACCCGGGGAGCGGACATGAGGGCGCGCCCGATCACGAGCATCTGCTGCTCCCCGCCCGAGAGGTAGCCGGCCTGGACGGAGCGCCGCTCCTTGAGGCGGGGAAAGTACTGGTACACGCGCTCGATGCCCGTGGCCACGAGCTGGCGATCGGACTGGATGTGGGCGCCCGCGATGAGGTTCTCCTCGGTGGTGAGATGCTCGAAGACGCGGCGGCCTTCGAAGACCTGGACCACCCCGCGTCGCACCACCTCGTAGGCGGGCAGCCGGTCGATCCGCTGGCCGGCGAGCTCGATGTGCCCCTTGGTCACCTCGCCGCGCTCGGTGCGGAGCAGGCCGGAGACAGCCTTGAGGGTGGTGGTCTTGCCCGCGCCATTGGCCCCGAGAAGTGTGGTGATGCCAGCATCGCGGACTTCGAGCGACACCCCCTTGAGCACGAGGATGACGCCGTCGTAGATGACCTCGACGTTGTTCAGGCTCAGCATGTCGTGTCGCATCGGAGGGGGCTTCTCGCCCCCTCCGATGCCTGTCCTCCGATCAGGTGTGACTGCATCATCCGGGCGATTACTTGGCGGCGGCCGCCTTGATGTGCTTGGCCACCACGTCGGGGTAGGCCGCGTACCAGTCGGTGACCTTCTCGAACTTGCCGCCCTTCACCTGCCAGATCTGGACGAGACCGCCGCCCTCGTGATCCGTGGGCGTGATCTTGAGCGGTGGCACCAGCCCACCCAGGGTGAAGTTGGAGATCTTCTCGAAGCCGGCCTTGGTGTCGACCCCGGTGATCTTCCCGCCCGCCTTGGCCTTGAGGGCGTTGCGGATGGCCTCGACGTGGAGAGCGGCGATGAGCACGCCGCGATTGTAGAAGACGGTCGAGGCCATCTCCTTCGGGGCGGGCTTGCCTTCCTTCTTGTACATGTCGCGGATCTCGTTCAGCACCGGGTAGTCCGAGCCCACGCCGGCGAACTGCATCGTGTAGTAGCCCTCGGCCACCGCGAAGCCGCCGGCGGCGTCGATGTTCGCTTCCGCGGAGCCCCACACGAACGACACGAACTTGCGGAGCGGATAGCCCACGCGCTTGAACTCCTTGATGGACACGGCGGGGGCGCCGCCGAAGAGGTGCCCGATCACGAAGTCCGCGCGGAAGCGCTGAGCGATGTCGAGCACCTGGGCGCCCATCTCCACGCCCGGGGGCGGCACGGCGAAGATCTTGAGCTGGAAGCCTTCCAGGGTCGCGAGATCCTCCAGGACCTCGATCGGCTCCCGCCCGGCGGGATTGTCGTAGAAGATGAACGCGATCTTCTTGCCCTTGAGGTTCCCTCCGAGCTGCTTCTTCACGAAGTCCACCGCGGCCGTTGCCTGCGACCAGTACGTGGCGGCGATGGGGAAGATGTACGGATAGCGGATGCCGTCGGCAGCGGCGGCGCTGCCGAAGCCCGGGGAGGTGCCAGGGATCCGATCTTCCGTCAGCTTCGCCGCGAGCGCATAGATGTGCGGCGTGCCGTAGACGGCGATGGTCACCGCGCCTTCCTTCTTGTGGCGCTCGTAGGACTCCACGCCCGGCGGCACCTTGTACTCGTGGTCGATCTCCAGCGCCTTGATCTTGTGGCCCTCGACCCCGCCCTTGGAGTTGATCAGCGCGATGTAGTCGTGGAAGCCCGGGCAGAGGACCGTCCCCACGATCTGGGTCGCCCCCGTCCGATCGCACTGCATGCCGATGACGATGTCGGCCTTCGCCTGGGCGTGGGAGGGCGGGGCGCCCACGAGGCTGCCCGCAGCCACCAGGAGTGCTGTCAGGATGGCAAGGTAGAAGCGCATTGTTGTTCTCCTTTCTTCGCGCACTTCAGTACGCGAATGGCCAGATCCGGAAATAGTTGCGGATATTCCGCCACAGGCGGTTCAGCCCCTCGGGCTCGACGACGAGGAAGAAGATGATGAGGGCGCCGAACATCATGAGGCGGAGGTTGGGGATGAGGTTGAGCACGGTCTGGGGGGCGAGGAAGACGCCACCGAACGCCTCCATGGCGAGGCGGATGACGATGGGAAGGAGGGTGACGAAGATGGCGCCCAACACGGAGCCCAGAACCGACCCGAGCCCGCCGATGATGATCATGGCGAGGTAGTCGATGGACACGTTGATCTGGAACTGCTCGTAGTTGGCGATGCCGAGAAAATACGTGTACAGCACACCGGTGACGCCGGCATAGAAAGAGGATATGGCAAAGGCCAGCAGCTTGTAGCGGAAGATGTTGATGCCGATGATCTCGGCCGCGATGTCCTGGTCGCGGATGGCGATGAAGGCGCGGCCCACCCGGCTGCGCACGAGATTGAGGGCCCCCACGATGGCCAGGACCACGAACACGAGCAGGAAATAGTACATATCACGCTGGGTCGACAGCACCATGGAGCCGAGCCGGGGCCGCGGCACCTCGATGGAGGCCTGCACCCCGCCGCTGATGAAGGTGACGTGGTTGATGGTCCACTCGATGATGAGCTGGCCGGCCAGGGTGGCGATGGCGAGGTAGAGGCCCTTGATGCGCAGCGACGGGATACCCACCACCGCCCCCACCAGGGCCGCCATGAGGCCGCCCGCGAGCAGGGTGACGGGCCACGGAGCGCCGAGCCGAATGGCCAGGTTCGCCGCCGTGTAGGCGCCCACCGACATGAAGGCGCCGTGGCCGATGGAGACCTGGCCCGTGTAGCCCACCAGGATGTTCAGACCGATGGCGCCGATGACGGCGATCCACACGAGGTTGGCCACGGACAGGTAGTACTCGTGGAGCGTCAGCGGGATGAGCAGGAAGAAGATCGCGCCGAGGACCGCCATCGTCCAGCGGGCGATGGGCAGTGGGTACAGCGCCATGTCCGCCTCGTAGCTCGTCTTGAACACGCCAGACTCACGATGGATCATCTCAGCCCTCGGAGGGGGGCTTTGCCCCCCTTCCGAAGCCTCCCCCCAGGAATCGATTGCGCCGGCAAAGCCGGCGCTCGAAAGTGAAACATTCTGTCACGATGGCGGCAACGAAGTACATGGGCCCTTATCATTGGCCTAGACCCTCTCGATGATTTTCTTGCCGAAGATTCCGTACGGTCGGATCATGAGGGCGAGGATCATGAGGACGTAGGGCGCGAAGTCCTTGGTGCCGCCGCCCACGTAGGGATCGACGTAGCCCGCCGCGATGTTCTCCACGATGCCCACGATGAGCCCGCCCACGATGGCGCCCGGGATGGAGTCGAGCCCGCCCAGGATCACCACCGGGAAGACCTTGAATCCGACCAGGGACAGGTTCACGTCCACGCCGAGCAGGTTGCCCCAGATGATGCCGCCCAGCGCCGACACGACACCGGTCATGGCCCAGGCGAGGCCGAAGTAACGCTCGACGTTGATGCCCATGGCCATGGCGACCTGCTGGTTGTCGGCCACCGCGCGCATGGCGATACCCTTGCGCGACATGAGAAAGAACCAGCCGAACGCGCTGAGGAAGACGATGCTCACCACGGCGCCCAGCACCTGGATGGGCGGGATGAAGAGCGGGCCGAGCACGAACGGCTCGTCGCTGATGGGCAAAGGCAGTGTCTTGGTGCCCGCGCCGAAGAAGGTCGGGCCCACCCCGCGCAGGATCGAGGCGAGCCCGATGAGGATGGCCACCCACAAGGGCGCGCCGGCCGCGCTGAGGCTCAGGGCCACCGCCAGCCCCGCGATCATCACGAACTCGCCCTGAGCGAAGTTGACGGCGTCGGTCGCCTTGTAGACGAGCACGAAGCCGAGCGCGATGAGCGAGTACATGAGCCCGATCAGCACCCCGTTCGACATGAGCAGGAAGAAGAAGCCGAGGGTGTCAGACATGAGCGGGCGTCCCTTCCACGTCCTCGATCCGGACCTTCGACTGGATGACCGCCTGCCGGCCGTCCTCGTAGGTGATGGCCGTGGTCAGGTCCACCTCGTTCCCGCCGGAGTAGAACGTGTCGATGACCGTCGCGTATTTCTCGGCGACGAAACGCCGCCGTACCTTGCGGGTGCGTGTCATCTCGGCGTCGTCGGCTTCCAGGTCCTTGTTCAGGAGAAGGAAGCGCCGGATCTTCGTGGAGTCGGGAAGCGTCTGATTCCCCTTCCTGATCTCCTCTGCGATGAGTTCCCGCACCTCGGTCTTCTGGGACAGGTCCATGTAGCTCGTGTAGGTCAGCCCCCGCCGCTCGGCCCAGTTGCCCACCGTGTTGAGGTCGATGGCGATCATGGCGGCCACGAAGTGACGCTCATGGCCGAAGGCGACGGCCTCGCGGATGAACGGGCTGTACTTGAGCTTGTTCTCGAAGAATTGCGGCGCGAAGGGCGTGCCGTCGGCGAGGGCGCCCACGTCCTTGGAGCGGTCGATGATCACGAGATGGCCACGCGGATCGATGAAGCCGGCGTCCCCGGTGTGGAACCAGCCGTCGGGGTCGATGACCTCGCGGGTCGCCTCCTCGTTCTTGAGGTAGCCCTTGAAGATCGCGCGTCCACGCACGAGCACCTCGCCGCGCTCGGCGATCTTGATCTCGACGCCCGGGACGGGGCGCCCGGCGCTCGTGGGATTCGCCTCGGCGTCCGGCTGCAGGGACACGAGCCCGCTCGTCTCCGTCGATCCGTACACCTGCTTGAGGTTGACCCCGATGGAGCGAAAGAATCGGAAGGTGTCGGGCCCGAGGGGCGCGCCCCCGGTGAGCGCCCACTTCGCCTGCCGGAGGCCGAGCTGGTCGCGCACGGGGCCGTAGACGAAGAACTCGCCGAGGGCGGTGGCCAAGCGCAGGCCCGCCGGCACGGCCTTGCCCTCCGAGCGCAGGATCTCGGCGCGCTCGGCGGCCGAGCGAAAGTATTCGAAGGTCCGGCGCTTGAGCGGAGTGGCATCGGCCGCCCGCACTTGGAGCCCCGTGAGCATGTTCTCCCAGATTCGCGGGGGCGCCAGGATCGTCGAGGGCCCCAGCTCTCTCAGGTCTCGCTGCACCGTCTCCGGGCTCTCGGGGCAGTTTGCGCAGAAGCCGACCATGAGGCTGGCGAAGAGTGTGTAGACGGAGTCCCCCGCCCACGCCATGGGCAAGTACGCCAGCGACGTGTCATCCGGCACCACCCGGGCCTCCCGGCAGAAGATCTCCGCCACGCCGATGGCGTTCGCGTGGGTGAGCATGGCGCCCTTGGGGTTGCCCGTGGTGCCGGAGGTGTACGAGATGATGGCGACGTCCTCGGGTTTGCCCTTGTCGATCTCGGTTTCGAAGTAGCCGGGATGCTCGGCGCCGAACTTCCGCCCCAGCTCCTGGACATCTTGGTAGGACTTGAGCCACTCCTGCTTGGACCCGCTCAAGCCGCGCGGGTCGTCGTAGATCACGAGGCGCAGGGCGGGCAGCTCGGCCTTTAGGGCGACGATCTTGTCGACCTGCTCCTGGTCCTCGGCCACGATCACGCTCACCTCCGCGTGGTTCCAGACGTAGGCGAGCTCCTTGGCGATGGAGTCCTGGTAGACGGGCACGGGCACGCCGCCCAGGCACTGGGCGGCGACCTGGGCCCAGTACAGGCGCGGCCGGTTGTCGCCGATCACGGAGAGCCGGTCGCCGCGGGCGAACCCGAGCGCGACCAGACCGAGCGCGAAATCCCGCACCTGCTCCTGATACTCGCGCCACGTCCAGGACTGCCAGATTCCGCGGTCCTTCTCACGGATGGCCGGACGGTCTCCCAGGTCCCGTGCATTGCGCTGAAGCAGGCGGGGAAGCGTCGTCAGGTCAGCCACGTTGCCCTCCAGTGGTTGCGCCCTTGGTGTCTCCGAGATAGGCCTTGATGACCTGGGGGTTGGCCCGGACGTCGTCCGGAGTGCCCTCGGCGATCTTCTGGCCCATGTCGAGCACGGCCACCCGGTCCGAGATGTCCATGACCACTCCCATGTCGTGCTCGATCAAGATGATGGTCGTGCCCCATTCCTGATTGACGTCGAGGACGAAGCGGGCCATGTCTTCCTTCTCCTCGTGGTTGCACCCTCCCATGGGCTCGTCCAGGAGCAGGACCTTGGGGTCGAGGGCGAGGGCACGCCCGAGCTCCACGCGCTTCTGCAGCCCGTAGGCCAGGGAGCCGCAGGGGCGGCGGCGCAGGTCCTGGATCTTCAGGAAGTCGATGATGTCCTCGACCCGGCGCCGGTGGGCAACTTCCTCCCGCTGGGCCATCCCCCAGTAGATGAAGGACGCGAGGACACCCGACTTCATTCGGACGTGTCGACCCAGCATGAGGTTGTCGAGCACGGTCATCCCGCGGAACAGCGCGATGTTCTGGAAGGTGCGCGCCACGCCCAGCTCGGCCACGTGGCTCGGCTTGTCGTGGGTGATGTCGGCCCCCTCGAGGAGGATGCGCCCCGAGTCCGGATGGATGATCTCGCCCTGCCGCACGTCCAGGCTCACGCGGGTCACGGCCTAGACGCCTCCGAACGACTTGGACACCTCGGCGATGCTGAGCTGGTCGCTCACGACAGCCACCGCTTGCGACGCTTGTAGTGCTTGACGTTCCGGTAGCTCTTGCGCTGCCCCACGCCCGAGAGGCCCAGGTAGAACTCCTTGATGTCCTCGTTCTCGCTGATGGTCTTCCGATCGCCGTCGAGCACGACCCGGCCGTTCTCCATCACGTACGCGTAGTCGGCAAAGCGGAGGGCGATGGACGCGTTCTGCTCGGCGAGGAGCACGGCCACGCCCTCCTCGTGGTTCAAGCGGCTCACGATCTCGAAGATCTCCTGCACGAGCATGGGGGCGAGGCCCATGGACGGCTCGTCCAGGAGCATGAGCTTGGGGTGGGCCATGAGGGCCCGCCCGATGGCCACCATCTGCTGCTCGCCTCCGGAGACGTAGCCCGCCCGGACTCCGCGCCGCTCGCGGAGGCGCGGGAAGTACTGGTACACCCTCTCGAGATCCCGCTTGAGCGAGCGCCCGTCACGCGTGTAGGCGCCCGTCAAGAGGTTCTCCTCCACGGTCAGGTGCTCGAAGACGTGCCGGCCTTCCATCACCTGCACGATGCCCCGCCGGACGACCTCCGACGGGTCTTTTCGCTTGATGGGCTCCCCGAGAAACTCGATGCTGCCCTTGCTCACGTCTCCCCTCTCCGTCCGCAGCAGTCCCGAGATGGCCTTGAGGGTGGTGCTCTTGCCGGCCCCGTTGGCCCCGAGGAGGGCGACGATGCGTCCCTCGGGGACGGCGAGCGACACCCCCTTCAACACGAGGATGACGTGATCATAGATCACCTCGATGTTGTTGACCGAGAGCAGCGGCGGTCGCGTGTCGCTCACGGATTTCTCATCTCGTTCTCTGCACTGTTCCCCGTTCCGATCGTTGCGCCACGTGAGGTTTCATCGCTTCTTTTGTGCAGGCGCGGGCCCTGATGACATCTCCTTCTGGCAGTCGCGCTGCGTGTAGTCGAGCTTCTTCCCCTCCTCGATGGCGGCCGCCTCGATCTTCGGGCGCACCACGTCCCGCATCGGCTGGACCCACTCGGAGACGACCTGCCACTTCTGGCCGTTCCACTGCTGGATCAGCACGGGACCATTGCCCTCGTGGTCTTCGCAGGAGACCTTGATCGGCCTCGTGAAGCCCTTCATGCCGAGCTGGTCGAGCCGCTGTTCCGTCAGGTTGAAGTTCTCGAACCCCCACCGAACCTGCTCGCCCGTGAGCACCTTGTTGCCGTATTTCCCCATCGCGGTGCGGATGGCCTCGACGGAGAACATGGCGTTGGCGACGCCGCGGTTGTAAAGAGGCGCGCCCATGTCCTCTTTCTTTCCGGCGCCCTTACCCTTGTCGTAGACGTGCTTGACGATGTCCTGGAAGACCTTGAAGTTCGTGCCCGGAGCATGGAAGGTCGCGCCCTTGTAGGCCTTGGCGCCGTCACCGGCGGGAACCACGTCAGCGTCGCTCGCCGACCACCAGTTGCCGATGAGATGGTCCATCCTGAAGCCGACGGACGCGGCTTCCTTGACCGCGACCTGGTTCATCACGCCCCAGCCCGACATGAAGATCCAGTCGGGATTGAGCCGGCGGACCTGGAGCCACGTCGCCTTCTGCTCCTGGCCGGGACTGTCCACGGCAAGCAGCGTCAGCTCGAAGGCGTACTTCTTGGCCAGATCCTCGAGCGTGGGGTTGGCTTCCCTACCGTAGGGGCTGTTGTGATAGATGTGGGCGATCTTCTTGCCCTTGAGCTTGTCGAGACCACCCTCTTGCTGGCCGATGTAGCGAATGACGGCGGACGCCTGGCTCCAGTAGGTCGTCGGAAAGCTGAAAACCCAGGGGAACCAGCGCCCATCGGCGGCGGCGGTCATGCCGTAGCCCATGGAGAAGACGACGACTTTGTCCACCGCAGCCTTGGGGATCAGCTGGTACGTGATGCCCGTGCTGTACGGGTTGACCAGCACGGGGTTCCTCGCCTTCAGCCGCTCGTAGCACTCGACGCCCTGCTTGGTGTCGTACTGGGTCTCGCACTCCTCCCAGACGAGCTTGACGCCGTTGATGCCGCCGTCCCGCTCGTTGACGAGCGTGAAGTAATCCACGAACCCATTGGCGATGGGGATCCCGCTCGGCGCAAACGGACCAGTCCGGTAGACCAGCAGCGGAACGAAGATGCCCTGCGCCTGCTGCGCGGGCACGACGGAGGCCAAGGGCCCGAGCATGACCGCCAAGGCCAGCAGGCCGATCAACGCCGTTCTTGCTCTGGGCATACTCACGCTCCTTTGCGCTAGTGGGGAAACGGCCATAACCGAAGCTTCTCCTTCGTGATCTGCCACAGCCGCGCGAGCCCGTTCGGCTCGACGATCAGGAAGAAGATGATCAAGGCGCCGAAGACCATCAGCTCCATCTGCTTTTGCAGGGCCACCGGCAGCGACAGCCCGATCAAGTGGGGAACATTGGTCAGGAAGATCGGCACGAGGACGATAAAGCCCGCGCCGAGGAAGGACCCGAGCACGCTGCCCAGTCCGCCAATGATGACCATGAACAGCACCAGGAAAGACAGGTTGATGTCGAAGGCGAGCGTCTCCGCGCTGCCCAGGTAGAGGAACACGAACTCCGCCCCGGCCACCCCGCAGTAGAAGGAGCTGATGCCGAAGGCCAAGAGCTTGGTGCGCAGGGGCCGCACCCCGATGATCTCGGCGGCAATGTCCCGATCGCGGATGGCCATCCACGAGCGTCCCACGCGCCCCCGCACCAGGTTCTTGGCCACGAGGGCGAAGACGGCCACGAGTCCCAGGGCCACCACGTAGCGCGCCCCCGCCGAGGCCTCGGGTCCGGTCACCATCACCCCGAGCAGCGAACGCGGAGGCGCGGTGATGGTGCCCGAGGCAGCGTAGTTGACGAACCACGGGACCTTGTTGAAGAGCCAGACCAGGAAGAACTGGGCGGCCAGCGTGGCCACGGCCAGATAGAAGCCCTTGATCCGGAGGCTGGGCACGCCGAAGACGAGGCCGACGGCGGCCGCCATGAGGCCGGAGAGGAGGAAGACGAGGATGATATCGAGCTGGGGGAAGCTCGTGGCGAACTTGAAAGCGGAGTACGCCCCGACGGCCATGAAGCCGCCCGTGCCGAGCGACACCTGCCCCGCGTAGCCCGTAAGCAGGTTCAGTCCTATAGCGGCCAGCGCGTAGATCAAGAGCGGGATGAGGACGGCCTGCAGCCAGTACTCGTTGGCCAGGAGCGGGGGCACCACGAAGGCCGCGGCAATGCCGAGCAGCACGAGCACGCGATCCTGGACGATGGGAAAGATCGCCTGGTCGCTGGCGTAGCTGCTCTTGAACTGTCCCGTCTCGCGGTAGATCACCCGTTCAGACCCTTTCGATGATCCTTTCCCCGAACAGTCCCTGCGGGCGAACCAAGAGGAAGGCCAGGGCCAGGACATAGGCGAACCAGTTCTCGATGGCCCCACCCACGAGCGGCCCCCAGTACACCTCGCCGAGCTTCTCGCCCACGCCGATGATGAGGCCGCCCGCGATGGCCCCCGGCACCGAGGTAAAGCCGCCCAGGATGAGCACGGGCAGCGACTTGAGGGCGATGAGAGAGAGGCTGAACTGCACGCCGCTCTTCGCCCCCCACATGATGCCCGCGACAAGAGCGACCAGCCCCGCCACCGACCAGACCACCACCCAGATGGTCTTGAGCGGGATGCCGATACTGAGGGCGGCCTCATGGTCGTCGGCCACCGCGCGCAGGGCGCGGCCGATCTTGGTCCGCTGGAAGAAGACGGCGAGGATGCCGACGAGAACCGCCGCCGTCAGCGCCGCCGTCAGCTCGAGCCGGTTCACCTGCACCCCGCGCACGATGAACGAGGTGTCGGGGATGCCGATGTCGAGCTTCTTCACATTGGCGCCCCAGGCCATCTCGCCAAAGCCCTCGAGGAAGAAGTTGAGCCCGATGGTCGCCATGAACAGGATAATCTGCGGCTGGTTCACGAGCGGACGGAGCACGATCCGTTCGATGGCGAAGGCCAGCGCGACCATGGTCAGGAAGGTCAGCCCGAGGGCCAGGGGCACCGGCACGCCCTTCTCCATGAGCCCCACCAGCGTGAGAGCCGAGAAGAGCACCATGACGCCCTGGGCGAAGTTGAACACGCCCGAGGCCTTGAAGATGAGGACGAACCCCAGGGCGACCAGGGAGTACATGAGCCCCGCCGCGACGCCGCCGAAGAGCACCTCGGTGAGGAAGGTCAGGTTGCCCGCCATGTCCGCGAAGGGAGC
>QHSC01000415.1 GCA_003220345.1 Candidatus Rokuibacteriota bacterium | reverse complement strand
CGAAGGCTAGGGAGCAGCGTCTCACCGGATGGAGCGGCGCGAGTTGAGATTGCTTCGACCAAAGCGCAATGATACCCTCACGTCAACTATACGTTCCCGAAGGGGTGATGCGCGACAGAGATTCGAACGGGGTAGCGAGGGTCGCGTAAGACAAGCGCCAGGTCCGCTCTCGCTGGAGCGGATGACGAGGCAGGGACTGATCGAACCACTCGGCGGATAGTCCCTCGGCCGGCACGGTCGTGATGGGCGGAGCAAACCAGCGCGGTGACGCGCTGCCAAAGGCCCCCCAGCGTGCTGACGGGTCAACCCGACCCGTCTACCCACTCCCTCCTTACCTTCTGGTCCACGCGCGGCTCGGAACGCAAGCATCCCGCTTGCACCGCGCCGAATCCTGTCGACGCGCGTCCGGGAACAAGGAGGAGCCTCATGTGCGGCATTTTTGGCTATGTGGGGACAGATCTCGATGCGGCTGGTCTCGTCCTGCGCGCGCTCAAGCAGCTCGAGTATCGGGGTTACGATTCGTGGGGCGTGGCGGTGGCGCACGATCGTCGAGTGGTCCTGCAGAAGCAGACAGGCAAGATCGGTGAGGCGACCGCGGCGCTCCCTCCGAGCACCGTTGGGCTCGGTCACACCCGCTGGGCGACGCACGGGGGCGTCACTCAGCCCAACGCGCATCCGCACGTGGACTGTGCGGGGCGGCTGGCCCTCGTTCACAACGGAATCGTTGCGAACTACCGTGAGCTCCGGGATCCGCTCACGCGAAGCGGACACCGATTCCGCTCGGACACCGACACCGAGGTCATCACGCACGTCCTCGAAGCGTGCCTCGCACAAGCGCCCGACGGCCCTGAGCAGCTTCTGAAGGCGACCATCGCCGCCTTCCGGCAGCTCAAAGGCCTCAACGCTATCGCGGTCCTGGACGTCCGGACTGGCCAGATCGCGGCCGCCAAGAGCGGCTCCCCGCTCATCGTCGGCTGGGGCGAGGGAGCCACCATGCTCGCATCCGACTACAGTGCGCTGCTCGACCACACGCGCCGCGTCACCTTCCTCGACGACGGCCAGGCCGTGCTCGTGACACGCGGCTCCGGCCGGCTTTTCGACGTCGAGACCGGCTGCGAGCTCGCCCCGGAGATCGCCGAGATCCCCTGGGATCGCGCGGCCACCGAGCTGGCCGGGTATCCCGACTACATGACCAAGGAGATCCACGAGCAGCCGGCGACCCTGCGCCGCATCGCCGCCACCTCCCGTCACCATGCGCGCCAGCTCGCCGCGCTGATCGGCCAGGCCCGCGACGTCTTCGTCATCGGGTGCGGGACGGCAGGCCACGCCGCGCTCGCCGGGCAGTATCTCCTGGCCCGCATCGCGGGGCATCGCGTGACGTTCGCGACGGCATCGGAGTTTCAGTACCTCCAGGACTTCGTGACCCGTGGATCGCTGGTCGTCGCCCTCTCCCAGAGCGGGGAGACGATCGACGTGATCGACGCGGTCCGTGCCGCCCGAGGGCGTGGTGCCTCGATCGCCGCCGTCGTGAACGTCGAGGGCTCCACGCTGTGGCGCTTCGCGGATCATGCCGTGCCGCTCATGGCCGGTCCCGAGCGCTGCGTCCTCTCGACTAAGACCTTCGCGGCGAAGCTCGCCATCTTGATGCTGACCGCCTATGAGCTGGCGCGACAAGGCGACGTGGGATGCGCGTGCATCATTAACGCCGCCGACGAGATCGAGCGGCTCCTCGCTGGCGACCGGCGCGATCTGATCCGCCGCATCGCCGACGAGATCTCTACGCGCGACCATCTCTTCGTCATCGGGCGCGGCCCGAGCTACCCCCTGGCGCTCGAGACGGCCTTGAAGGTGAAGGAGGTGAGCTACGTCCACGCCGAGGGCTTCGCGGGCGGCGAGCTCAAGCACGGCGTCATCGCGCTGATCGAGCCGGGCACCCCGTGCCTCGTCCTCGCTCCCCGCGACGAGACCCATGACGACATCCTCGCGGGCGCCATGCAGGTGAAGGCGCGGGGCGACATGCTGATCGGCGTCTCGCCCGAGCCCCACGAGGCCTTCGACTATCACATCGCCGTCGCCGACCTTGGCCCCGCCACCGCCATCGTCAACGCCGTTCCCGGCCAGGTCCTCGGCTACTACCTTGCCCTCCTCCGCGGCCACGACCCCGACAAGCCCCGCAACCTCGCCAAGAGCGTGACCGTGAAATAGGGTCTGCTCGCGGTATGGCGTGTGAGGGAGGCAGAGTCCGGTTCAGCGCAGTGGTTCACCGGCGTTCACATGAAAGTGAAGGTGCTTCGAGTCTTGGTACTTGCCAAGATTCGTGAGAACGCCACGCGCCGCGCGAGGTACGGGAGCACGGTGCGGAGAATGTATCTGGTCGCGCAGGCGCGCGTCAACCGTACCGTGCCATCCAATTCGAAGGTTGAATTGGACGGCAATGTACGTGTTCGAGCGACAAGGACAAAGACATCGGAATGAGGAGGCTTCACCTTCACTGGCTGACCCCAGTGCGGATAAAAGCCTTATTCTCGGTGTAGGGTCGATGTTAGGCCCTCTCCTGCC
>QHSC01000386.1 GCA_003220345.1 Candidatus Rokuibacteriota bacterium | reverse complement strand
TGGTTGTTCAGGTAGTGGCTGGGCGTGATCGTCCAGCCGCGCACCTTGCTGAGGTGAGGGACGATCCGGTGCCACTGGAAGGTGTGGATGTAGTGCACCTCTTCGTCGTAGAGGCGCTTCTGGAAGGCGCGGAGCAGCTTCCGCCGCTCTTCCGGATCGGTGGCGCGGGACTGCTTCGTGTAGAGGTCGTCCATCACCGTGTCCTTGTGCTTGCTGAAGTTCACGGGTGACGTGGTCAGGAACCAGTGCAGGTCCAGGTCGGGCTCGACGATGGTGTTGCACGGGGCATTGGTGGACACCTCGAAGTCACCGTTCTTCTGGGCCTGCAGCCAGGAGGCCGACTCGAGCACCACCTGCTTGATGTTGAGGCCGATCTGGCGCCACTGATCGATGAGCCAGATGCCCACGGGCTCGTACGGCATGGGCACGCCGCGATTGAGCAGCGTGAAGGACAGGTTCTCGTAGCCCGCCTCTTTCAGCAGGCGCCTCGCCTCCGCCCGCGAGGCGTTGATGTCGGTGCCGTAGCCCGCCAGCTTCACGAGCTCTTCCGTGGGGCTCGCCCACGGCGTCCCCGGCACCTGGATGCCCGCCACCTCCTTCACGACGGCGATGCGCGAGAGGGCCTTCGAGCCTGACCAGCGGTCGAGCGCCAGGGTCAGGGCCCGTCGCACGCGCCGGTCTTCGAAGGGCCTCTTCTGCTGGTTCAGGGCGACCTGGATCGAGCAGTTCCACGGGCTCTCCTGGACGGTGAGCTTGTTGCCGAGCGCCGCCACGAGGGAATCGCGCTGCTGCGGGCTGAAGCCGCGGAACTGGATCATGGCCCGCTCGCCACGGATGGCCGAGACCTGCGCCGCGGCATCCGGGATGAAGATGGCCCGGTAGCCGTCGAGGTAGGGCTTGCCCTTGTCCCAGTAGTCCGGGTTCTTCTTGCCGAGCCAGTGCGAGCCGTGCACGTACTCCACGAACTTGAAGGGCCCCGTGCCCATCACGTTCTTCTCGTACCAGTGCTGGTCCTTGGCCAGGATGTCGGCCTTGTAGATCCAGTTCCACGGCGAGGCCAGGCCGGCCGTGAACGAGGCCTCCGGGTACTTGAGCCGGAAGACGATGGTGTCGGACGCGAGCGCTTCCACGGCCTCCACGTTCTTGTACTGGGCCTGGCGGCTCGAGACGACGGTGGGCGGTGGATTGATGATGCGATCGTAGGAGGCCTTGACGTCCCTGGAGGTCATCACGCTGCCGTCGTGGAACTTCACGCCCTGGCGCAGCTTGAAGGTGTAGGTGCGCTTGTCCGCGGAAACGGTCCACGACTCGGCGAGGTCGCCGACGAACTTGGTGCCCGTCTTGTCGAAGGGATCGACCCGCAGCAGCGTGCTGTAGTGGGGCGCGGCGGGATGGAGCATCCCGAAGGTCTCCTCCCGGTGCGCGTCATAGCTCGGCGGCTCGGCCGCGACCACGAAGACCAGCTCGCCCCCGTAGCGCGGCTTGTCCTGGGCAGAGGTCGCGCCAGCCGTCCCGAGCATGGCCGCCAGGCACACGAGGATCACCGACATTCGAGCGCGCCGAGTCATCATGGACCTCCGGAGAAGATGGAAGTGCCAGGTACGATACCATGCGTCCGGCCGGTCGCGGCCGCCCGATCACATCCGGGTGGCATAGGCTACACTTGGCACGGGCGGAGGTCTCCGCGAACCGGCGTCCACGAATGAGACGGAGGATCCCATGAGCGATCGGCAGGCGGCAGCAGTCACGCTGGAGCTGGCGCACACGATGCTGAGCGAGGAAGAAGCGCTTCGCTTCCTGGACGGCCATCGGATCACACGCGGCGGACGCATCATGGATTCGAAGGCCCAGATCGTGGGCGAATTCGTCAAGTCGATCCGCGTGCCCGGCTATTACCCGCCCTTGCCCGAGCTTCGCCAGCAGCTCCGAACCATGGTGAGCATCATGGACGTGCCGGCGCCGGCACTCCCGCGGGTCGAGGACATCCGCATCCCTGGACCGGCGGGCCCGATCGGGGCCAGAGTCTACGACCCGGCAGGACCGTCGGCGTCACCCCGTCCGGTGGTCGCCTACTTCCACGGTGGCGGCTGGGTGCAGGGAGACCTGGAGACACATCACGGACTTTGCGCGCGGCTGGCCTCGCGCGCCGGCGCCCTCATCGTCGCCATCGACTATCGGCTGGCTCCCGAGCACAAGTTCCCTGCCGCGGTGGACGATTGCTTTGCCGCGTACCGATGGCTCCGCTCCCACGCGGGCGAGCTCGGAGGCGACGCCGCTCGCGTCGGC
>QHSC01000148.1:9096-18757 GCA_003220345.1 Candidatus Rokuibacteriota bacterium | reverse complement strand
CCCCACGCCGGGCGACGCCGCCGCCCGCGGGCACGGGGGCGAAGATCTCGATCTCGCCGCGAGCGTCCCCACCTGGCAGGACAGCGAACGGGTCGTCGCGTTTCGCCGGGTCACGCGCTGCCACGTGCCCGGCCGCTATGCGGGATCGGTCGCGGTGCTCGTCCCCGAGCAGCGGCCCAGCCCCCGGCGTGATCTGTGGTGGCCGCTGGTCGCCGATCACGTCGACGTCTACACGGTCCCGGGCGCGTACCTGACGTCGATCACGGAGCACGGCCCGCAGGTCGCGAAGCGGCTGCGCGCCTGCCTCGCCGGTCGGCCGCGCGCGGCACCCGCCTCGTGACGCCCGTGGCGCTTCCGTCTTCTGCATCTTCCCTGTGGTCGCCGGCGCCGCTGGGGCCACCTCGCCTCGACGCGGCGTGCGTGCACGTCTGGCGCATCGCCCTCGCCGTGCCGGACGCGGAGCAGGCCGAGCGAGCGGCGGCGCTCTCGCCCGACGAGCGCGAGCGCGCCGCGCGCTTTCACTTCGAGCGCGATCGGCGGCGCTGGACTGCCGCGCGGGGCGCCGTGCGCGCCGTGCTCGCCGGCTACGTCGGCGTCCCCGCCGCGTCCCTGACCTTCCGCGTCGGGCCGCACGGCAAGCCGGCCCTGGACGGGGCGGCCGCCCGCGCCGGGCTCGACTTCAACGTCTCCCACTCGGGCGATCTCGCGCTCTGCGCCGTGACCCGTGCGCGCGCGGTCGGCGTGGACGTGGAGGCCGTCCGCCCCGAATTCACCACGGACGAGGTGGCGCGGCGCTTCTTCGCGCCGGGCGAGGTGGCGGCGCTGGAGGCGCTGCCGCCGGACGAGCGGGTGGAGGCGTTCTTCGCCTGCTGGACCCGCAAGGAGGCCTACATCAAGGCCCGCGGCTCGGGCATCGCGCTGGACCTCGACCGCTTCGAGGTCGCGCTGGCGCCCGGTCGTCCGGCGGCCCTGCTGGCAACCCGGGACGAGCCGGCGGCGGCGGCGCGCTGGCAGCTCTTTGCGCTGGCGCCCGGCGAGGGCTATGCGGGCGCCCTGGCCACCGACGGGCCAGCGCGCCTCGCCTGCTGGCAGTGGCCGCCGGGAGAGGCGCGCGCTCCAAGCCCCGAGAGAGGACCCTCGGGCGAGACAGGCCATGACTGAGCACGACAGCGGAAAGGGAACATGCGAGTCGCGGTGATGGGGGCAGGCGCCGTCGGGGGGTATTTCGGGGCTCGAATGGCGGCCTCCGGCATGGATGTGACCTTCATCGCCCGCGGCGAGCACCTGAAGGCGATGCAGAAGCATGGCCTGAGGATAAGAAGCATTCAGGAAGACCTGGAAATACATGCGCCGTTCATCTCCAGCTCGGATCAGGTTGCCCCTGTTGACCTGGTCCTCCTTGCCGTCAAGTCTCACGACACCGAAGAGGCGGCGAGGTCTCTGGCGCCCTTCATGGGCCGAGAAACCGCGGTCTTGTCCCTTCAGAATGGCGTGGACAATGCGGACAAGGTCGCGCGGCTCTGGGGTGGTGACCGAAGTCTGGCCGGCGTGGCGTATATCGCCGCTCGGATCTCTGCGCCGGGAGTGATAGAGCACAGTGGCGGGGGCCGGATCGTCCTTGGGTCCCTGCACGCGGGTGCCCAAGACCATGTCCGCGCCGTCCACTCGATCCTGGCTCAGGCAAGAATCTCGTGCGACGTCAGCTCGGACATCCAGGAGGTGCTCTGGAAAAAGCTGGCGTGGAACGCGCCGTTTTGCGCGCTGTCGTGTTTGCTCCACATGACGGTCGGCGACATCCTGGATTCAGCCTCTCTCGAGGCGCTGGTCAGGGGCTGCGTCGACGAAGTTCGGGAGGCGGCGCGGTGCCGGGGCATTGACCTGCCCCCCTCGACGGCGCAAGAAGTCCTGACGTCGTCCATTGCTCTGCGAAACGTCAAGCCCTCCATGCTCCAGGACCTCGAGGCGGGGAAGGCGCTCGAGCACGAGGCGCTGAACGGCGCCGTGGTAAGAATTCTCCAGCAGTCCGGGAAGCGAGCGCCGATCAACGAGATCCTGTACTCAGCCCTCAGCCATCTCGATCGGGATCTTCGGGCGAAGCAATCCGACGAGGGTGCGGAGGAGGACCGCGAATGACGGCCATGGATGCGGCAGCACGTGCCGCCTTTGACGACGAGGGAGCCTCGCTTGCCTCGCTGTTTGAAGGGCACGCCGCTCGGCATCCTGACCGTATCGCTGTGGTCAGCGGCGATAGTCGTCTCACCTACGGGGAGCTGAACCAGGCCGCCAATCGCATTGCGCACCTTCTCCTTGCCCGGCTCGGCAGTGGTGGGACAACCGTGGCCCTTCTCTTTCAGCCGGGCACGGCGATCGTCGCGGCGATCCTGGGGGTGCTCAAGGCCGGGAAGATCTATGTCGCCCTGGACCCGTCGTATCCGCAGCCACGAACCGCGTACATGCTGGAGGATTGCCAGGCCCCTCTGCTCCTGACGGATACGAGGCATGTCGCCCTCGCTCACCAGGTGGCGCAGCGAGGCCCAGAAGTCGTCAATTGCGACGAGATCAGCCCGAGCGCCGCGGTGGTGAACCCGGATAGTGCCGTGGGGGGCAAGACGCCTGCCTTCCTCCTCTACACGTCGGGGTCCACGGGACATCCCAAGGGCGTGCTTCACAACCACCGCAATGTGCTCGTTGAAGTGCGCAACTACACCAGCGACGCGGGTATCGGTCCCGAGGACCGCCTGGCGGTCTGGCATTCATTCAGCTTCGCCAATTCCATCCGGAATCTGTACGGCGCCCTCATGAACGGGGCGGCCGTCTTTCCCTACGACCTTCCGGGGCAAGGCCTCATGCCCTTGGGGGCATGGGTTCGGGGGAATGAGATCAGCATGATCCACACCCTGGCCACGACGTTCCGTGCCTTCGTCGACACGCTGCCGGGCGACGCGACGTTTCCCAGCGTGCGGGTGCTACGTCTGGGCGGCGAAGCCATCAACAGCAACGACGTCCAGAAGTTCAAGCGCCACTTTCCCCCGCCGTGCGTGCTCATGCACGTCATGGGCCCGACGGAGACCTTCAGCATCCGGCGGCACTTCATCGGCCACGAGTGGCACCGCGGCGACGGCAAGATCCCCGTGGGCTACCCGGTGGCGGACAAAGAGGTGCTCCTGTTCGATGAGAACGGCCGCCCGGTGGGCCCTGACGAGACAGGGGAGATCGTCGTGCGGAGCAAGTATCTGGCCGTCGGCTACTGGCGGCAGCCGCAGCTGACGGAAGCGGCCTTCTTGCCGGATCCCGACGGAGGAGAGGCGCGGCTCTATTTCACCGGCGACCTCGGCGTGATGCGCCCCGATGGTTGCTTGATGCATCTGGGGCGCAAGGACTTCCAGGTGAAGATCCGGGGCCACCGGGTCGAGACGGGAGAGATCGAGGCCACACTTTCAAAGCTGGCGCCGGTCAAGGCCGCGATCGTGCATGCCCAGCCCGACGGCCACGGCGAGCAGCGACTTGTCGCCTATGTCGTCACCGCGCCAGGAAAGATCGCCACCATCGATGAGCTCCGCCGGGCCCTCGCCCGGACGCTCCCGGAGTTTATGATGCCGTCGAGCTTCGTGTTCCTCGAAGACTTCCCGCTGCTCCCCAACGGCAAAGTCAACCGACGCGCCTTGCCCGTCCCCAGCGTTGACCGCCCGGTGCTGCCGGTGCCGTACGCGGCGCCACGAGACCACACTGAGTCGACCCTCACGGCGATCTGGATGGAGGTGCTCCAGCTGGGAAGGATCGGCATCAACGACCGGTTTCTCGACCTGGGCGGCGATTCGTTGCGGGCGACCCAGATTCTCGGCCGGACGATGAGATCCTTCGGCTTGGAGCTGTCCATCGGCGACCTGATCCAGACGGAAACGATCGCTCAGATGGCGGAGCTCATCACGACGCGCACGGCGCCTGGCTCGGGCGATCCTTCGTAGGCAGAACCCCCCGCTGCTACGATTTCGCGCCTCCAAACTCTTCGGCGCAGGTGCGATCGCCGCGCAGCCTGGGGTCGGGCACCGATGGATAGCGACGGAGCAGGGCCGCGGCCTCGCCGCAGACGTTGTGGCCGGGCCGCTGGGCGTTGCCCTGGAATTTCTTGACCTCGAGAAGGAAGACGACCGTCTCCCGCACTGCATCCGTCTCGCTCAATCCCCAGAGCTGCAGGGCCTGAATGGCGACGACGTTCGCGTCGAGCTCCTGCGCATAGCTGGTGCCGCAATGATGCAGCACGTGATGGCCCAGCTCGTGCGCGAGCCGAAAGCGGACATAGCCCGCCCTGATCGCCAAGCGAATCTGACCTTCGCGACAGAGGTACGCACTGTTGTGCCCCGCGACCGGCTGCACCGAGACGGGGGCCACCCGAAAATGCGCGGTCGCCTGGTTGGCGAGGATCTGCCACTTGGCCGTCTCCGCCGGATCCGCCACCATGGTGGTGCAGCCGGCAAGGAGCAGCATCGTGAGCAGTGCGCGAATCGTTCTCAGCGCCATGTGCTTTGCTAGGGCTACCTCTTCAAGTGCTGCGATGGATGCTGGACTGCGCCGCAGGCAGCCCGACCGGGCCCGATTATGTCTCAACCAGCACTCATCGGCTAGCATGCACGTGCTCTCACCATGAACACGACGATCCTCCGGGCGAGACGTCTATGCGTATCAAACATGTCACGTTGACGGCTCCCACACCGCGGCTTAGGTTGCGCGCATGAAGTCTTCCAAGAGACGGATACTCTCCCAGACACTTCGGCGCGACTGGATTGATCTCCTTAGGCGGGCCGCGGCGGCGGGAGCTCTGCTTGTGATCCTTGTCGTCGGGCACCCGTTGACGGGACTGTGGCGCAGGTGGGCCGAGGTCGAACGGCCGGCTGCGGCTGAGAGCATCAAGCCAAGGGAGGCACCGGTGAAGGTCAAAGGAGTGCGAACGATTCCGCTCGACGCGCCTGGCTATGCGAACGTTGTGGCTTGGGCGCCCGACAGCCGGCGCCTGGCCGTCGGCGGTCTGTTGGACAAGCGGATGAGCGTCTGGGACGTGCGGACCGGTCAGCGACTGCCTGGGCCGGCGGATCAGATGGGCGGTACTCACGGCCTCGCCTACAGCCCAGACGGTTTCTACCTAGCTGTCGCGCGTGGAGTGATTCGATCGGGTCCAGATGAGCCCATGCCAACGGGGGCGGACCGGTATGTCGTGAGTGTTTGGGATGGCAGATCCAGCACGTGGCTTCAAAATCTCGCCGATGAGACCGGAGAGATTCAGACTTTTGGAGTCAGTTCAATTGCTTTCGCGCCAAACGGCAAATACTTGGCGGTGAGTTACACGGGAGGGCTCGCACTCTACGCCCGAAATGGATCCGTGTGGCAACGTGCTGGGGCTCTCGCCCCTAGTGCCGCACGGATAGCATTCAGCCCGGAAAGTGTTCGCCTCGTCGGGAGCACCGGCAGGGAGATATTGCTCTACGAGGTGCCAAGTGGCCGGGTAGTCGATCGCTGGCCTGGTCTTCGTACAGGGACTGAGTTTGGATTTCCGAGCCTCGCAGTTCGCCCTGACGGCAAGCAGGTTGCCGTTGGGGAGGGAGTACGTCTGGGGTTCTTCAAGGCAACAACAGGAGAGTTGATTCAAGCGCTAGAGCCGGCTATCCCTTTTACGATCTCTGGACTGTCCTTTTCACCGAATTCGCGCTATCTGGCGATGGCTCTCCGCGGCTCTGTCTATCTTCTTGATGCCAATAGTCGGACAACGGTCGCGATGCTTACCGAACATCGTCACAGTGTTGACCGCGTGGTGGTGAGCCCCGATGGGACAAGTATTGCTGCTGTTGGTGGTTCTGCCGTTACGATCTGGGAAATGACGGGCTTCGAGCATCTAGTGCGCTGAGATTTCAGGCAGGAGGCTTGAATGGGCTATTCACCGACCGTTATCGATGCGAAAGAACTGATTCGGCTCAATTCACATGCATACGATAGCGGGGCTCCGGTTCCTGCGGGCTGGGTCGTTATCGCTTCAACGTTTGACCTAGAATCTGGATTGAAGGTGGTCGCCTATCAGAACAATTTAGATCCAACGCGTATCGCGGTGGCAATAGCGGGAACACAGTTCAACGGTGCCGGTACCCTCGACACGGATGGAGCGGTGTTGGGGAACACCTTTCCACAACGATACAACGACCAACTCCGGGGCTTTCTCGATGCCATCACTCGTGACCAGTCCAGGGATGTTCAGATCGCCATCACGGGGCATTCGCTGGGAGGTTTTGGCGTTCAGCTGTCGATTCCGTATCTGATTGATCAGGGATTCAGCAATGCGTACGGAGTAGCCTTTGGCGCGCTCGGTGCGGCGAATGTTGCAGGAGAAGCAGGATTTCGTTTGCCGCTATCCAGCTATTCACCCTACATCCTGAACATTGTCAATGCAGGGGATCCCGTCGGGACGTTGAAGACGCAAATCGGCCAAGTGGTCCAGATCGGAGAGCAGGGGCCGATCTGGCGGCTCCTGGATGTGGTGACGTCGATCCTTTTTCCGACGCGGCCTCTGTATCTGGCGGGCGCGATCGCGGCTTTCCATTCGCTCGACGAGTACCAAGCGAAGCTGGACACGATTCCCTGGACGGCAACCTTGCCTCCTCTGCAGATCGACCCCACCCGGGATACCGCCGACAATGCGTCGGCGCTGTCGAATGCGTTCCTCAGTCTTCGGGATGCCACTGAGAGATTGATCGACCCGACGGCGGAGATTGATCTGGAGCGACTTGGGAAGGCTTACGTGTTGCTTGGTGGCGACCCAGGGACCTCTCCCTCCCTCCTGACCGTCCCGGCCGAGGGTGGGACGGAGGGGATGCTCGTCGGGCTCAATCGAGACGGCGCACCCAGCCTCCTGGCCGCTCCGGGCTCGATTGAGAGCATCGGGGGGCTGGTGGGCGGAGGTGCACGGCTCATTCTGAATTCGGGATGGGCACATGAACTCGCGATGATCGACGAGAGGGCGGATGGCTCGGGGACCTTGACGTTCAGAGATGGGCGGTCGGCTAACGTCGATCGGGGCATGTTGATTCAGATCGGCGGACCGGCGAGCGAGGCGATCGCCGGAAGCGATCGACCTGACGTCATCGTGGCTGGCGACGGTGGGGACGTTCTTCTGGGCGCCGGACACAACGACCAGCTCGTCGGCGGTTCGGGAAACGACAGGCTGGATGGCGGGCCGGGGAACGACTGGCTGCTCGGAGGACCGGGGAGTGATCGCCTCGAGGGCGGGCCGGGCAATGACGCTCTCGGCGGTGGACCCGGCGACGACGCGATGGTCGGTGGCAGCGGTGGCGACAGTTACCTGATCGACGGGTTGGGTAATGACTGGATCTGGGACCAAGACCTCACGCCCAGTGCGGACGAGGTGGACCTAATCGAGTTCAGTCCCTCTATCAGCCCCGATCAGGTGGAAGTCTTCCAATCGGGCAACGATCTTGTCTTCCGCTTAGGCGGGGCGGGACCTGTCGATCGGGAAGGTACGCTCTGGATAGAGGATGGCGTACCCGGTTGGGGCGACGGCGTCGACTCCACCATGGAGCTGATTCAGTTCGGGGACGGGACCGTGTGGTCATGGAAGGAGGTGCTGGAGCGCGCGGAACCGCTGCCGTCCGAGCTCGCTTCGCTCGATCCATCTCCCGAGCCGTCTGGCCAGCCGGCGACGCCGCTTGCCATGGTCGTTCCGCGGTCATGGGTCGATGACGGGATGGTGGCCATCCGCAAGGAGTTCAATGATGCGGAGGTCATCATCTCGCCGATCGTGCTCGACCTCGACCGGGACGGCGTGGAAACAGTGCCGACGGTGGACGGCGTGCCTTTCGATCACGAGGGCGACGGGTCCAGGGAACGGAGCGGTTGGGCGGGGCCAGACGACGGTCTCCTGGTCTGGGACGGAAATGGCAATGGCCGCATCGACAACGGATCGGAGCTGTTCGGGAACCAGACGCCACTGCGAAGCGGCGGCGTTGCCGCCAACGGCTTCGCTGCCCTGGCCTCGTGGGACGACAACGTGGACGGCCGAATCGACGCCAATGATCTCCTGTGGTACGGCCTCCGGGTCTGGCGCGACGGCAATGGCGACGGTATGAGCACGCCGGAGGAGGTTGCCTTCCTCGACGATCTCGGCATCACGGCCATCAACACGGCCTACATCAACTCGTCGACCATTGATGCCCACGGCAATGCCCACAAGCAGATCGGCAGCTTCACGAGGGCCGATGGCAGCGCCGGAGCGGCCGAGGACGTGTGGTTCAAGGTCGATCGCCTCCACGCCATTGCGGCTCAACCGCTCGATGTCCCCGCCGATATCGCAATGCTCCCGGATTTCCGAGGATATGGGACTGCGCACAGTCTGCACCAGGCCATGGTGCGCGATACGGCCGGCACGTTGAAAGGCTTGGTTCAATCCTTCGCGACCTCGACCGACCCCGCTCAGCGCGGCGTGCTGGTGGAACAGATACTGTTCCGGTGGACGGGAAGCGATGGCATCAACCCCACGAGCCGCGGCGCGCTCATGGATGCGCGGCAGGTAGCCGTGCTCGAGGCATTCATGGGTCAAGGGTATGTGGGCTACGCCGGCGCCACCAATCCATATCACACGTCGGCACCCATACTTCAGCAGGCCTTCACTGATCTCAAAGAGCTCGTGTACGCCGGTCTCATGGCGCAGACTCACCTCTCCGATCTCTATGCGCGAGTTGGGCTCACTTGGAACGACGCGCAGGGTCTCGTGGGGGATCTGACGGCCGCCGCCGCGGAGCTTCAGCATCGGCTCGCGACTGATCCCGTGAAGGCCCGGACGGACCTGGCCGAGTTCGCGCGTGGCCTCCGAGCATTTGGCGCCGAGCAGGCACCCGACTACTGGGCATTTCGCGACATGTTGGTTGCGCAGGATCCAACCCTCGAGTGGATCATCGACTCGCTCGGGCGGAACCCAATCACGGGCACGGCGGGGCGTGACGTCCTGTCAGGAACGGCCGGCGCGGATGCGTTGCGTGGCGGACCCGGGGACGATGTTCTGCGAGGCGGGGCGGGGAACGATGTCATCTATGGAGACGAGGGCGTCGATGCGCTGTGGGGCCATGACGGGGATGATGTTCTCGTCGGGGGAGCGGGCAACGACCAGCTCTACGGGGAGAATGGCCGCGACCGGCTGGAGGGCGCGGACGGAGACGACCTGCTCTCCGGAGATGGGGGCGACGACACGCTGCTGGCCGGGGCGGGCAATGACCGACTGAATGGCGGGGCAGGTGATGATGTCCTGCGAGGCGATGAGGGGGCCGATCAGCTGTTCGGGGGAGATGGCGCCGACGTTCTGGAAGGAGGACCGGGCTCCGACAGCTTACAGGGCAACCGGGGCGGCGACGTCTATCTCTTCGGGCGGGGAAGCGGCCAGGATTCCCTTCAGGATATAGGCGACACGTCGGGCGCCCCTGACGTCATTCGTCTGGGGCCGGGCATCGGCGCGCGTGATGTCTCGATCAGACGGAGTGGCGATCATCTCGTGCTCACCGTCACCGGGACCGCGGACCAGTTGACCGTGTACTACGCATTCGGGCAATTCAGTGCCGGCAATGAGGTCGAGGCGATCGAGTTTGCTGACGGTACCGTCTGGGCGCTCGCT
>QHSC01000148.1:0-9061 GCA_003220345.1 Candidatus Rokuibacteriota bacterium | reverse complement strand
AGGAGATGACATCTTGCTCGGCGGCTCCGCTAACGATCAGCTCTACGGGGGTGACGGCAACGACACCCTCAAAGGCGAGTCGGGTGACGACTACCTGAATGGCGGCCCCGGTACAGACCTTCTCGACGGAGGCCCGGGCAACGACTCGACGGAAGGCGGCCCAGGGCCTGACATCTATCTCTTCGGCCGCGGGAGCGGTCAGGACACCATCCAGGACACGGACGCGACCCCCGGGATGATCGATGCGATTCAGGTCGCCTCGGATCTCGCGCCAAGCGACATCTCGGCCAGGCGCAACGGAGACCATCTGGTCCTCACGATCAATGGCACCACTGATCAGCTCACCGTTTGGTACTGGTTCTGGCAGGATCGGCCTGACAACCAGGTCGAGGAGATCCGCTTCGCGGATGGGACGGTCTGGGATCTCGCCACGGTCAAGCAGAAAGCGATGACGGGGACCGCCGGGGCCGACACCCTGATCGGATATCCGACCGCCGATACCCTCGATGGTCTCGCCGGGAACGACACCATCTTCGGTCGTGCCGGCGACGACACCGTGCGAGGAGGTGATGGCGCGGACCGGCTCTATGGCGAGGCAGGCAACGATACCTTGCTGGGTGGGGCGGGCGACGACTATCTCAACGGCGGCGCCGGCGCGGACGTCCTGGACGGCGGGGCCGGCAATGACTCGCTGGATGGCGGCCCAGGAGCCGACACATATCTCTTGGGTCGAGGCAGTGGCCAGGACACCATACAGGATGTCGATACGACGGCGGGAGTGGTCGACACCATTCAGCTGGGCGCGGGAGTCCAGCCGCGCGACGTCTCCCTCGCTCGCAATGGCGATCATCTGGTCCTCACCATCAACGGCACCACCGATCAGCTCACCGCCTACTACTGGTTCTGGCAGGATCGGCCCGACAATCAGGTCGAGCAGGTCGGTTTCGATGACGGCACTACGTGGGCTGCTGCCACGATCAAGCAGAAGGTGCTGAACGGAACAGCAGGAGCCGACACGCTCGTCGGCTACGCCACGGCCGACAATCTGAGTGGGGTCGCCGGCAATGACGTGCTCTTCGGCCGAGCCGGCGACGACACGCTGGACGGCGGGCCGGGCGCCGACACCATGTACGGCGAGGCCGGCGACGACACATATATCGTAGACAATCTCGCCGACGTAATCATCGAATCAACGGGCAATGGGACCGACACCGTACGAAGCTTTGTGACCCACACGCTTCCCGCCAATGTCGAGAATCTCACGTTGGTCGGTGGTGCCGCCATCAGTGGTACCGGTAACGCGCTCGACAATGTCCTCACGGGCAATAGCGCCGCCAACGTCCTCACCGGGGCGGCGGGCAACGACACCTACGTATTTGCTCCCGGCTGGGGGCGGGATATCGTCTCGGAAAATGACTCCACGCCCGGCAACAACGACCTGACGCTCTTCGGAGCGCCTGTCCGTCCACTGGATCTCGTCCTGGGCCGCGCGGCCAGTAGCCTGGCCATTGCGCTTCACGGGGCGACCGATACCGTCACGGTGCAGGGGTGGTACAACGGAAAAGC
Source organism: Candidatus Rokuibacteriota bacterium (assembly GCA_003220345.1). GTDB lineage: Bacteria > Methylomirabilota > Methylomirabilia > Rokubacteriales > CSP1-6 > AR37. Next base: position 7,495 of record QHSC01000148.1, on the reverse strand, counting down.
CTACCAGACGGAAGTCATTCAGACTGGAGAGGGCAGCAAGCTGCTCAGCAACCAGGTTGATCTGTTGATTCAGGCCATGGCGAGCTACACCGCCGCCACCGGTCTCACGTGGGATCAGGCCATCGATCAGCGACCGCAGGACGTCGAGACGGTGCTGGCCGGCTACTGGCAGCGCCCGTCCTAGGCGGCGGAGACGGTGGGTGGGCAGCGGACGAACGTCCCCGTGGGAGAAAGTGCCTCCGTGGACCTGGACACCGGCCTTCTCTCTCTGGTGCTGGTAGCCCGCTGTCTAGGCCGGCCCGCCGACCCCGGTCAGTTGAGGCACCTATTCGGCACCCCGGGTACGCCATTCGGCGATAGGGAGATCTCTCGCGGAGCCAGGTCCCTCGGCCTCAAGGTGGGGCGCCTCTCGAGCTCGTTGAAAAGGCTCGACGCGACTCCCATGCCCGCCATCGCGCTCCTGAAGGATGGCCACTACGTGGTGCTGGCGCAGGTGCGCGACGGCCAGATCGTGCTGCAGGATCCTCGAGAGCCTGCACCGTCCGTTCTCGCGCGCGCGAGCTTCGGGGAGGCGTGGTCGGGTCGCCTGATCCTTCTGGTCCGCCGCGCTCTCGATCCCTCTTCCGACCGGCGCTTCGGCTTCGCATGGTTCCTTCCTGCTCTCATTCGTTACCGACGCTTTCTGGGCGAAGTCCTCGTCGCCTCGTTCTTCCTCCAGATCTTCGCGATGCTGGCGCCGCTGTTCACGCAGGTCGTCATCGACAAGGTGCTGGTCCACAACAGCCTCACGACCCTTCACGTGCTGTCGGTGGGTATGCTGGCCCTCACCGTGTTCGAAGCACTTCTGGGGGGGCTCCGAGCCTATGTCCTGTATCACACATCGAGCCGCATCGATGTCGAGCTGGGCGCCCGGCTCTTCAGCCATCTGCTCGCGCTTCCCATGGCGTATTTCGAAGCGCGGCGAGTGGGGGACACCGTGGCGCGGATTCGTGAGCTGGAAAATATCCGCCAATTCTTGACGAGCTCCACGGTGACCCTCCTCATCGATGTTCTCTTCACCGGAATCTTCCTGGGCGTCATGTTCATCTACAGCCCGTTCTTGGCGTGGATCGTCGTTGGACTATTGCCCGGGTACGCAGTTCTCTTCGCCGTGGCCACCCCGATGTTTCGCGCACGGCTGAGCGAACGCTTCAATCGAGGCGCCGAGAACTATGCGTTCCTGGTGGAGGCGGTGAATGGCATCCAGACAGTCAAGACCCTATCCATCGAGCCCCAGATGCAGCGCCGCTGGGAGGAGCAGCTTGCCGCCTACGTGCGGGCGAGCCTGAGCGCCGTCAACCTTGGCAATGTGGCGGGGCAGCTGGGGTCGTTTCTCAACAAAGTCTCCCTGATCGCCATTCTTTGGGCCGGAGCCTATCTCGTAATGCGCGGTGAGCTGAGCGTGGGCGAACTCATCGCGTTCAATATGCTGGCGGGACGGGTAACCGGACCCGTGCTCCGGCTCGTCCAGCTGTGGCAGGAGTTCCAGCAGGCCGGCGTATCCGTTCACCGTCTGGCGGACGTGCTGAACGCTCCTGCCGAGCCGAGCCGTCCATCTCCCGCCGCCTCGGCCCTGCAAGGGCACGTGGCATTTGAGAGCGTCACTTTCCGCTATCGCCCGGACCGCCCGGAGGCGCTCCGCCGCATGTCATTCGTGGCCCGGCCCGGCTCTGTCATCGGCATCGTGGGACGATCGGGGTCGGGCAAGAGCACCATCGCCAAGCTCATTCAGAGACTGTATGTGCCGGAGAGCGGCCGTGTCCTCATCGACGGCATGGACGTGGCCCAGATCGATCCCACCTGGCTCCGTCGTCAGGTGGGGGTCGTGCTCCAGGAGAATTTTCTCTTCAATCGCTCCGTGCGGGACAATATCGCCCTGGCCGATCCTGGCCAGCCCCTGGACGCCGTCGCTCGCGCCGCGCGGCTCGCGGGAGCTCACGACTTCATCGCGGCTCTTCCCGAAGGCTACGACACTGTGGTCGGCGAGCACGGCTGCTCGCTGTCGGGCGGCCAGCGACAGCGGATTGCCATCGCGCGGGCGCTTATCGTCGATCCCCGCATTCTGATCTTTGATGAGGCCACGAGCGCGCTCGACTACGAATCTGAGCACATTGTTCAGCAGAACATGAGCGAGATGTGTGTAGGGCGCACCGTCTTCCTGATCGCGCACCGCCTGAGCACGGTGCGGAGCGCACACCGAATCGTGGTCGTCGACCAGGGCACCATCATCGAGGAGGGAAGCCACGACGAGCTGATCGGGCGGGGTGGATTCTACGCCCACCTTCACGGCCTCCAGGATGGACGCTCGGTCGCGTCACCCGCGGGGTGAGGGATCGCCGCCTCGCGCCCCGTCGTCGAGAGGCCGAATTTCTGCCCGCGGCCCTGGAGATCCAGCACTCCCCTCCGTCACCAATAGGCCAGGCCGTGATGTGGGTGATCGTTTCACTGTTCGTCGTGGCCATCGGATGGACGACCTTTGGCAAGATTGACGTCGTTGCGGTGGCTCGAGGGAAGCTGATTCCGAACGACCATTCCAAGATCATCCAGCCCCTTGACGCTGGGATCGTCCGCGGCATTCACGTCCGCGAAGGGCAGGACGTCCGGCAAGGCCAAATCTTGATCGAGCTCGATCCTACGGCGAGCCGCGCGGAGCAGGAACGGGTGGCCAAGGAGCATTCCGCCGCCCGCGTACGGGTGACACGGCTGCGCGCGCTGCTGGCCGGAGGTCCCTTCGAGGTGCCGTCGGATGCGGACCCGATCTTAGCGACGCTGCAGGGTGAGCTCCTGCGAGATCAGAGGCGAGAATTCGAGAGCCGACTCGAGGCGGCTCAACGAGCCATCGAGCAGCGCGAAGCAGCCATGGCGGCGACCCAGGCCGATGTGCAGCGGCTTGAAACCACCGTCCCCATGCTGACGGAGCGGGCGGAGGCCTTCAAGACTCTACTGGAAGGTGGCTTCGTCGCCCGGATGCAGTATCTCGAGATCGAGGAGCAGCGAATCACCCGTGTCCAATCGTTGGCCATGCAAAGAGAGCGGCTGGTTCAAGATCAGGCAGCCGTGGCGGAGGCCCACCAGCAAAAAGTCGCGCTCGAGGCCGAGCTCCGTAGCACCTATCTGACCGAGCTGGCCGAATGGGAGACGCGAGCTACGTCGTTGGCTCAGGAGCTCGTCAAAGCTTCTCAGCGATCGGCCATCCAGCGTCTCACCGCTCCCATCGATGGCGCGATCCAGCAGATGGCCGTACATACCCTGGGCGGTGTCGTTACGCCTGCGCAGCAGCTCATGGTCGTCGTGCCGCACGATCATCCTCTCGAGGTGGAGGCGTGGATCGAGAACAAGGACGTCGGTTTCGTCAGCTCCGGCCAGCCCGTCGAGATCAAGATCGACACCTTCCCCTTCACGACATATGGAACCATCTCGGGGAAGGTGCTCCTTATCTCACGGGATGCGGTGCAAGTGGACAAGGTCGGTCTCGTCTACGCTGTGCGAGCCAGCTTGGATCGGTCTGCCATCGTCGTGGATGGTCGGTCAACGCCCCTGCTGGCCGGAATGGCCGTGAGTCTCGAGATCAAGACGGGACAGCGTCGGCTGATCGAATTCTTCTTGAGTCCGCTCATTCGCCACGCTCGCGAGAGCCTGCGCGAGCGATAGCGCGTCAGCCGATGACCCGGATCGACGCCGTCTTGTGCACGGACTCGTAGACGCTGAGCTGGCGCACCCAGGCCACGGCCTCCTCCAGGTAGGACAGGGCGTCCTTCTGGGCCTCCCGGCGCAGGTCCTTGATCCAGTCGTTGGCCCGTTCGGTGGGGCGGAAGACCGACCAGGGGGCGCCGGGCTGCCAGCTCTTACTCACGAGGCCGTCGGCCACGAGGGCGTCCAGATCGGCGTAGAGGGTCTGGGAGAACGGACCTTCCGCCTCCTTCGCGGCCGAGCCGTAGTTGTGGGGCTCGAAGTCGTAGAAGTCGGGGCCCAGGTCTTTCTCGCGCTTGAGGCTGAAGAGAAACACGCTCTGCTGCAGCTGGATGGGAGAGATGCCGGCCTCATCGGCGGCGGCAATGGCGAGGACCAGCCACTCGTCACGCGTCATCTGCGGTGATCCGTCACCCCGGGGGCACCTCCCCGTGCAGCGTGTGGTCCATCGGCGCCGAAGACCCGGCGGCATTGCCGGCTCGGGCGCTTCGCTTCGGGTAACCCTAGCATAACCGCCCGCGGGCGAGCCTGCCTGGTTGCGCCTCCATTGCGCGGCGTGTTAGCTTCGGCCCGGATTTGGCTCTCATCCATGCGCGATCCGCAGCCCTCGGAGGATCTCGATGAGCGAGCGGCAGCCTCGGCAGGCCGAGCTGGCCCACCTGGCCGGCGTCATCGAGCGGCTGTCCGGCGAGCTGGCCCTGGCCGAAGAGCCGGCCGGCTTCGAAGCCGCCCTGGAAGACGGCGCGCCCAAGGCCCCAGAGGACGCCGGATAGGATGAGCGAGCGCAGCCTCGTCACCATCGCCGCGGCCATCCGCACGCGGCGCATGTCGCCCGTGGAGGCGGTGGGGAGCTGCCTGGACCGCGTGCGGCGGCTCGACAAGCGGATGCGCGCCTTCATTCGTCTGGACGAGTCGGGGGCGCTCGGCGCGGCGAAAGCCCTCGAGGCCGACGCCGCGGCGGGGCGGTGGCAGGGGCCGCTGCACGGCGTGCCGGTGGCCTTCAAGGATCTCTGCCATCTGCAAGGCCTGCCGACCTCCTGCGGGACGAAGACGCCGGAGTACTTCACCTCCGCGCAGGAGTGCACGGCGGCGCGGCGCCTGCTCGACGCCGGGGCCATCAGCCTGGGCAAGCTCAACATGACCGAGCTGGCCATGGGCCCCTATGGCGACAACGCCCATCACGGCGACGTCGACAATCCCTGGCGGGCGGGGCATTGCGCGGGCGGGTCGTCCAGCGGCTCGGGGGCGGGGGTGGCCGCGGGCTTCTTCCTGGGGGCACTGGGCACGGATACGGGCGGGTCGATCCGGCTGCCCGCCGCCTGCTGCGGCATCGTCGGCCTCAAGCCCACCTATGGCCGGGTGAGCCGCGCCGGGGCCATGCCGCTGTCCTGGTCCATGGATCACATCGGGCCCATGGCGTGGACGGTGCGGGATGTGGCCATCCTGCTCCAGGTGATCGCGGGGCGCGATCGGGCCGACGAGACGTCCAGCCGCCACGCCGTGCCGGATTATCTCGCGCGGCTCGAAGAGGGCGTGGCGGGGCTGCGCGTGGGCATTCCCGAGGGCTACTTCTTCCATGGTGTAGACGCGGAGATCGCCGCGGGCGTGCGCCAGACGGGGCGGCTCCTCGAAGAGCTGGGGGCGCACGTCTCCGAGGTCAAGGTGCCCGACCCCCAGGCGATCCTGGACATCGCCATGCTGATCACGCGCTCGGAGGCCTCCACCCTGCACGCGCGCATCGCCCGCGAGCGGCCGCACGAGCTGCAGCCCATGGTGCGGGCCCGCCTCGAGGTGGGCTTCGGCATCTCGGCCTACGACTATCTGCAGGCCCTTCGCCTGCGCGCGCGCCTCACGCGCAGCTTCATCCGTGACGTGTTCGGCGAGGTGGACGTGCTGCTGACCCCGACGATCCCCGAGCCTGCCCCGGCCCGCGAGCCGCTCAAGGCCCTGACGCCCGACGAGTTCAATGTCCGCGCCGGCAACTTCTCGCGGCTCACGCGGCCCTTCAATGCCTACGGGCTGCCCGCCCTGTCGGTGCCCTGCGGGCAGTCCAAGCTCGGGCTGCCGCTGGCCTTCCAGCTCGTGGGCCGGCCCTTCGACGAGGCCCTGCTCCTTCGCGTGGGCCACGCCTACCAGGAGGCCGCCTCCTGGCATCACCAGCGCCCCGCGCTGGGCTAGCTTCGGGCGCGCGGGATCGCCGAGCTACTGCGGCCTTTCCGCGAACTTGAATCCGGTAAGCTCTCGCTCGCGAATCCCGTAGCTGAAGCGAGTGCGCTCCTTGACCATGTGGCCGACCTCCGGAGCGTACCAGAGCTCGAAGTTGAGCAATTTCGATCGTTGGTTGTTGCAGATCACGTGAAACGTCCGGAACGTGCCGGCCGGGACCGTCACTGACTCCTCGCCATCGACGCGGCAGTCCAGGAGCCGCTCGGTCGTTTGCCGCGCCATGGGTAGCTCGCGCGCGTAGTCCGGATGCCACTCTTTTCCCACCTCGAGCGGGAACGGCAAGCTGAGGAACGGGGGATTGAAGCGGGACTCCACGCGACCGTTCACGGTGGAGTGCCGGAGGGCACCGTCCTCGCGACGGTAGAAGCTCTCGCGGGAGCCGCTCTTGACTACGACCGAGTCGATGCCATCCGTGTTTTCGAAGCGATCCACCACCCAGACAAAGGTGCCCTTCCCCTCCGGACTCTGCCACCGGTAGGACCACTCGTCGCCCACCGTCCAGGTCGGCTTGAGCGCGCGCTCTAAGCTGGCGCCCACGGAGGTCGTGGCCAGCGGCGATTGAGTGGTCGTTGCCGTCGAGGATGTCACGCTGCCACTTGACGACGGGGCCACCGGAGCGGACTCGAGCGCGGTCGCGCGCTGGCTGAGCCACTCCCGGTAGGGTGTCTTGGTGAACTGCTCCTGCATGCACGCGACGTAGTCGTTTCTCCCCGGGGGAGCGTTCGTCGCTCCTTGAACCACATAGCGGCCATCCGCCTCGACTCGCTCCATGCGCCAGAATGGAGACCTGGCGTCGCAGATGCGTCCCATCTGCCAGACGTAGCTCTGCTGGGGAGTCTCCTGGGTCGTGGCGCATCCGGCGACGATGAGGCAGGCGAGGGTGGCGATGGCGAAGAGCGGGCTCGGCCCAACCGTTCTTCCCGAGACCATGGTCGGTCCTCCCGTTACTCCGTCGTCGACCAGAAGGTAGCTACACGGTTGTCGCCCGTCAGGAAGAAGGAGTAGTAGCGCGTCTCCTCGGCGTTGACGAGCCGGTAGTGGCAAATACGGCTCACGCGCTCCCCGAGCATCTCCATGTTTCGCGCCCGCACGTCGTCGCATGTCACGAAGGTGAAGCTCTGCAGCGTGCGGAGTCGCTCGGCGAGCACGTTCTTCCCGACGTAGCCGGGCAGCCGCGGGTTCACGGTCGGGACGTCCTCCCCGCGCGCGAGGCGGCCAAGGATGTCGCGCAGGCGCTCGGTGGCGGCGGGATCCGGGTCTGGCTCCGCCTTCTGTGTGCTCACGAGCATGCCGGGAATGTAGCGTCCGGCCACGCCCAGTGTGAGGCCCCAGGGGCTGACGGGTAATCTCGCGCCTATATGCGCGCCGAGATTGGTGAGGACGATCACGGTCAGTCGATCATCGGGGAAGCGTGAGAGCTCCGTGCCCGTGATGCCCGTGTGGGAGATCGCGCGGTGCCCGCGGCGCTCGGCGACGTCCCAGCCGAACCCATAGGGGAAGGTGCTGCCGTCGTTCAGGCGGACGGGCGTCCACATCTGCC
>QHSC01000385.1 GCA_003220345.1 Candidatus Rokuibacteriota bacterium | reverse complement strand
CACCGGGATCACCGCGGCCGGGGTCAGCTTGTCGCCGAGGTCCTTGAAGTACTCGTGGGTGACGACGTTGAAGCCACGGATCACCGCGCGCCGGGTCGCGTCGTCGGCGATGCGCGGAATGCCGAGCCCGGCCGTCGGATAGACGATCCCGAAGTCGATCCCGAGCTCGTCGAGCCGGTCGTAGAGCATCCTGGGCATCATCGCCGTCGCCCGGTCGCGGGTGTTGGTCGATTGCCGGCCCCAGAACCCCTCCATCGCGACGCCGCGCTCAGCGCGCTGCTCGGGGGTCATGCTGAGCGAATCGGGCCCGCGCCGCTGCGACTGCAAGAACCCGTTGGCGCCGAGGTCGCCCGTGACTTTGCGGATCTTCTCGGCAAAGACCGGGGTGTACTCGACCCAATGTCCGTCGCCGTCGATGACGGGGTGCGTGAGGTCCTTGCGGATTTCTTCGGGCGTATGGTGCGCGCTCATCTGGCCCCTCCCCCGACAGGTGAAGTGCGATTTCGGGTGAGCATATGCTCCCAGCACAACCCAAGTCAAACTCCCCGACGAGGCCCGCGGGCGCGTCACATTTGACAGCCCCATTAAGTCAAGCGTTGAGCTGACCCCTCACGAGTCTCCAACGACGGCTCTTCAAGACCGGCGGGCGGCTGATCCGATTCCGATCGCGCGTTGACGGTCTCGCGCGTGCGGGGCAAGATGGCGTCTGAGCGTTATGAGCCGATCCATCCTCTGCGCGATGCTACTGGCGATTCTCGCCTCGGCGTTTGACTCGGCGGCGCAGCCGGATGAAGGCGACAGCGCCGCGCGTGAGAAGGCGTTCATCGAGGCGCTACAGCGCGAGAACCCGGCCTCGGCTGCTCGGTTCATTGCGCTCCGCGACGCCCAGCAGAAGGCCCTCGCGGAACTCCAGAGCACCGAGGGCCGCGCTAATGCGGCCCCGCCCGCGCTCCGGCCCTCCTTCCTCCCCCAGCTCAAGCAGGCCCGGCGGAAGTACGTGGACAGCCAGCTCAAGATTCTCGACTTCCTCGACGAGCGTGACCGCGGCATCGTGGCCCGCCTCCAGGAGGAGATCGGCCGGTTCAACCGGGAGCTCGAAGGGCGCCAGAAGTCGCGCGACGAACTGAAGAAGCTCCTGCCGGAGTGAGGGACGTCCAACCGAAGCCTCGCGGAGCCGGCGAGCTGATCCTTGACCCGGCCGACTAGGCTCGTACAGATTCTTGGCCGTGTTTTGGACGTGAACGAGTCCCAATTGGGCCCAGGAGCTCCCAACACTCAGGTGGGAAGGCCTGGACGAAGTATCTGTACTGCTTGGTTTCTACAGTGCCCCGTTATGCTGCTCATAACCCAAAGGTCGTCGGTTCAAATCCGACCCCCGCAACCAGAAAACACGAGGGGTTAGCCGTCACGGCGGCTAGCCCCTTCGTCGTTTTGGACGTGTTTTGGACGCGTTCTCATCGCGACGCGTTTCTTTCCACACGGAGCCGGACGATGTTCGTGGTGGACGGCAACGCGTCGACGTACGCCGCCGTCTTCTCCAAGCCTGCCGCGATCTCTTGCTCCCTGATGATGCTATACCGATCCAGCATGCTCCGTGTTCTGTGCCGCTGATACGCATGGCCACGGCGGGATCCAGGCCAGCGCGGATCATGTTGCTCACAGCGCCTGCTCCTCCGCGAGAGCCTCCATTGCGCAGCCTCCTCCTACGCTACGCCGGTACAAAATGCTGAGAACGCTCGAAGGCCCGCGATCTCGCAGGTTCTGTTTAGGACCCGCCAGGTTTCAGGGGTGACGACTACTCATGGTGTAGGGGTTCTTTACAGCAGCCAGGAGGACGCAGGGTCTACCGAAAATGTTGCCATCCACCCATACCGATGGCGTCACCTCCACCCATCGCAGTGCTAACCCACTGATTTGGCGGGTATTAAAAGGACGGTA
>QHSC01000384.1 GCA_003220345.1 Candidatus Rokuibacteriota bacterium | reverse complement strand
CGCCCTGGCCAACTTCAAGCGGCCGCGGCGGATCGTCTTCGTGGAGTCGATCCCCAGGACGGCCTCCGGCAAGATCCTCCGCCGGCTGCTGCGCGATGGACACTACGTGGAGGTTTCCCGATGAGCCCCGCATGGGGCGAAGAGGCCCGACCGTTGACCGACGTCGACCACCTCAGCGAGGTAGACAAATGAGCGAGTTCTTGAGAGTGGAGCGCGCGGGCGCCGTCGCCACGGTGTGGATCGACCGGCAGGCGAAGATGAACACCATGACGGTGGCCATGCGCGACGAGTTCCCCGGCATCTTCGGCTCGCTCGAGGCCGACGACGGCATCCGGGTCATCGTGGTGCGCGGGGCGGGGGGCAAGGCCTTCAGCGCCGGCGGCGACGTCGCGGAGTTTCTCACGCTGGCCCCCGCCGACCTCGAGCGGTGGGGCGACACGCTGACCTCGGCCGAGCGCTGCCGGAAGCCCGTCATCGCCGCCATCGACGGCTTCACCATGGGGGCGGGGCTCGAGCTGGCCGTGGCCTGCGACTTCCGCGTGGCCACGCTCCGCTCGGAGTTCGCCTTTCCCGAGGTGCGGCTCGGCATGATCCCGGGCAGCGGGGGCACGCAGCGGGCGCTGCGACTGATGGGGATGACGCGCGCCAAGCTCTTCATGATGACGGGCCAGCGCATCTCCGCCGAGCGCGCCGAGGCGTGGGGGCTCATCACCCTGGCCGTGGCCAACGACGGCCTGGACAGGGCGGTGGACGCGCTGGCCGGAGAGCTGGCCGAGCGCGCCCCCCTTGCCCTCCGCACGCTGAAGATGGTGATCAACCGCGGGGCGGAGGCGCCATTGGAGACGGCCCTCGAGCTCGAGCGCAAGGCCTACGCGTGGCTGCGGTCCACCCACGACTACGCGGAGGGCGTCACGTCGTTCCTCGAGAAGCGGCCGCCGAAGTACACGGGGCGCTGAGCGGTCCGTGACCACGCGGAGCTGGATCGGGCAACCCGTGAAGCGCGTCGAGGACGCGCGGCTGCTGAGCGGCCGCGGCAACTTCATCGACGATCTCACCCCGTGCGCCAACGTGCACCACGCGGCCATCGTGCGCTCGCCGCACGCGCATGCGCGCATCCTGGGTTACGAGGTGTCGGCGGCCCTCGCCATGGAGGGCGTGGTCGGGGTGATCACGGGCGAGGACGTGGCGAGGCTGACCAGGCCCTTCTCCGTTGGCGTCACCGCTCCCGCGTCCTACTACTCGTTGGCCACCGACAAGGCGCGCTTCGTCGGGGAACCGGTGGCGGTGGTGGTGGCGCGCAACCGGTACCTCGCCGAGGACGCGGCGGAGGCGGTGATCGTCCGCTACGAACCGCTCCCCGCCGTGGTGGACGTCGAGCGCGCCCTCGAGCCCGACGCGCCCGTGCTCCACGAGGCCGTCGGGTCCAACCTGGCGGGGCACCGCCGGCTCGTCTACGGCGACCCCGACCGCGCGTTCGCGGAAGCGGAGATCGTGATCCGCGAGCGCTTTCGCTATCCCAAGTACAGCTCGACCCCCATCGAGACCTACGGAGTGGTGGCGACCTTCAGCCCGCTCGAGGGCGCCTACACGATCTGGGCGAACTTCATGGGGCCGTTCATCATGCATCCCCTCACGGCCCGCGTGCTCGGGGTGCCCGAGAACAAGCTCCGCTTCATCGTGCCGGGGGACATCGGGGGGAGCTTCGGGATCAAGTCGAGCATGTACCCGTACATGGCGCTGATGGCCGTGGCGGCCCGGCTCACCCAGGTTCCCGTCAAGTGGATCGAGGACCGGCGCGAGCACCTGCTCGCCTCGTCGAGCGGCACCGATCGCGTCGCCTACCGTGAGCTCGCCGCCCGGAACGATGGAACCATCCTCGGCATGCGCTACCGCTGGCTCGACAACATTGGCGGGTACATCCGAAGCCCGGAGCCCGGATGCAGCTTCCGGCCCAGCGGCAACTTCGTCGGCCCCTACCTCTTTCAGGATCTCGAGGTCGACGCCTCCGTCGTCATGACCAACAAGAGCCTGACGGGGCCCAACCGGGGCTACGCGTGCGGCCACCTCTACTTCGAGACGGAGCGGATGATGGATCTCCTCGCCGAGCGGCTGGAGCTGGATCCCGTCGAGGTGCGGCGACGCAACCTGATCCAGCCCGGGCAGTTCCCGTACCGCTCGCCGACGGGAGGCCTCTACGACAGCGGCGATTACCCGGCCGCCCTCGACAAGGCGCTCGAGCTGGCGGGATATCAGGCGCTCCGGGCTGAGCAGGCGAGGGCGCGCGCCGCGGGTCGCTGCTTCGGCATCGGGGTGGCGCTGGCCGTCGACCCGTCCGTGTCCAACATGGGCTACGTGGCGACGGCGCTCGATCCTCAGC
>QHSC01000383.1 GCA_003220345.1 Candidatus Rokuibacteriota bacterium | reverse complement strand
CTCGCCGAGAGCTGGGCCGGCCTCGAGGCGTTCACTCCGGACGAGCTTCCCATCCTGGGCCCCGTCCCCGACATCGACGGGCTGCTCGTGGCCGCGGGCTTCTCGGGCCACGGCTTCGCCCTGAGTCCCGTGGTGGGTGACGTGCTCGCCCGATTGGCGCACGGGCGCGACGCGCTCGAGCCGCTCTGGCGGGGACTTCGCATCGACCGGCCGGGGCTGGGGGCCGCGTGATCACCCTCGTGAGCTTCGACATCGACGGCACCCTCGAGCTGGGCGACCCTCCCGGCATCATCACGATCGAAATGCTCAGGAGCGTCAAGCGCCGGGGCTACCTGATCGGCAGCGGCTCGGACCGGCCCGTCTCCTACCAGCGCGAGCTGTGGAAGCGGCTCCAGATCGAGGCCGATTTCACCGTGCTCAAGCACCGCCTCGCCGAGATCAAGACGCGGTTCCTCGCCCACGCCTACTATCACGTCGGCGACACCGACGTGGACGACGACCTCGCCACGCAAGCCGGCTTCCGTTTCCTCCGGGCGGACGCGGCCGCGCACGCCGCCTGGGGGCAGGAGCTCTTCGGCGTGTGATCCCGGTGACTATTCGAAGGGCTGGCCGTAGCGCTCGCGATGGGCAACGGCCCGCAGGGGCTTGCGCTTCTTCTTGCCTCGTCCGATCCGGTCGGCGGGATAGCCGAAGGGCAGGATGGCGAGCACGTCGCGCTCTGAGGGGATTCCCAGGAGCGCGTTGACCTTCTCCAGGTTGCCGAAGCCGACCCAGTTCGAGCCGACTCCCTCTGACCACGCCGTCAGCATCATCGAGTCGATGGCGCGGCTGGCATCGGACACGGCGTAGCCGGTGCGGTCGATGACCACCACGATGGCCAGCGGCGCCTCGGCGACATACGGTCCGGAGCGGGCCAGCGCTCCCAGCCGGCGGAGCGTGTCGCGGTCCTGGACCACGATGAAGTGCCAGGGCTGGAGATTCATCGCGCTGCCCGTCAGACGTCCCGCCTCCACGATCCGCTGAACGATCGTCTCGGGCACCGCCCGATCGAGGTAGCGGCGGACGGCCAGCATCGTGCGAACCGCCTCGAAGACCTCCATGACTCGGCGGGCCCGCCTAGCGAAGCACGGCCTCGGCGATGCGCGTGAGCTCGCTGACCATCTCCGCCTCCGTCTTGGAGGTGGCCGGCCGCACGATGACCCGGGTCGCCCCCGCGTCGTGGAGCCGCTTGATCAGGTCCCGATCGGCGGGCTGGCCGTGGACAGAGATGGTGATGGCGGAGGGATCGCGGCCCGCCTCCTTCGCGAGCCGGTCGAGGGTGGCCCGGCTCTCGCGGAGCTGGTCGGGCGTGATGCGATTCGGCAGCCAGCCGTCGCCCCAGGCCACGATGCGCTGGAGCACGTTCTTGGCGCCGCCGCCCAGGAGCACGGGCGGGTGTGGCTTCTGCGCGGGCTTCGGATAGGACCGGACGGGCGGGAAGTCGTAGTACTTGCCGTGGAACTCCGCCTCGCGCTTCGT
>QHSC01000107.1 GCA_003220345.1 Candidatus Rokuibacteriota bacterium | reverse complement strand
TCAGTGCGGCCTCCGCTTCCGGAGCCCGCGCGAGGACGACGCCACCATCCTCTCCCTCTACGCGGACGTCGAGGACGAGGTCTACCTCGAGAACGAGCCGGCGCGGGTGGCGACCTTCTCGCGCGCCCTCTCGCGCCTGGAGAGACATGTCCCCGTGCGCGGCCCGTTGCTGGACGTCGGCTGCTATACCGGCGTCTTCCTCGACGTTGCCGCGCGCGCGGGCTGGCCGGTGACGGGGCTCGAGCCCAGCCGCTGGGCCGCCCAGGCCGCCTCGGCCAAGGGGCACCGTGTGCACACGGGCACGCTCGACACGGCGCCCTTCCCTCGGCGATCATTCGCCGTCGCCACCATGTGGGATGCCCTCGAGCACTATGCCGATCCCGTGGGCGAGCTGAGGCGCGCGCGGGATTTCGTCCGGGACGGCGGCTATCTCGTGCTGACCACGATGAACATCGACACGCTCGCCGTGCGGATGCTCAGGAAGCGCTGGCCCTGGTACATGCGCATGCACCTGACCTACTTCACGCCCGAGACGCTGGAGGCGGCCCTCGGGCGGGCGGGCTGGCGCCTGGCCCACCGTCATGGCTATGGTCACGTGGTCACCTGGGACTATCTCCTGCTCAAGCTCGCCCCCTACTGGCGTGGAGGAAGCGCGGCCGGCCGCGCGGGCCTGCGTCGGCTCGGCCTCTCCCACCGGACGCTCACCGTCGACCTCGGGGATTTCATGACCGTCTACGCGGAGAAGCTGCCCGGATGACCACCCGCCTCGTCGTCCTCGCCTACAACGAGGAAGCGGGCATCGGCCAGAGCCTCGCGGCCATCCACGGCCTCGGCCTTCCCGACCTCGACGTCATCGTGGTGGACGACGGCAGCACGGACCGCACGGAGTCGATCGTCCGCCAGATGAAGGCGACCGTTCCTCTCGAGCTCCTTTCCCACGAGGTCAACCGCGGCGTCGCCGCCGCCTTCGACACCGGACTCCGCCACGCCGCCGCCATCTCCAAGCCGGGGGACTTCGTGATCACCATCGAGGGCGACGGCACCAACAGCCTCCAGGCTCTCGGCCCCATCATCTCGCTTCTCGGCGAGGGCTACGACGTCGTGTGCGGGTCGCGTTACGTCCCCGGCGGCGGCTACCACGGCTTCCCGCTCGGGCGCCGGATCTGGAGCGTGGGCGCCAATCTCGTCATGCGCTGGTACTGCGGCCTCGTGCCCGTCAAGGACTACACGCTCTTCTACCGGGGCTATCGGGCAGAGCTCCTGCAGGAGGCCTTCCGGCGCTACGGACGGCGCTTCATCGAGGCACAGGGATTCTTCGCCAACATCGAGATACTGGTGAAGCTCTCGCGCCTCCGGCCGCTGCGGGCAGCCGAGACTCCCGTGGTCTACGCCTACGGCGCGAAGCGCTCGGGGAGCAAGATGCGCGTGTGGCGCAACCTCAGCGAGTACCTGCGCTTCTTCGTCCGCGACTCGCGACGGCCCTCGCGGCCCCGCTCCTGACCGTCCCCGGGAAGCGGAAGAGCCGCGGGTTGCCGCGAATCCACTCGTAGAGCCGGCGCACGCCGGCCTGAGGCGAGGTCCGTGGCCGCCAGCCGAGCACGCGGGCTGCCTTGCGAATATCGCTGACGTACACTTTCTGGTCCCCGGGACGCCAGTCGTCGTAGCCGACGGGGACGCGACGGCCCAGCAGGTCCCCGAGCATGTCGAGCAGCTCGAGGAGGGACATCGTGCTCGCGGGCCCGCCGCCGATGTTGAAGATCTCTCCGGCCGCGGCGTCGATGCGCCGGTAGGCCGCCCGGTAGGCGCGCACGAGGTCGTCGACGTACAGCACGTCACGGACCTGGCGGCCGTCCCCGAAGATGGTGATGGGACGGCCGTAGACGGCGGCGAGGGTGAACCAGGCGACCCACCCCTGGTCCTCCATGCCGAACTGGCGCGGCCCGTAGATGCAGGACTTGCGAAAGACCACGGTCCGGAGCCCGTAGATGCGGCTGTAGTCCCGCACGTACTGATCACCCGCCCCCTTCGAGCAGCCGTACGGCGAGTGGAAGTCCAGGGGAAACGACTCGGGGATGCCGCGAGGCCAGCCCTTGAAGACGTGGCGCGCCCCCACCCGCCGCGTCCGCACGCCCTCGAGCCCGCCGTACACCTTGTTCGTGGACGAGAACACGAGGGCGGGCCGACGGCGCGAGGTCCGGACGGCCTCGAGGACCTCGAGGGTGCCGCCGGCGTTGATGGCGAAATCGTCCCGGGGATCCGTCACCGACGTGGTGACGGCGACCTGGCCGGCATTGTGGATGACGAGATCGGCCTCGTTCACCAGCTCGCCCAGGCGCCGGCGTGGCCACCGGATGTCGCCCCGCACGATGCGGACCCGACGACCGTGAGAGGCGGCGAGCCAGCGGGCATTGGCCTGGGCGCCCGGACGCGAGAAGTTGTCGAAGACGGTGACGCGCGCGCCGGCGCGAAGAAAGCCGTCGGAGACATTGGAGCCGATGAAGCCTGCGCCGCCGGTGACGAGCACGCGTGTGGGCACAGGCATCCTCCGTTCAGGCGGCGTTTCGACGGTACAGGCGGAAGACGTGATCGCCGCCCGCCCGCACCGTCTCGACGAGCGTGAAGTGCCGGGCCAGGAGCGCATCGATCCGGGCCACCAGCTCGACATAGGGGCGGCGGCCGCCGTAGAAGTCGAGAACGTTCGGCTCGATGACTGCGTACCGCGCGTCGCTCCCCAGCCACCCCTCGAGCTCGGCTGCCCCCCACATGCCGGCCCGATGGTAGCGGAGCGGGTCGCGCGAGCTGGTGAATACCATCAGGTGCTGGTGGAACTGTCGGAGGTAGCTCTGCCGGCCCGCCAGATGGAGCGGCAACGGGTCGCCCAGGAGGAAGACCCGCTGCTCACCGCGTGGTATGACAGCGGCGATCCGGGCGGCCACCGCGCGCAGCGCGGGGATCTCCGCCTCCGCGGGCACGATGCGCCGCGGCAGGTACGGCGAGCGATGGACCCACGGCGAGACGATGAGGGCGAGAAGGAAGGCGGCCGCGACGAGACGACGAGACGCCACGGACAGCTCGAGTCGCCCCCACGCCGCCGCGAAGAGGCAGCCGATGACGATGGCGAGAAGGGGAGCGATGGCCCCCACGTACGCATAGCTCTGCTTGATGTACACCCCCACGGCGACGAACTGCCAGGCCACGAGATACCAGAAAAGCCAGAAAGTGAACCACAGGCCCGTGGGTCGCCACAGGGACGTCGAGGTCCGCCCCTTCCACGTCCGCAGTGCCGCGAGCGCCCCCAGTCCGACGAAGGCGACCATCCAGATCGCATAGCGGCGCAGGAAGAAGGCGAAGGACTTGGCCATGCCGGCGAGCCGTCCGAGCGGGCTCGGATCCCACGGGATGTCCGCATAGTCGGAGACCCACACCGCCGCGGGATCTTCCATGAGATTGTGCCAGGAGTAGTAGCCCATGGGCTCCGCCCACGCGCGCAGGATCGGCATGTACGCGAGCATCTTCCAGTGCTGACGGTCCCACACGAAGAAGAGGAGGGGGATGGAGACGGCCACGGCCAGCAGACCGGCGCGTCGCGCCCAGGAGCCCGCGCGAAACACGGTGTACCCGAGGGCGAACGGAATGGCCGGCCAGTAGTGGGGCTTCACCAGGAAGAGGACAGAGAAGACGGCCATGGCGAGCAGATCGCGCGCGGGCCACGCCGTACAGAAGAGGATGTAAATGGCGAGGAGCGCGAGCGCGGCCACCAGCGGCGAGAAGTGCGCCGTGGCGAAGTAGCCCATGACGAGACCGTGGGTGCAGAAGAGGCCGCATGCCGCCACTCCCGCCAGCCTCCCGCCCCAGCGCGCCGCCAGCGCGAAGATCAGGACGACCACGAGCGCCCCCAGGAGCACGGCGAGGAGCCTGGCCACGAGCAGGCTGGGCCCGAAGATCGCCTGGGAGAGGCCGAAGAAATAAAACGGCAGGGGCATCCACTGTCCCGTCATCTCGTCCTGGTAGAGCGTGATGTCGCCCCGCACGAGCAGGGTGCCCAGGGCCAGATACTCGGCCTCGTAGTCGTGATCCACGAGCACCCAGGCGAGCAGGGCGGCCACGATCAGGAAGGCGATGACGCAGCAGGCGAGCAGCATCGGGCCGCCTGACGCCGGCGCGCGCGCGCTCATGCCCTCAAGCCTTGCGGGCAACGAACACGTTGAGGGTGAAGGTACGCGCGAGAGGCCGCCAGTGACCGAGCCAGCCCTCCAGCTTCCGCGTGGCGGGAAAGACATTGTGCACGAACGGCGGGAAGCAGCCCACGGTGGTGACGCGGCACGCGCGGAACCCTGCCGCCTCGAACCCTCGGCACACGCGGCCCGGCCATACCCGCACGATGCCGCGCTCGACGCGCCAGCTCCGTCGGGGGTGCATGGCGAGATGGACGTACCACTGGAGGTTCCAGGGATTGGGCTCGAGAAAGACGGCCCGGCCCCGCGCTCCCAGACGCTCGAAGGCGCGGGTCGCCACCGCGCGGACGTCCGGCACGTGGTGGAGAATGTGGCCCCCGACCACCGCGTCGAACTCCCGTCCCCTCACGCGAGAGAGCGTGGTGGCGTCGTCCTCGACCAGGGTGAGGCTTCCCCGCTCCGGATGCCCGGCGGTGAGTCGCTCCAGATACTCGATCGATCGTCGGGAGATGTCCACCGCGGTGACGCGGCAGCCCCGGTCGAGCAGGGGCAGCGTGAAGCGGCCTCCGGAGGCGCCCAGCTCCAGGATCCGCTCGCCCGGCCGCGGGTCCACGGCCGCCAGGAAGCGATCGAGCACGAACGCGAAGTACGGATTCGCCTGCTGGAAGTTCTCGTCGTACTCGTCCGCGGTGGCGTCGTAGAACCGACGCTGCACGTCCTGCCAGTCGGAAGGCATCGGCCGTTATGGTAGGCTATTGCGCGTCGTCATTCCAGAATTTTGAAAACCATGCTCCGACACGAGGTGCCGCGAACCCTTGGAATCGCCGGACGACGCCGCGCGGGTGATCGCCGTGGCCACCGTCGTGATCGCGCTGGTCTTCGTCGCATACGCGTGGAGCGGAGCCGACCTCTGCCTCTGGTGCGCGGTCCTCGGCCGGTAGCCGCGTGAACCTCTACGACGATTTCCGTCCGGACGTAGCTGCGCTCCTCAAAGACCAAGAGTCGAAGCTCCCCGCCCCCGACGGGCAGGCGAGGAGCGGCGACAGGCTGGGTCCGCTCGGCCGCCTGCGGAGCCTCGCCGCCCTTTACGCGCTGGGGGCGCAGGTCAAGACGGGTCTGCACCGGCGTCTCGTCTACGCCGATCTCCGGCTCGGCTGGTTCGAGGAGTTCCAGCGGTACTGGATGGGTGAGCTGGGCTGCCGCCCCATCCATCCCCACGACTTCTATTTCCTGTCCGGCGTCTATCGCCAGCGCGCCCAGACCCTCTACTTCGAGCACCTCGAGCGCCCCGACCTCGCCTCTGACGACAAGCACCTGGACGCCTGGCGCGACTCGCGCATGGTCTCGTACCTGTTCCTGCACGCCTATCGCCTCGCCCTCTCCCCGCTTCGCGTGCATCCCTTCACCCGCTTCATCCCGCGCGGCGGCCGGGTGGCCGAGTACGGGTGCGGCGCCGCCCCCATCGTGACCGCCCTCGCCTGTCACTACCGTCACCTCGATCTGCAGCTGGTGGGCGCCGACATCCCGCACCTGCTCTTCCACTACGCGCGCTGGAAGTTTCGCGGGGATCGCTTCGTGAGCATGGTGCCCATCGTCCCGAACGACGACACCCCCCTCGCGGGGGAGTACGACACGATCTTCTGCCTCGAGACCTTCGAGCACCTGCCCCGCCCGCTCGCCGTGGTCGAGCATCTGTGCCGCGTGTTGAAGCCCGGCGGCTGCCTCGTCTTCGACTATGTCCGCTCCGACGGCACGGGGCTCGACACGGCCGCCGCGCTGCGCGACCGCGTCCCCGCCCTCGAGCTCATCCTGAGGCGGTTCGACATCGTCCAGGGCCGCGTGACGACGGACGGCGTCCACGTCGACGCCACCGTGGCGCGGAAGCGCTGACCGGGGCGACAGGACGGCATGACCCGCCGTCCCCTCGTAGCTCTCGCCGGGTTGTGGCTGGCCATCTGCGGCACCGCCGCGGTCTGGCTCACCGTCGATAGACGCCCGCCCGAGTGGGACCACGCCAATCACCTGGAGCGCGCGGTGGACTGCTACCGCAATCTCCGCATCGTCACCGACTCGGGAGCGCGCGAGATCCTGGAGGCTTCGTCCTTCTATCCGCCGCTCGCCACCTGCGCCGCGGGCGCCCTCTACCTCGTCTTTCCCATCACGCCTCTGACCGCGCAGGTCGTCATGATGGGCTTTCTCGCCCTTGCCCTCGCCTGCGTCTACGGTCTCGGCCGTCGCCTCGCCGACGTCGAGACGGGACTCTGGGCCGCCTTCCTCTTCGCCACCGCGCCCTTCGTCGTCTTCTCGCTGACCAACTTCCAGCTCGATCTGCCCCTGGCCGCCATGGTGGCGCTGACCCTTTACGCCATCCTCCGGACGGAGGATTTCGGGAGGCCGGGCTGGTCGCTCGCCCTGGGCGCGGCCGTCGGCCTCGGCATGCTGACCAAGCCGCCCTTCGCCGCGTATGTCGGCCCGCCGCTCCTCTGGAGCCTCGGGCGCGCCCTCGCCTCGTCCGAGCGCCGTCGGCGGCTCCTCTGGGCGGCCGGCGCGCTCGCGATGGGGGCGGCCCTGGCGCTTCCCTGGTATGGTCCCCGGCTCTTCGGACTCCCCGCCCAGATGCTCAACCGCTCCTTCAAGCAGGCCGCCGAGCAGCAGAATCCCGACCCGCTGACGGCGGCGGCGCTCTCGTTCTACCCGCGGACCTTGCCGACCCAGCTCGGCCTCATCGCCGCCCTCCTGCTCCTCTGGGGGCTGTGGGCCCTCGGCAAGGAGGGGCGGACGACTCGCGCCTTTCTCTGGCTCGCCACCCTGGGGCCCTTCGTGCTCTTCTCGCTGATCCAGAACAAGAACCTGCGCTACACGCTACCCATCTTGCCGGCGGCCGTGCTCGTCGCGGCCATGGGCCTGCGCGCGCTCCCGTCCGGGTGGCGCCGCGTCGCCGGCGCGGGCGCGCTGGTGGCGGGGCTTCTCCAGGTCTCGATGACGCTCTGGGCGCTGCCGCCACCACCCACCTTGCCCGGCATGATCTTGCCCCTGGCCATCGGGAGGCCGCCCAGCGGCGCCGACTGGCAGCACGATCGAATCCTGGCCGACCTCGGTCGCGCCAGCCGGGGCCACGCCGTCACCGTGGCCATCGTGCCGAACGACAACTTCTTCTCCGTGTCGAACTTCCGCTACGAGGTCGTGCGCCGCGGCCTGCCGTACCGGATGACCCGGTCGTGGACCGACGCGCCCCTCGGTGTGGACTTCGTCGTGCTCAAGACGGGCGCCCAGGGTCCATCCTATGCGGCGGCACGACCGGAGAGAATCAGCCGCGCCTTCACGGGGGGCGATCCCTACTGGATGTCGGCCTTCCCCGTCATCGCGGAGTATCCGCTGCCTGACGGGAGCACCGCCTCGCTCCGCGCGCGCCGCATCCCACCCCTCGTCGGCGTGCGGCCCCTTGCCGTCGCGGAGCGCCTCGAGCGCGATCCCGCCGCCTTGCTCGCCGACAACGTCGACGACGCGCAGGGCTTGAAGGTCCGTCTCGAGTACCGGCCGCAAGGCATCCTGCGCGGCGAGATCGACCGGGCCGTGCTCACGGCAGACTCCGCCTTCGTGGGCGAGTTCGGCCGGCGCCGGCCGGCCCCCCTGCGGATGCGCGACATCTGGATCGAGGGGAAGGGCCTCGTCTTCAACCCGCAGCGCCTCATGCGCGAGGGGCGGCTCGAGATCCTCGACCTCAAGGCGCTCGTGATCCGCAGCGTGACCGTCACCCAGGAGGATCTGAGCGAGTTCCTCCTGGATCAGCCCATGGGCAGCGGCATGAGCATCGCCCTCGAGGACGGGGCGGCCAAGGTGCGGGTGACGCGCTTCGGGCCGACGCTCAAGGCCCGCGTCCGCTTCGGCCCCGGCGACAGCGAGCGGCCCTTCACGCTGTCTGCGAGCCGGGTCAGCCTGGGAGGAATGACCGTGCCTGGCCCCTTCGTGAACTGGGTCATTCGCCATCTCGACCCGACGACAGCCTTGCGTCACCTGCCCGTGCCCGTCGTCGTCGAGCCGCCGCGCATCGTCGACGGCAAGATCACCCTCGGGGCAAACTGAAAAGGCCCCGGGTCTCCCCGGGGCCTCTCGGGCGGATCAGCCAGACCGGCTCAGCTCAGCTTTACCTTGTCGCCCACGAGCGTTGCCAGGCGGACCATGGCCAGGATCTTGATAACCACCCACGACGGGTCGAACTCCGAGCGCCGGACGCTGAACTTGGGGCTCGACGGGTAGGCGTGGTGGTTGTTGTGCAGGCTCTCCCCGCCCGTGAGCCAGGCGAGGAGTCGGATGTTCGTGCCGGAGTTGTTCATGAAGTTCTTGCGTCCCCACCAGTGCCCGAGACCGTTGATGGACGGGGCGAGGACGAAGACGTACAGGACGAGGTGGACGGCGACCACGAAGATTCCCCACGCGGGTCCCAGGACGAGCATGGCGAGGACGAGACCGATGATGCCGCCGAGGGTGCCCCTGGAGAAGATCCGCCGGTCCCACCAGTCTTCCTTGATGTCCTTGGCCCAGCGGGTCAGGGTCTCGGGGTTCCGCGCCTCGCGCACGTAGTAGTAGACGTTCCAGAGCTGGATGCGCCAGAAGCCGTGCACGAGGGGACTGTGGGGATCCTTCTCGGTGTCGGTGAAGGCGTGGTGCTTGCGGTGCACGGCCACCCACTGGCGACGGTCCTGCCCCGTGGTGATCCACAGGATGATGCGGAAGAAGAAATCCACGATGGGATGCAGCGTGAGGGCGCGATGCGCGAGACCTCGATGCAGGTACACGGAAGTCGCAACCACCGCGGCTTGCGTGACCAGGACAGTGACGGCGACAGCTAGCAGCGCTTTCAGCACGTAGGGGTCTCCTTTTTTTTCTCTGTCGTGAGCGCTCGTCGCCGGCCCGTCTTCGCTATCCCGCCAGTCTTGGGTCGAGGAGATCCCTCAGGCCATCGCCGAGCAGATTTAAGCCTAGCACAGTCAAGGCGATTGCGGTGCCCGGAAAGATGGCAAACCAGGGAGACATGCTTAAAAAGGCTTGGGCCTCCCGGAGCATCAGGCCCCACGACGGATGCGGTGGCTGGGTGCCCAGGCCGAGATAGGACAGCGCGGCCTCGGCCAGGATGGCCACCGGGAAGCTGATGGTCGCCTGGACGATGAGCGGAGGCATCGTATTGGGGAAGATATGCCGGCCGACCAGGGTGGCGTCCCGCGCGCCGAGCGCCCGGGCCGCCAGCACGAACTCGCGGTCGCGCAGCTCCAGAAAGCTGGCGCGGGTGAGGCGCGCGAAGACGGGCAGGAAGCTCACGCCGATGGCGATCATGGTCATGGCGACGCTCGGCCGGAACACCGCGGTGATGAGGAGGGCGGAAAGGATGGCGGGAAAGCCCTGGACGGCGTCCATGAGACGCATGAACACCTCGTCGAGCCAGCCGCCGAAGTAGCCGGAAAGCATGCCGAGCAGAACGCCCAGGCCCATGCCGATGCCGACGGCGATGACCCCGACCAGGATCGAGGTGACGGAGCCGATCATGACGCGCGAGAGCAGATCGCGGCCGAACTGGTCGGTGCCAAAGGGATGCGCGCGCGACGGCCCCTGGAGCCGCCCATCCATGGACATCTCGAGCGGGTCCCGCGGAGTATAGGTCAGGCTGAGGGCGGCGGTCAGCACGAGCATCACTGTGATGGCGAGGCCGATGGCGAAGGTCACGTGCCGGCGCGCCCGTCGCCACGGGCGGCTTCCCCCGGCCCGCGTCGGCTCACTCATAGCGAATGCGCGGATCGAGGACGCCGTACAGCACGTCAACGGCGGCATTGATGGTCACGATGACGGTGGCCACGAAGAGGACCACGCCCTGGACCACGGGCAGGTCGCGGGCGCTGATCGCGCCCAGGGCGAGCCTGCCCAGGCCGGGCAGATAGAAGACCGATTCCAGGATGATGCTGCCCGCCATGAGCTGGCCGAGCTGGATGCCGGCCACGGTGAGGATCGGGATCATGGCATTGCGAAGGGCGTGACGGAACAGCACGGCCGACTCGGCCACGCCCTTGGCGCGCGCGGTCTTCACGTACTCTTCCCTCAGCACTTCGAGGACGGCCGAGCGGGTGGTGCGCGCCAGCACGGCGAACTGGAAGAGGCCGAGGGCGACAGCGGGCAGAAGCAGCGACTTGAGCGCGTGGCCCACGCCCTGGCCCCAGCCGTCGAAGCCGCCGGCCTGAAACCAGCCGAGCCTGACCGAGAAGAGCAGGATGAGCAGGAGCCCGGCCCAGAAGCCCGGCACGGCGATGCCGAGCTGGGAAAGCGTCATCGTGAGGTAGTCGCCCCAGCGCCGGTGGCGGGTGGCGGCGAACACGCCCAGGGGGATGGCGGCCGCGGCCATGAGCGCGGCGGCCATCACGGTCAGGGGCAGCGTCACCGACAGGCGAGAGAGGATCAGGCCCGCCACCGGCACGTCGTACTGGATCGAGCGGCCGAGGTCACCGGCAGCCGCGTGGGCGATCCACCGGACATACTGGACCGGAACGGGGAGGTTGAGGCCGAGCGACTCGCGCAGCCGCGCCACGGCCTCAGGACTGGCCTCGATGCCGAGCATGATGAGGGCGGGGTCACCCGGGAGCACCCGCACCACGACGAAAACGAGCAGGGAAACGAAGACGAGGGTGACCAGCATGGCGGCCACCCTGCGCAGGACGTACCGGCGCAACCTGACTTCTTACTTCTGCCAGCCGACCTCGGAGAGGTCGAGGGAGGGGATCGGCAGGTCCTTCCAGATCCCCGTCACGCCCTTCTTGGTCACGACGAGGCGCGGGTGCATGTAGAGCCACACCGCGGGCGCCTCGTCGGCCAGCATCTGTTGCATCTTGACGTAGAGCTCGCGCCGCTTCTTGTCGTCCACGGTCACTTCGGATTCCTTGAAGAGCTTCTGGAACTCGGCGTTGTCCCAGCGGAAGTAGTACTTCGGGTTGGCGAAGTTGCCGATGTCCCAGGCCTCGGCGTGGCCGATGACGGACATGTCGTAGTCGGGGTTCTCGCAGGGCTTGAGGCAGAACACCTGCGCCAGCCACTGCCCCCACTCGACCTGCTGAATCTTGGCGCGGATGCCCACCTTGGCGAGATGATTGACGACGACCTCGGCGCTGCGCACCGTGTAGTAGTACTGGGGCGCGACCTTGAAGGTGGCCTCGAAGCCTTCGGGATAGCCGGCCTCGGCAAGGAGCTTCTTGGCCTTGACCGGATCGTACGTCACCCGCTTGGAGACATCCACGAAGTACGGGTTGAGGGGGTCCACATTGGAGCCGAGAATCCTGCCGTACCCGAACATGGCCCCCTTGAGCACCTCCTCCTTGTTGATCGCGTGGGTGATGGCCAGGCGCACGCGCTTGTCGGAGTAGGGCTTCTTGGAGTTGTTCATGCTGAGGGTGACGTCGTTCGTGCTGTCGCCCAGAATGACCTGGAAGCGCCCATCCTTCTTGAGGTCGTCGACGTTCTCCGGCCCCAGCCCGAACGCCGAGACATCGATGTCGCCCGACTTGAGCGCGGCCAGCGACGAGTTGGGATCGGGGATGAAGCGGTACGTCACCTTGTCGAGCCGCGGCAGGCCCTTCTGCCAGTAGTCCCTGTTCCGGACAAGCACGATGCGGTCCCCGCGCACCCAGTCGCCGACCGTGAAGGGGCCCGTGCCGAGGGGCGCGCTCTTGAGCGTCTCGACGGCCTCGCGCGGGTAGATCACCGAGCCCTGGCGCGCCACCGTCCAGAGGAAGTTCGCCTCGGTCCGTTTGAGGGTGACGCTGATCGTGTAGTCGTCCTTGACGATGACGTCCTGGATGTTCTCGTACTGCACGCGGTAGGGGTGCTTGGTCTCGGGATTGACGGCGCGGTCCAGGACGAACTTGACGTCGGCGGCCCGCATCTCGCGGCCGTTGTGGAAGCGGACGCCCTTGCGGAGGAAGAAGGTGTAGTTCTTGCTATCGGTCGTGTACCACCGCTCGGCGAGCCACGGCACGAGCTTGCCGTGCCTGTCCACCTTCACCAGCGCTTCCTGGACGTTGTAGAAGACGACGCCCGCGATGGCGGAGGACGGATTGGTGGTCAAATCGAGCCCGGGCGGCTCCGTGGTGACCTGGACGGTGAGGGTGCCCTGGCCCGCCGCGGGCCCCGCGCCGAGGGCCAGGACCAGCAGGGCGGCTCCGAGACCGCGCAGGATCGTCATCGTGTCCCCTCCGTGAAGTAGGCGACCGTCCGGCGGAGTCCCTCGCTGAAATCCACGACGGGCGCGTACCCGAAGTCGCGCTTGGCGGCGTCGATGTCGGCGAGGGTGTGCGGCACGTCGCCCACGCGCGTGGGCTGGTGGGCGCGCGCGAGCGGCCGCCCGAGCAGGCCTTCGAGCGAGCTGATGATCTCGAGGAGGCTGGTCCGGCTGCCGCACCCGACGTTGTAGGCCTTGCCGGAGACGGCGGAGGCGGGGGCGGCGGCGGCGAGCAGGTTCGCCGAGACGACGTTGTCGATATAGGTGAAGTCGCGCGACTGCGTGCCGTCGCCGTGCACCTGGAGCGGCTTGCCCTGCGTGCCCCACAGGATGAAGCGGGGGATGACGGCGGCGTACTCGCTCTTGGGGTCCTGGCCGGGACCGAAGACGTTGAAGTACCGGAGCCCCACCGTATCCACGCCGAAGAGCCGGCTCCACACGGACGCGTAGAGCTCGCCGGCCACCTTGGTCGCCGCGTACGGGGAGATGGGAGCCACGGGCTGCTCCTCGCGCTTGGGCAAATCCGGCCGCTCACCGTACACGGAGGACGAGGAGGCGTAGACGACGCGAGGCTTCCGCTTCTGCCGCGCCGCGGCCACGAGCACGTGCAGCGTGCCCGTGACGTTGGAGGCATTGGCGCCGAGGGGGTCGGCGACCGACCGCGGGACGGAGCGCATGGCCGCCTGGTGGAAGACGGCCGTCACGCCGCGCACGGCCCGCTCCACAGTCTTGAGGCTCGCGAGGTCGCCGCGGATCACCTCGAGCCGGCGATTGCCCTTCGCGAAGGCGAGGTTGCTCCGGCTCCCCGTGGAGAAATTGTCGAGCACGCGGACGCGGTGCCCATCGGCGAGCAGGCGCTCGACCACGTGCGAGCCGATGAAGCCGGCGCCACCGGTGACCAGGTAGAGAGAGGAAGGCGGCATGACGAGCCACGATTATGGTAGCCGCGCCACAAAGTTGTCAACTTTACGGCACTGGGCCAAGTTGCGAGCCATATTAACTCAGCCCTCGCCTCGGGCTCCGCCCTCAGCTCGAACGGCCACGCCCGAGGGAGCCCGCTTTGCCTAGCGTACCTGTATGTACGTTGAGCGTCGCGGGCGACCGAGAACATGGCTCTTCGAGCCGAACGGCCCTGCCGTGAGGCGAGAGCTGAGTTGAACTGGCGAAGCACATTGGCCCAGTGCCGCGCGTTGACAAGTCGCGCCAGGGCCCGCTAGTATGCTGGCACTCGATGGCCGTGCCGGTCCGCGGACGCACCGAATTACCTGCCCTGCTCCGACGTTAGAAGAAGGAGGCTCTGCAATGGTTCGTGCCGCCGCTCTCGGATGCGCTCTACTCCTCACCATCGGACTGCTGCCCGTCGCCGCCCAGGCTCAGACGAAGGAGGACACCCTCGTCTACGCGCTCCAGTCCGACATCGATACCTGGGATCCGCCCGGCTCCGTGCTGCGCGAGGCCATCATCCTCGGCTATCACGTCTTCGATCACCTGGCCGTGCGCGACCTCAAGACGCGGAAGGTCATCCCGAACCTCGCCATCTCCTGGAAGACGATCGACGACACCACGTGGGAGGTCAAGCTCCGTCAGGGCGTCAAGTTCCATGACGGCACGCCGTTCACGTCCAAGGACGTCAAGGCGACCTTCGACCGCGTGCTCGACCCCGTGAAGAAGATGATCGCCCGCGGCAACCACGCCAAGATCAAGACCGTGGAGATCGTGGACGACTACACGGTGCGCTTCAAGACCGACGGCCCCTACCCGCTCTTCGTGGAGCGCATGACGGCCCAGGTGATGGAGTCCGAGAAGGTCATCCGCGAGAAGGGCGACGAGTGGATGCAGGAGCATCCCGTGGGCACCGGGCCCTACAAGCTCGTCAAGTGGGCGCGCAAGCAGGAGCACCTGCTCGTCCGCAACGATGACTACTGGGGCCCCAAGCCCTACTACAAGTACGTGCGCGTCCGCATCATCCCCGAGCAGGCCACCCAGATCGCCGAGCTACTCTCCGGCGGCGTGGACGTGATCAAGGCGGTGCCGCCGGACCAGATGGACGTCATCAACAAGTCGGGCGCCGCGCGCACGTCGACCTCGCCGATCCTCCGCACGGCCTTCATCGAGTTCGACTCGGCGGCGAGGGGCGGACCGAACCCCTTCACCGACAGGCGCGTGCGCGTCGCGGCGAATCTCGCCGCCGACCACGACGCCATCATCAAGCACGTGCTGAACGGGCTCGGCGACCGGGTCGCCACCGCGGTGAACCCGATGGCCTTCGGCTGGGACGCCAGCCTCAAGCCGTACAAGCAGGACACGGAGCGGGCCAGGAAGCTCCTGGCCGAGGCGGGGTTCCCGAACGGCGTGGACGTGCTCTTCAACGAGGCCCCGCCCACGGTCGAGCCCGGCACCCAGCAGACCAACGACGCCATCGTCGCCGACATGACCAAGGCGGGCTTCCGCGTGAAGCGCAACTACATCGGCGACAACACGGTCGTCGTCGCGCGCGCGAAGGAAGGCAAGCTCGGGCCGATGATGAACTGGTCCTGGGGCTACTACTCAGTCTTCGACACCGACGCCATCCTGTACGACATGTTCAAGTGCGGCGAGTTCTACTCCTACTACTGCAACAAGGAGCTCGACGACCTGATCATCTCCGGGCGCTCGACGCTCGACCAGAAGCGGCGCGCCGAGATCTACGTCAAGGCGCAGAAGCTGATGTTCGACGACGCCGCCGCCCTCTTCAAGTGGGGTCTGCGCGGCGTGTGGGGCGTGTCGAACCGGATCGAGTACTCGGCGCCGCCCGACGAGGTCGACCGCATGTTCCTCGCCACTCCGCGGAAGAAGTAGCTCCGGATCCGCCGGGCCGGCGGGCGGGGGCGTTCGCGCGTCCCCGCCCGCCGGTCCCGATCTCCCGATGCGGCGCTACATCGCACACCAGCTCGTCCAGCTCGTCGTCGTGATCCTCGGCATCTCCATCCTCGCCTTCTCGATCCTGCACGTCATCGGCGACCCCGTCACCCTGCTCCTCCCCCAGAATGCCGGCAAGGAGGAGTACGAGCGTTACAAGCACCTCATGGGGCTCGACCAGCCCGTCTGGGTCCAGTACTGGAAGTTCGCGAGCCGCGCCGTCCACGGCGACTTCGGCAAGTCCTGGTACGGCAATGCCCCTGCCTTCGGTCTCGTCATCGAGCGCATGCCGCCCACCATCTACCTCACGCTGGCCGGCCTCGGCGTTGCGCTCTTGATCGCCCTGCCCCTGGGCGTGACCGCCGCCCTCAAGCGCCACTCCGTGATCGACACACTGTGCACGCTCCTGGCCGTGGCCGGCCAGGCCATGCCCATCTTCTGGCTCGGCATCATGCTCATCATCATCTTCGCCGTCCGCCTCAAGGTCCTGCCCGCCTCCGGCTATGGCACCTGGCAGAACTTCATCATGCCCGCCTTCTGCCTCGGGGCCTTCCTGGCTCCCCTGACCATGCGGCTCGTCCGCTCCGGCATCATCGAGGTGATGAGCATGGAGTTCATCAAGACGGCGCGGGCCAAGGGGGTGGGCGAGCGCATGGTCATCCTCAAGCATGCCTTCCGCAATGCCTGCATCCCCGTGGTCACCGTCCTCGGCCTGCAGTTCGGCCAGCTCCTGGGGGGCGCCTTCATCACCGAGACGGTCTTCGCCTGGCCGGGAGTGGCGACGCTGACGGTGGACTCGATCCGCAACCAGGACTTCCCCGTCGTGCAGTGCGCGGTGGTCCTGCTCGCCCTCATCATCGTGTTCGTGAACGCGATCGTCGATCTGATCGTCGGGCTGATCGACCCGCGCATCCGGGCGGCCTGATGGCCATCGGCCCCGACGCCGCCATCAGCGCCCCCCGCTTCGAAGCCGCCGCGGCGCCCGCCCTCTCCGGCGCGGGCTGGCGAAGACTCTGGCGCCTCAAGTGGGGCATGGGCGGCGCGGCGATCTTCCTCGCCATCGTGCTGAGCGCGGTCTTCGCGCCCTGGATCGCGCCCCACGATCCCGTCATCGTGGACATCAGGCACCGGATGGGCCCGCCCGCCTGGATGGAGGGCGGCACCCGCGAGCACGTGCTCGGGACCGATCAGATCGGTCGCGATCTCCTCTCGCGGGTGATCTGGGGCGGGCGTGTCTCGCTCGTGGTGGGCGTCACGGCAGTGCTGCTCTCCTCCACCATCGGTATCCTGTTCGGGCTCGCCGCCGGCTACTTCGGGGGGCGCCTCGACTGGAGCATCATGACGTTCATCAACGTGATGCTGACCTTCCCTTTTGTCCTCCTGGCGCTTGCCGTCATCGCGGTGCTGGGCCCGAGCATGCCCAACATGATCATCGTCCTGGGGGTGACGGGCTGGCCCGTCTACGCTCGCGTCGTGCGGGCGGAAACCTTGGCGCTCCGCGAGCGCGAGTTCGTGCTTGCCGCGCGGGCCCTGGGCGGGAGCCATACCCGCATCGTCTTCCGTCAGATCCTGCCGAACTTGATCTCGCCCATCGTCGTCATCGCCACCCTGCAGATCGCCCAGGTCATCATCCTCGAGTCTTTCCTGTCCTTCCTCGGCCTGGGCGTCCAGCCGCCCACCCCCGCCTGGGGC
Source organism: Candidatus Rokuibacteriota bacterium (assembly GCA_003220345.1). Taxonomy (GTDB): domain Bacteria; phylum Methylomirabilota; class Methylomirabilia; order Rokubacteriales; family CSP1-6; genus AR37. The sequence continues at coordinate 8,762 of QHSC01000107.1, read as the reverse complement.
AACATGCTCGGCGAGGGGCGCGTCTACATGCTGAACTCCTGGTGGATCGCCGCCTTTCCCGGCCTCGCCATCTTCGTCACCACGCTCGTCATCAACCTGATCGGCAATGCGCTCCGTGACTGGCTCGACCCCCACATGAAACTGTAGCGGGCCGATGAGAAGGGCCCATCTGCTTCGTTGGCTCGGTCGGCGCTGCCCTCAACGTACAGAGAGTACGCCTCGCGCAACGCCTCCCTCGCCGCCTCGCATCTGGACCCTTCTCATCGGCCCGCAGAATTGTGCGGTGGAGAAAAGATGTCTAGCAGCGCGGGCCGTTGATGACCTGCACTGTTTCAGGTTGTGAAAGTGCCCTCTGTCTGCCATGGTTGGCTCCTTGATCGGTAGGGTGGCGCCTCGGAGAAAGTGATCGTAGAGGAGACCCCGGTGAGACTGTTCCTGGCCATGATGTCCCACGAGACCAACACCTTCAGCAACGTCCCCACCGACCGCGGCCAGTTCGAAGCGCGCAATCTCCACTACGGCGGCGAGATCGTCGAGGCCTTCCGCGGCACCGGCACCTGTCTGGGCGGGATGATCGCGGCGGCCGAGCGTCGCGGCGCCCGCCTCGTCCCCTCGGTGGCGGCGGCCGCTTCCCCCGCGGGCCTCGTCACCCGGGACATCTACGAGCACGTGAAGGAGCGCATGCTCGGCGACCTGAAGGCCGCGGGCGCCATCGACGGCGTGCTCCTCGATCTCCACGGGGCCATGGTTCCCGAGGGGCTCGATGACGGCGAGGGCGATCTCATCGAGGCCGTGCGGCGCGTGGTCGGGCCCGAGGTGCCCATCGCGGTTACCCTCGATTTCCACAGCAACCTGAGCGCGAGCATGGTCGGCGGCGCCGATCTCCTCCACGGGTACAAGACCTATCCGCACGTGGACATGAGCGAGCGCGGAGTGGAGGCGACGGAGCGGCTGCTCGATGTGATCGGCAAGCGCCTCCGCCCCACGGCGGCCGTGCGCAAGCCGCCGATCCTGCCGCCCCTCGGCAGCCAGGGCACCGCGCGCGGACCGATGCGCCGGCTCTACGACGCGGCGACGGAGATGGAGAAGGACCCCAAGGTCATCTCCATCTCCATCTTCGCGGGCTTCCCCCATGCCGACATCCCCGATGCGGGCTTCGGCATCTATGTCGTCACGGACGACGATCAGGCCCTGGCCGATCGCCTCGCCGATCAGCTCGCCGCCACCGCCTGGACCCACCGCCACGAGTTCGTTCACACGGCCCTCCCCGTGCGCGAGGCGGTGGCCAAGGCGCTGGCCGCCGAGGGCAAGCCCATCGTGCTCGCCGACATGGCCGACAACACGGGCGGCGGCGCGGCGGGCGACGGCACCGAGATCCTGCGCGAGCTGCTGCGGGTGGGCGCGCGCTCCGTCGTGGTCGCCTGCCTCTGGGATCCCCAGGCCGTGGCGGAATGTGTGAAGGCAGGCGTGGGCGCCTCCGTCACGCTCTCGGTCGGCGGTAAGGTCGACGACCGGCACGGCGCGCCCGTGCGGGTGACGGGCGTGGTCCGCACGCTCTCCGACGGTCGTTTCGTGCACAAGGGACCCATGGCGCGCGGCCTGCCGGGTCGGCTCGGCACCACCGCCGTCCTCGACGTCAACGACGTCAAGATCATCCTCATCTCGTACCGCTGGCAGACGCTGGATCCGGAGATGATCCGCTTCGTGGGCATCGACCCTCTCGACCACAAGGTGCTGGTGATCAAGTCCACCATCCACTACCGGGCCGCCTTCGAGCCCATGGCCCGCGAGATCATCGAGGTCGACGCCCCGGGGCTGTCCTCCTCCAACCTCGCGCGCTTCGAGTTCAAGCGGATCAGGCGACCCATCTTTCCCCTCGATCCCCACACGACCTATCCCTGAGCGGCGCACGCGCAGGAGGGCCCTCGCATGTCCTTCCCCGGCTTCACTCCGGCCGACTTCAAGGTCTTCGACATCGACGGCTTCAAGCCCCGCATGGACGCCATCAAGACGCGGATCCGTCCCAAGCTCGAGGCGATCGGGCGCGATCTCCTGCCCGACGTCGCGCGCATCGCCGGTGACACCGCCTTTGCCCACGTCGCCAGGCACGCCCGGCGCACCGTCAATCCTCCGGAAGACACGTGGGTCGCTTTCGCGCTCGACAAGCGCGGCTACAAGAAGCACTGCCACTTCAAGGTGGCCGTCTCGCGCGGCGTCGTGCGCTTTCTCTTCGAGGCGGGGCCCGAGCACGCCCAGAAGCGACGCTGGGCGGCGGCCTGGAAGCGGCAGGGTCCCAAGCTGGCGCCCGTGTTGAGGCGCGCCAAGGGCCTCGCCTGGTTCAAGGACGAGCACGACGAGCGGCCGGCCGCCATTCTGGGCGAGCTCTCGGCCGAGGACATCGCGCGTCTGGGCGACGAGCTAACGCGCACCCGTGACGGCTCGCTCGTCCTCGGGCGCGCGGTGCCCGCGCAGGAGGCGGCGCGCTGGAAGCCCCGTGACTATGCGCGCGCCGCGCGCGAGACCTTCCAGCTCCTGGCGCCGCTGTACCGGCTCAAATGACTGAGGCGGTCATCTTCGACATGGATGGCGTCCTCATCGACAGCGGCGCCCATCACCGCGCGGCGTGGATGGCTCTGCTCGCCGAGCTGGGCGAGGAGGCGGCGCATCCCGAGCCCTGGCGGCTGACCATCGGCCGGCCGAGCGAAGAGGCGGTCCCGCTCCTCCTCGGCCGCGCCATGCCCGACTACGAGGCGCGGCGCCTCGCGCGGCGCAAGCGCGATCTCTACGTCGGCTTCGCGCGCGCCGGTTTGGTGGCCGTCGCGGGAGTGCGCGACTTCGTGGCGACGCTGGAGCACCTGCGTGTCCCCCGCGCCATCGGCACCTCGGCCTCGGGTTTCGATGTCGATCGCGTGCTCGCCGCGGTGGGACTGCGGCGCGCCTTCGGGGTGATCGTGACGGCGGACGACGTCGTCATGGGCAAGCCCGACCCCGAGGTCTATGAGCTGGCCGCCGCGCGGCTCAGGGTCGCCCCCGAGGCGTGCCTCGTCTTCGAGGACTCGCTGGTGGGTATCGAGGCGGCGCGACGGGCCGGCATGCGTGCCGTCGGGGTCTCCACCGCACACAGCGACGCCGAGCTGCGCGACGCCGGTGCCGAGCGAACCATCGCCGATTTCCAGGGTCTCGAGTGGCCGAGCCTCGCAAGCCCGTAAGCGCTCCCGCCTTCTGGGACGGTCTCTATGCCGAGCACCAGGATGGGTGGGAGCTCGGGGAGGCCGCGCCCTCGCTGCGGGCCTGGCTCGCGGCGGGGCAGACGTTCACTCACGCCGGCGCTTCACCCATGTCGAGGCCCCCGCACATCGCCGTCCCCGGCTGCGGGCGAGGCCATGACGCGAGACTTCTCGCCCGTCACGGCTATGCGGTCACGGGCTTCGACTTCGCAGACGCGGCCATCGCAGAGGCTCGAGGGCTCGCAGCCACGGAGCGTCTCGCCGTCGCCTTCGAGCAGCGCGACATCTTCACGCTGGGCCCCGACTACGCGGAACGTTTCGACGCGGTGTGGGAATACACGTGCTTCTGCGCCATCGATCCCGACCGCCGCGCCGAGTACGCGCAGGTGCTGCAGGCCATCCTGCGACCCGGGGGAATCCTCCTCGCCTGCTTCTATCCTTTGAGAGAGGGCACGGACGGGCCCCCCTTCCCGGTGTCCCGGGAAGGTATCGCGACGGTGCTCGAGCCCTGCTTCCGCATCGTGGAGGCGGGGGAGCCGCCCGCCTCTCCCGAGCGGCGCAGGAATCTCGAATGGTTCGTCACGGCCGAGCGCCGCGCAAGCTGATTCGCCGTTGCTTCACCCAGGAGGGCGTGCTACGTTTGAGCACTTTTTTCGGGACGCCACGTCGTCGCGGATGAGTACGCGCGGTAACGGGCGGCCAAAGGAGGCTCCGGTATGAAGGTGCTTCGCATCGCTCTCGTCCTGCTCCTCGTGGCCGCCGCGGGCGGCGCGCTCGTCCTCCGCGATCTCGCCAGCGCGCAGGCCCAGACCATCAAGATCGGCGTGCTCTACGACCATACCGGCCCCTTCTCCGCGGCGGGATCGCTCAACTGCTGGCGCGGCGCCAAGATGATGATCGACCTCATCAACGAGCGGGGCGGCGTGCTGGGCAAGTACAAGATCGTCCAGGTCGACGGCGACGGCCAGTCCAAGGCCGAGGTCGCCATCAACGAGGCGGAGCGCCTCCTGAACGTCGAGAAGGTCGACATCCTGGCCGGCATCTACTCGAGCGCGCACGCCGTGCCCCTCGCCGAGAAGGTGGACAAGCAAAAGCGCTTCCTCTGGATCACCACGGCCATCTCGTCGAAGGTCTTCGACGGGCGCAACCTCCAGTACACCTTCCGCCCGCAGCCCACCGGCGACCAGTTCGGGGCGCTCTCCGTCCAGTACATCAACGAGTACTCGCAGGAGAAGTTCAAGAAGCCCGCCAAGGAGCTGCGCCTGGCCATCATCCATGAGGACGGCGCCTATGGCGCCGACGTGGCCCTGGGGAACGAGCTCAAGGCCAAGGAGCTCGGGCTCAACGTGGTCCTCAAGGAAGGCTACTCGATCAGCGCCCCCGATCTCTCCGCGCTGGTGACGAAGCTGCGGTCGGTGCGGCCCGACGTCCTCTTTCACACGGGCTACAACCCCGACATCGCCCTCTTCCTGCGCCAGGCCAAGGAGCAGGGCCTGCGCCTACGCGCCTACATCGGCCACGGCGCCGGCCACAGCCAGATCGACAAGTTGAAGGAGTCCTTCGGCGCCAAGGAGATCGACGGATTCCACACCCTCGACCCTATCGCCTCCCAGCTCCTCGATCCCAAGAAGCTCAAGCCCGGCGTGGGCGAGCTCACCGCCGAGATGGTCAAGCGCTACAAGGCGCAGTACGACAAGGAGGTCGCCGACCGCGCCATCGCGCCGCACGTCTCCATGGGCTTCAACAACATGTGGATCCTCTTGAACGACGTGGTGCCGCGGGCTATCACCAAGTACGGCGGGTTCGGCCCGGAGGCGCTCGCCAAGGCGGCCCGGGACACCGATATCCCCGAGGGCGGCACCATGCAGGGCTACGGGGTGAAGTTCAATCCGCCCGGGCACCGCTTCGCGGGGCAGAACGAGCGCTCCTTCCCGGCCGTCTTCGAGATCATCGAAGGCAAGTTCGAGCTGGTCTTCCCCAAGACCGTGGCGACCGCCCAGCCCATCTTGCCGCTGCCGGCGTCCTCACCGCTTGCCGTGCGCTAAGTCAATCGGAGGGGGCCTCGGTGGCCCCCTCCGAACCTCCCCCCTCGGATTCGATTGCGCCGGCCAAGCCGGCGCTCGAACAAATCACAGCCGCGACGTTCGGACATGCTGACGGTCGAGAAGCTGACGAAGCGGTTTGGGGGCTTCACCGCGCTCAATCAGGTGTCGTTCGAGGTGCGCGAGGGGGAGATCCTCGGGCTCATCGGGCCCAATGGCTCCGGCAAGACCACGCTCTTCAACTGCGTGTCGGGCGCGCTGCCGCCGACGGCTGGCTCCGTCCGTCTCCGCGGTGTTGAGATCGGCGGGCTCACCCCCGACAAGATCTGCCATCGGGGCATCGCCCGGACTTTTCAGATCCCCCGCCCCTTCCGCAAGCTCACCATCCTCGAGAACGTCTCCGTGGCCGCCCACTACGGGACCAACGAGCCCAACACGGAGGCGCAGGCGCGGTCGCGCGCGCGCGAGATGCTGGAGCTGGTGGGGCTGCCCACGGACCCCGAGGCGGGGACGACCTCGCTCGGCGCCGGCGGGCTGAAGAAGCTGGAGCTGGCGCGGGCGCTCGCCACCGGGCCCCGGCTGCTCCTCGCCGACGAGAGCCTGGGCGGGCTGGATCCGTCGGAGATGCACGACGCCGCCGAGATGCTCAAGCGCATCCGCCGCGGCCTCGGGGTCACCATCGTCTGGGTCGAGCACATCATGGCGACGCTGATGCGTGTGGTGGATCGCATCGTGGTGCTGGACCACGGCGAGAAGATCGCCGAAGGGCTTCCTCTCGAGATCGCCGAGCATCCGCAGGTGGTCGAAGCCTATCTGGGCGAGAAGATCGTGTTGGCCTGATGCCGGGCCTCTCATGCTAGAGCTCAGCGGCATCACGGCGGGCTATGGCCACTTCACCGCGCTGTGGGACGTGAGCCTGCGTGTGGCCGAGGGCGAGGCGGTGGCGGTGGTCGGCCCCAACGGCGCGGGCAAGACCACGCTCCTCCGCGTGATCTCGGGCCTCATCGCCCCCCGCGCGGGCCGGATCACCTTCGAGGGCGCCGAGGTGGCCGGCCATCCCGCCTACGACATCGTGGCCCACGGGGTCGCGCACGTGCCCGAAGGGCGCCGCCTTTTCCCCGGCCTCACCGTGGCGGACAATCTCAAGATGGGCGCCTTCCTGCCTTCGGCGCGTGGCCACTACCGGGAGAGCCTGGAGCGCGTCTACACGCTCTTTCCCGTCCTCGCCGAGCGCCAGGACCAGCGCGCGGGGAGCATGTCGGGCGGCGAGCAGCAGATGCTGGCCCTCGGGCGCGCGATCATGTCGCGCCCCAAGATCATCCTGCTCGACGAGCCTTCCCTGGGCCTCGCCCCCGTGATGGTCCTCCGCGTCTTCGACCTGATCCGCCGCGTGCGCGAAGAGGGCTACACGATCCTCGTGGTCGAGCAGAACGTTCGCCAGGTGCTCAAGCTCGTGGACCGGGCGTATCTGCTCGAAGTCGGGCGCATCAAGATGGAGGGCCGGGCGGACCAGCTCGCGGAGCAGGACTTCGTGCGCAAGGCCTACCTCGGCGTCTGAGAGCACTCACTCCACCAAATGATCGATCCGATCTTCCTCGTCGAGGCGGCCATCAACGGCATTCTCCTGGGCGGAGTGCTGGCCCTCCTCGCCCTCGGGTTGAACCTGATCTTCGGCGTGCTCGACATCGTCTGGATCGCCTATGTCGACCTCGTCATGCTCTGCATGTACGCCATCTATTTCCTCAACGCCGTCTATGGCTGGCCCATCTGGGCGGCGGGGGTGGCCTCGCTGGGCGTGGGCACCCTCCTCGGCGTCGGCGTGCACCTCCTCATCATCTCGCCCATCCTCACGAGCGCGCCCATCAACCAGCTCCTGGCCACGGGCGGGCTCCTCTTCTTCCTGCAATCCTTCGCCACGTTCCTGTGGACCACGGACCACAAGACCGTGCGCCTGAGCCTGCCGAGCTACGAAGTGGCCGGGATTTTCCTGCCCGCCACGCGGATCATCCCCTTCGCCATCTCCATCCTTGCCGTCATCGTCCTCTATCTCTTCCTCACCCGCACCTACATCGGCACGGCCATCCGCGCCGTGTCCCAGGACCGCGATGCCATGGCCCTCATGGGGGCCAATCCCCAGCGCGTCTACATCGTCACCTCCGCGGTGGGGGGAGCGATGGCGGGGCTGGCGGGGGCCCTCCTCATCATCCAGTACTCCGTGCACCCGTTCTTCGGCGCGCAGTTCGGTCCGCTCACCTTCATGGTGTGCGTGCTGGGCGGCCTGGGAAACATGGTGGGCGCCTTCATCGCGTCGTTCATCATGAGCGAGATCATCGCCATCGGAGGCGTCGTCATCTCCACGGAGATGGGATACGTCATCGCCTTCGTCGTCTTCATCATCATGATGTTCGTGCGGCCGGGCGGCATCCTCGCGAGGCGACAGTGAGCGGTCGCCTCCTCGCGGGAGCGGTCCTCGCCTTCCTCCTCGCCCTCCCCTTCGTCCCCATGGGGGGGACCCGGCAGTACGTGCTCCACGTGGTCATCCAGATCTTTCTCTGGTCCTTCATCGGCCAGGCCTGGTCTCTCATGGGGCGCTTCGGCCTCGTTTCCCTCGGCCACGGCGCTTTCCTCGGCGTGGGCGCCTACACCACCACGCTTCTCTGGAACTTCTACTCCCTCACGCCCTGGATCGGCATGCTGCTCGCCGTGGCCGTGGCCGTCGGGATTGCCGTGGTCCTCGGCATTCCATCTTTCCGATTCCGCGTGGTCGGCCACTACTTCGCGCTCGTCACGTTGGCCGTGGGCGAGGTCATTCGCCTGCTCATCATCGCCGAGCGCGACTGGACGGGCGGATCCCTGGGGCTGACCCTCAAGACGGCAGGCTCGGACTGGAGCGTCCTCGCCATCCAGTTCGCGGACAAGCGCGTGTTCTACTACGCCTCCCTGGCCGTCTTCCTGGCCGGCCTCTGGATCTGGGACCGCGTGGATCGGAGCATGGCGCGCTCGGGCCTCGAGGCCATCGGCGAGGACGAGACGGCGGCGGCCTCGGTGGGCATCCACGTGACGCGCTTCAAGCTGGGGATCACCGTGCTGTCGGCCGCCCTCACCGCGGTGGGCGGGGTCCTCTACGCCCAGTACTTCTCTTACGTCAACCCCGACACGCTCTCGGGCATCGGGGTCTCCCTCAAGATCGTGTTCGCGGTGGTGCTGGGCGGCATGTACTCGCTCCTGGGCCCGCTCGTGGGCACCGCGCTCACGACCGCGTTGTCAGAAGGGCTGAGGATCGCCTTCGGCCTCAAGCTCCTCGGCATGGCGGAGACGATCTACGGCCTCCTCCTGATCATCTTCATCATCTTCTTGCCCTCGGGGATCTACGGCTCCCTCCATCAACTGCTCCGACGCCGGGCCACCAAGACGGCGCCCGCGTAAAGTCTCGCGCGGAGCATTGACGCGGAAGCGTGCGCTCTGTCGTAGAGGGCGTCGCGACGACGTTCGC
>QHSC01000382.1 GCA_003220345.1 Candidatus Rokuibacteriota bacterium | reverse complement strand
GCCCGCATCTCCTTCCAGGTGACCTCGCGCACCGACTCGCGCACCATCCTGGACGCGATCGGCGCCGAGCGCCTCCTCGGCGAGGGCGACATGCTCTTCCTCCCGCCCGGCACGGCGCGCGTGCAGCGCCTGCACGGCGCCTTCGTCTCCGACGCCGACGTCCACCGGGTGGTCGACTTCATCAAGCGCCAGGAGGAGCCGCGCTACGAGATGGAGCTGCTCGAGGGCGGCGACGACGAGGACGGCGAGGGCGAGGACGGCGAGGACCTGACCGACGAGATGTACGACATGGCGGTGCGGCTCGTCACCGAGCACCGCCAGGCGTCGATCTCGTGGCTGCAGCGCCGCCTGCGCGTCGGCTACAACCGCGCCGCGCGCATGATCGAGCGCATGGAGCGCGAGGGCGTGGTCTCGTCGCCCGGGGCGAAGGGGCGCGAGGTGATCGCGCGGCGGATGGAGGAGTAGGCCGCCGGGGCTTTCGAACCGGACGCCCGTGGAAACATTATCGTGAGCGCCTCTGGTGTGAAGCCTGCGAATTCTCCGTTCCGGGGCGTGGTTCAGGCGGTAGCCGAGGCAGGCTGCATGCGATGGCTGCCACAGCTCATCCCCGGGATCCTGTTGGCCTGCGCGGGCGTATCCGCCACCGCTGGAGCCCAGGAGCCGATGGCACCTTTGCCACCGTCGTTCGAAGGTAAGGTCGTCGTCCGCGACGCGGCGGGCAACTACGTTCCGCTCGCGCGCCCGGCGGCGCCTTCCGTCCCCGCCTCGCCGCCGATGCCCATTGGGGGCGACATCTATCTCCAGGATGGGTCGGAGACATCTCTCGCGATCAACTTCGATGGCGCCAACAACCTGGTGGGCGTGTACAACGAGCATTGGGACTTCAACCCCGACATCCCCCAAAGCAACTCCACGGATGGTAACGTCTCCTGGACGTCGCGCAGCCTGCCCAACGGGGGCGGAACCTTCACCGGGCCTCCGTTCGACCCCTGGACACATCCCGGCAACGCCGCCGGCGAGTTCTTTTCGACGGAGATCCGCCGGGACAGCGGCAGCAGCGGCAACTCGCACACGGTCGTGTCGCACTCCACCGACGGCGGCATCAGCTTCTCACTCTTCTTCGAGGAGGTGAAGGCGGTTTCGCAGGACCGGGAGATGTCCGATGTGGACCGAACCAGCGCCCGAGGAGGCGGGGCCGGGACTACCCACGACGGAAAGGTCTACCTTACCTACGACGACTTTGGCGCAGGTCACACTGGGTATGTCGGTTCTTTCCTGCAGGTGATCGACACGGCTGGCAATCCGGTGATCGAGCTCCAGACGTCCGGCACGGGAAGCCCGCCCTTTCGGGGGAGCCAGATGCAGCCTGTGGCAGGGGTGACGGACGGAACCGTCTACCTTCAAGCTGCGGCCCTCAGCCTGTCCCCTCCAGTGGGGTCCACGAGGATCGCCGAATTTCACGTAATCACGAACGCTGGTGCTGGTCCGAACACGTTCATGCAATCATCACTGTCCTGGGCCGCCGCCGGCCAGCAACTCGGCGCCACCGCCTATTGGGGCCTCAATGGCTTCCGCATCGACAACCATGGATACCTCGCCATCGATCGCTCTTCCGGGCCGCGGCGGGGAAGCCTCTACTTCATCTCAAACCGGAACCCGAACCCTGCGAACACTGCGCTGGATCAAGGCGATGTCTACCTATCCGTCTCGACCGACGGCGCGATGACCTGGACGACGGCAGCGATCCCGACCGCCACGGGAAAGAGCCAGTACTTCCCGATGTTGGACGTGGACGGCCAAGGCGCCATGCACGTGGCGTACTACCAGAACGAGGACGGCGTCCTGAACGCGAGCACGGCAAACGTGTACTACACGAACTCCACCGACGGTGGCACGACCTGGACCACGCCCGTGCAAGTGAACGCGGCGGGCAACGCGCTCAACCTCGATAACCCACCGCCCGACCGGGCTTCCACCGGGTACTACCTCATCGGAGACTACGCCCAGCTCCGGGCTACCGGGACCGGGGACGCCACCAAGGTCTATGTTCTGTGGAGCGGCTACGACAGGACGCGGCCGGGAACCATGGTGGGTAACACGCCGGACCGCGTCCTATGCACAACTGTGGCGCGACCGGGGTGCCTGGCGGATGCGGACTGCGACGACGCCAACGCCTGCACCGCCGACGCCTGCAATCTCGGGACTTGTACGCACCATCCCACAGTCTGCGACGATGGTGTGCAGTGCACCGTCGACTCTTGCGACCCTGCGGCGGGTTGTGTGCACGCGGTCCCAACGGGGCGCGTGGGGGCGGGCTGCCTCCTGGACGTGGCAGTGGCGAGCGCATCCTGCATCCGGGAACGGATTCCAACCGGAGTGCTCGGGAAGTTTACGCAGGCGAAGGCTCTCATCGGGAAGACGACGCTGACCGGCAATCCAAGCAAGCAGGCCAGGCTAGTGCGGGGTGCTCGGAGTGCGCTGAAGAAGGCCGTCAAGCTAATCGCAAAAGCGATGCGGAAGGGGAAGATTTCGGTAGCCTGTGGCGGGGCTTTGTCGAACGCGGCGGGCGAAGCCAGGGCGCGCCTCTAATGCGGCTCCAAATTAAGCCGCATGTCATCTCCGCAGCCCTTTGATCTTCCCGGTGAGGAGGGCCGTGATGTGCTTCCATCCTTCCCGGGATCGCGGTCATGAAGGCCGCGTACTGA
>QHSC01000147.1 GCA_003220345.1 Candidatus Rokuibacteriota bacterium | reverse complement strand
GAGAATCTGCGGGCCGTCATCCGCCGGGCTTGCCGGGAGGCCCAGGAGGCCGGCGTCCCCATCTCTTTCGACGTCAACTATCGATCGCGCCTGTGGTCGGCCAAAGAGGCGCGCGATTTCCTCGGCGAAGTCCTACCCGCCGTCCGCTATCTCTTCATCGGGTCCGATGATGCCGCGACGGTCTTCGAATTGGCGGGCCCGCCGGAAGCCGTGCTGAACGGACTCAGAAAGATCGCGCCGGCGGCCACCATCGCGCTCACGCTGGGCGAGGCGGGCTCGGCGGCCCTCGCGGGGTCGGTCGTCCATCGCCCCTCGCGGCTCTACACGGTCACCACGGTGGATCGCGTGGGGGCGGGGGATGCCTTTGCCGCGGGCTTTCTCTGGCGCGTGCTGACGGGCCGCTCGGTGCAAGAGGCCATCGACGCGGCGACGGCGCTGGCCGCGCTCAAGTGCACCATCTGGGGCGACATCGCGCTTGTTCGAGCCGTCGAGGCCGAAGAGCTCCTGGCGTCGGCGAGCACCGAGATTCGCCGCTGACCGTCGGGCGCCGGCGCGTCCCGACTCCCTGCTTGTACGCCGGTGCTATAGTGCCCGCAAGGGAGGAATCTCGCGTGTGAGAACCATCGCGCTGCTCGCCGTCTCGAATGTCTTCATGACCTTTGCCTGGTACGGCCACCTGAGGTTTCGACAGGCCCCGCTGTACCTCGTCGTTCTCGTCAGCTGGGGCATAGCCTTCTTCGAATATTGCTTCCAGGTGCCTGCGAACCGCTTCGGATACGGCGCCTTCACCGCCGCCCAGCTCAAGATCATCCAGGAAGTGATCACCCTCGCGGTGTTCGTGGTCTTTTCCCTGTTCTATCTCAAGGAAGCGTTCCGGTGGAACTACGCGGCGTCCTTTGCCTGCATCCTGGGCGCCGTCTACTTCGCCTTCCGGTTCTGATGGCGGAAGCCCCGCGCGGCGCCGAGCGCATCCTGGAGGGGCTGACAGAGCCCCAGCGCGAGGCGGTCACGCATGGGGCGGGGCCCCTTCTCATCATCGCGGGCGCGGGCACCGGCAAGACCACGGTGATCACCCGGCGCATTGCCCATCTCATCGCCACACGCCAGGCGCGCCCCTCGGAGGTGCTCGCGCTGACCTTCACGGACAAGGCCGCGGCCGAGATGGAGGAGCGGGTGGACACGCTCGTGCCCTACGGCTATGCCGATGTGCAGATCTCGACCTTTCATGCCTTCGGCGACCGCTTGATCAAGGAAAATGCGCTCGAGCTCGGTCTCACGCCCGATTTTCGCGTGCTCACCCGCGCCGAGCAGGTGATCTTCGTGCGCGATCATCTCTTCGAGCTTCCCCTCAGGCACTTCCGGCCGCTGGGCGATCCCACACGGCACATCCAGGCCCTGATCACGCTCTTCAGCCGTCTCAAGGACGAGGATGTGGGGCCCGAGGAGTACCTGACGCACGCCGAGGGCTTGCTGGCCGCGGCCGCGGACGAGGCGGCGCGGCTCGAGGCCGAAGAGCACGTGGAGCTCGCGCGGACCTTCGCCCAGTACCAGACGCTGATGGCCAGGCTCGGCCAGATCGACTTCGGCGACCAGATCGTCGAGGTCCTGCGGCTGCTCCGCACGCGGGCGCACGTGCGCAAGCGGTGCCAGGATCGCTACCGCTTCGTGCTCGTGGACGAGTTTCAGGACACCAACTACGCGCAGTTCGAGGTGGTGAAGCTGCTGGCCACCCGGCATCGCAACGTGACCGTGGTGGGGGACGACGACCAGGCCATCTTCCGCTTCCGGGGCGCTTCCATGAGCAACATCCTCGATTTCGACCGGACGTATCCCGACGCCAAGAAGGTGGTGTTGCTGGAGAACCGACGCTCGCCGCAGGCAGTCCTCGATGCGGCCTACGAGCTGATCCAGCACAACAATCCTGACCGCCTCGAGGTCGCCCAGGATATCGACAAGAAGCTCGTCTCCCGAGGGCCCGACGGCGCGCGCCGGGAGGGCGTGCCGCCGAGACATCTTGCCTTCGACACGGTGTCGAGCGAATCCGACCGGATCGCCGAGATGATCGTCGAGGAGCACGGGGCGGGGCGCCCCTACCGGGAGATGGCCATCCTCGTGCGCGCGAACAACGATGCGGACATCTTTCTGCGCGCCCTCAACCTGCGGGGCGTCCCGTGGACGTTCTCGGGCAACGCGGGGCTGTATGGACGGCCCGAGATCCGGCTGCTCATCGCCTTCCTCCGCACGGTCGCCCATCCGGACGATTCCGTGAGCCTGCATTACCTGGCCTCCTCGGACATCTACCAGGTGCCGATCTTCGACCTGACCGAGTGCGCCACCTATGCCGACCGCAAGAACCGCTGGCTCTTCCACGTGCTCCGAGTGGTGCCCGACGAGGTGCGTGTGGGCGAGGAGGGCGCGGCGGCGATTCGCCGGCTCATCGCCGACCTCGAGCGCTACATGGAGCTGGCGCGCGAGACGCCCACGGGCGAGCTGCTCTACCAGTTCCTCGTCGACTCGGGCTTGATGACCCGCTACGCCAAGGCCCCCGCCGAGCAGGAGCAGGAAGTGCAGAACGTGAGCAAGTTCTTCACGCGCATCCGGGACGCCGCCCGGGTGCTGCAGTACGACAACATCCGCGAGTTCGTGAACCACCTCGATGCGTTGATCGACGCGGGGGAGGACCCGGCGGTGGCCGAGGCGGACACGGACACGCCGGCCGTGCCCGTGCTGACCGTGCACAAGGCCAAGGGGCTCGAGTGGCCCGTCGTGTTCCTCGTCAACTGCGTGCAGAACAAGTTCCCCTCCGTGCGCCGCTCGGATGCCATCGAGATGCCGCCGGGCCTGATCAAGGACACGCTGCCCACGGGGGACTTCCACCTCCAGGAAGAGCGACGTCTCTTCTACGTCGGCATGACGCGGGCCAAGGAGGCGCTCTACCTCACGAGCGCCGAAGACATGGGCGGCAAGAAGAACTGGAAGGCCAGCCAGTTCATCCTGGAGGCCCTCCGGCTGCCCAAGGACGCGACCCGCCCGTTCAAGGCGCGGGCCGCGGAGGAGCTTCAGCGCCATGCCTCGCCGCCCGCGCACGAGGGCGTTTTCCCTGATGCGCTGCCGCCGGATGCGGAGCTCACCGTCAGTCACCACCAGGTGGACGACTACGTCACCTGCCCGCTCAAGTACCAGTACGTGCACATCAAGCGCATCCCCCTCCGCCAGCATCACAGCGTGGTGTACGGCAGCGCGCTCCACAAGGCCGTGGAGTTCTATCTGAGGCGCCGGGGCGTGGGGAACTTCACCTCGCTCGCGGACTTCCTGAAGGCCTTCGACGATGCCTGGCGCAACGAGGGCTTCCTCACGCGCGAGCACGAGGAGCAGCGCAAGCGCGCCGGGGTGGAGGCGCTCACGCGCTTCTATCACGAGGAGGAGGCCTCGGGGCAGAAGCCCAGCGAGGTGGAGCGCGAGTTCGGCTTCGCCCTGGGGCCGACGAAAGTCCGCGGGCGCTTCGATCGCGTGGACGAGACAGCCGAGGGCCTCGTCATCGTCGACTACAAGTCGAGCGACGTCACGGAGCAGAAGAAGGCCGACCAGCGCGCGAAGGACAGCCTCCAGCTCAAGATGTACGCGCTGGCCCAGAAGGAGATGACGGGCCGGCTGCCCGCGCGCGTGGAGCTCCGTTTCCTGGAGTCGGGGCTCGTCGGGAGCTACAAGCCCGTGAACGAAGACCTGGACGAGGCCCGCGAGACCATCCTGGCCGCGGCCGGCGGCATCCGCGCGCGGCGCTTCGACGCCACCCCCGGCTACATGGTCTGTCGCTATTGCGCCTACAACCAGATCTGTCCCAGCACCGCCACCCGCGAATAGGAGAGGAGCGATCATGAAGATCAAGGCCAACGGCATCGAGATCAACTACGAGAAAGAGGGCAGCGGCCCCGTGGTCACGCTGAGCCATTCGCTCGCCTGCAACCTGCACATGTGGGACGACCAGGCCAAGGCCCTCGCCTCCCGGTACACCGTGCTGCGCTTCGACACGCGCGGCCACGGGCAGACGAGCGCTCCCACCGGGGCCTACTCGCTCGATCAGATGGCGGAGGATCTCAAGGGGCTGCTCGACGGGCTCGGCATCGCGCAGACGCACTTCGTCGGGCTCTCCATGGGCGGCATGATCGGCCAGACCTTCACGCTCAAATATCCGGCCATGATCCAGAGCCTCGTGCTCTGCGACACGAGCAGCCGCTACCCGGCCGCCGCCGCCTCCGTGTGGGAGGACAGGATCAAGACCGTCACCGCCAAGGGCATGGAGCCGATGGTGGCGGGCACCCTCGAGCGCTGGTTCACGGCGCCCTTCCGCGCGCGCCGGAAGGACGTCATGGAGAGGATCGGCGGTCTCATCCGGAGCACGCCCCCCGCCGGCTACATCGGCTGCTGCCACGCGCTTCCGAAGATCAACGTGACGGACCGGCTCAGGGAGATCGCGTGCCCGGCCCTCGTCATCGTGGGCGAAGAGGACCCCGGCACGCCGGTGGCCATGGCGCGCGAGATTCACGCGGCGCTCCCGGGCGCGCAGCTCGCCATTCTTCGCGCGGCCTCTCACCTGTCCAACGCGGAGCAGCCCGAGGAATTCAACCGCGCGCTCCTGGATTTCCTCGACAAGGCGGCGGGTCGCAGCGCGCGCTAACCTCGACCATTCGATCCCTCTCCCCACTGGGGGAGGAGGGCCGCAGTTCGAGCCGAGACGCCCGCCTCGGGCGACGAGGCGAGGGCTGAGTAGATGAGGGGGTCAGCTGTTCACGAATAGCCCCAAGGAAGCCGGCGCGTTCCCATGACGGCGGAGCGACCCGGACGGGCATGGATCCGGCCCCTGCGCCTGTGGTGCGGGCTGATCCTCTTCGCGTACCTCCTCACGCACTTCAGCAATCACGCCCTGGGCCTGATCTCGCTGCGCGCCATGGAGGTGGGCCGGGTCTGGTTCCTCGCCCTGTGGCGCAATCCCGTGGGGGAGACACTCCTCTTCGGCGCGCTGCTCGTGCACTGGCTACTCGCCCTCTGGCTGCTCTACCGGCGCCGGACACTGCGCATGCCCGTGTGGGAGGCGATGCAGATCATCTTCGGGCTCGCCGTGCCGCCCTTGCTCGTCTCCCACATCGTCGGCACGCGACTGGCCAATGCCATGTACGGCACCGAGGATCTCTACACGCGGATCGTGCTCTTCCTCTGGGTGCTCGATCCCTGGAACTTTTACCGTCAGACGGCGCTCTTCGTGGTCGCGTGGAGCCACGGCTGCATGGGCCTGCACTTCTGGCTGCGGTTCCGCGGCTGGTACCCGCGCTTCTTCCCCTTGATCCTCAGCGCCTTCGTGCTCGTGCCCGTCCTTGGATATCTGGGCTTTGCCGAGGCGGGACGGGAGGTGAGCACTCTCGCCCGTGAGCCCGGCTTCGTCCAGCGCCTCATGGTCGAGACACGCACGCCCTCGCCGGCGCAGCGGGCCACCCTCCAGCGCGTGCGAGACGGGCTCGGGTACAGCACCTGGGCCCTGCTGCTGCTGACCTTGCTCGCGCGCGGCGTGCGCGGGTATCTCTCCCCGCGTCGGGCCATGGTGCGGGTCTCCTATCCCGATGGCCGCAGCGTCGCCGTGCCGGTTGGATCGACCGTGCTCGAGGCCAGCCGCTCGTCCGGCATCCCGCACGCCTCGGTCTGCGGCGGTCGCGGTCGCTGCTCGACCTGCCGCATCCGGGTCTCGGGTGACCCGGCCTTGCCGCCGCCGAGCCCGCAAGAGCTGCGCGTGCTCCAGCGCGTCGGCGCGCCGCCCAACGTGCGCCTGGCCTGCCAGCTTCGCCCGAGCCGGGATCTGGCGGTGACGCCGCTCATCGCAGTGGCAGCGAGCCCGGGCGCGACGCATGCGTCGAGCGCTGCGCATCACGGGCAGGAGCGCGAGATCGCCGTGCTCTTTGCCGATCTTCGCGGCTTCACCCGTCTCGCCGAGCACAAGCTTCCCTACGACGTCGTCTTCTTCCTCAACCGCTATTTCGAAGCGGTAGGGGGCGCCATTGCCGAGGCCGGCGGCATCGCGAACCAGTACACGGGTGACGGCGTCATGGCGCTCTTCGGCGTCGAGAGCGGGGCGGAGACGGCCTGCCGACAAGCGCTGCGGGCCGCCGCGGGCATGGTGGACCGGGTGCAAGGGTTCAGCGGTTCATTCGGAGCCGAGCTCGAGTCGCCGCTGCGCATCGGGGTCGGGATTCACACGGGGACGGTCGTCGTAGGGGAAATGGGTTATGGAGAGACGCGCTATCTGACCGCGGTGGGCGACACCGTGCACGTGGCGAGCCGGCTCGAGGCGCTGACCAAGGAGTACCAATGCGAGCTCGTGGTGTCCGAGCAAGTGCTCGCGCGAGCGGGGCTTGCCGGCGCCGATTACCCGCGGCACGAGCTGACAGTTCGAAATCGCGAGGCGCCCCTGCGCATCGCCGTGGTTGCGGAGGCGCGAGGCCTCGCCGCGCAGATCCCGGCCGATCATGCGAGGGCCGAGGGGTGAGCCCGCCGCCCGCTACGCCTCAACCGAGCTATGCCGAGCGCGCACGCAAGCTTGTGAAGCTTGCGCCCGCGGGCATGCTCTCGACCGTCTCGCGCCGGCATGCAGGTCATCCCTTCGGCTCCGTGATGCCCTACGCGCTGGACGAGCAAGGGATGCCACTCTTTCTCATCAGCGCCATGGCCGTTCACACGCAGAACCTCGAGGCAGATCCGCGCGCGAGTCTCCTCGTGACGCCCCCGGATTGGTCCGACAATCCCCTGGCCGGTGAGCGCGTCACACTCATGGGACGCGCCGCACGCGTGGCCGACGACAGGCAGTCGGTCGCGCGCGCAGCCTATCTCGATCGCCATCCAGAGGCGAGCCAGTGGGCCGACTTCGGAGACTTTGGCTTCTGGTGGCTCGAGGTCGCTGATATCTACTATGTCGGCGGATTCGGCTCGATGGGATGGGTGACTCCGGCGGAGTATGCGACGGCGCGACCGTAGCCCCTCCGGAGCGCTTGCCCACGTAGGCGCCTTCGCCTAACCTGTCGTCGCTCGCGATGCGGTCGTAATGGCCCGTGAGAACAAGGAGATGACGATGCGGCGGGGCGCAAAGCCCACGAAGTCCAAGGCCAAAGGCAAGCCCCCTGCCGCCCGCAAATCGCTCAGGAACGACGGCTCCAGGGTCCGCGACCTCGAGAGGCGCCTCGCGGAAGCGCTGGAGCAGCAAACCGCGACGAGCGAGATCCTGCGGGTGATCGCGAGCTCGCCCACCGATGTGGAGCCTGTCCTCATGACCGTGGCTGAGCGGGCAGCCCGGCTGTGCGATGCCAATGACGCGTTGATCTTCCGGAAGGAGGGTAACGGGTTACGAGCCCTGGCCCGGTGGGGCTCGGTGCCGACCGTGATGACACCGGAAACGGTACTCGCCATCGACCGCACCTTCGTTGCCAGCCGCGCGGTCATTGATGCGCGGGTCGTCCACATTCCTGATGTCCAGGCAGCCTTTGATGAATTTCCGGGTTCGAAACGCTACATGGGCATCACCGGTGTCCGCACTGTTTTGGCGGTGCCGCTTCTCCGTGAAGGCGCTGCAATCGGTGCAATCCTGATACGACGCCTGGAGGTCGAGCCATTCACGGACAAGCAGATTGACTTGGTAACGACCTTCGCCGACCAGGCCGTCATCGCCATCGAGAACGTGCGCCTGTTCACCGACGTTCAGCAAAAGAACGAGGCGCTCACGCGGGCGCACGCGCAGGTGACGGAGTCGCTGGAGCAGCAGACGGCGACCAGCGAGATTCTGCGGGTCATCTCCGAGTCACCTACCGAAGCCCAGCCCGTCTTTGAGACGATCGTGCGAAACGCGGTACGGCTCTGCGGCGGTCAGCATGGGGGCGTGTACCGCTTCGACGGACAACTCGTCCATTCCGTTGCGCACGACGGCTTCACGCCTGAAGAGTTGGAAGCGTGGCGGAAGACCTGGCCTCGGCCGGTGACGGCCGCGAGCGCCGCCTGCCTAGCGATCAGGGCCAAGAATCTTGTGCGAATCGCCGACATCGAGGCATCTCCCGAGTTGTCAGATCTCAGTGTAGAAGCGCGTGCGAACCTCCGGGAACGTGGCTCTCGAAGTGTGGTGGCTGTTCCGATGCGACGGCAGGACGACGTAATTGGGGCCATCGCCATTACCCATCGGCAAGTCGGCGGGTTCTCCGATGCACATGTGGATCTGTTGAAGACCTTCGCCGACCAGGCGGTGATCGCCGTCGAGAACGTCCGACTGTTCAAAGAGCTGGAGGCGCGAAATCGAGACCTGACCGACGCGCTCGAGCAGCAGACCGCGACGGCGGAGATCCTGGGCGTCATCTCGAGCTCACCGACCGACGTGCAGCCGGTGTTCGACGCGATCGTGCGCAGCGCGACCCGGTTATGCGGCGGGCGCTTCGGGACCGTCCACCGGTTCGACGGAACGCTGATGCACCTTGCCGCGCATTACAACATTCCGCCCGACGCGGTCGAAGAGCTGCATCGGCTGTTTCCGCGGCCGCTCGATGAAGGCAGTTTCTCGGCCCGCGCGATGCGGGACGGACGCGCCCATCAGAACCCCGATGTGCAAGCGGATCCGACTGCCCCGATTGTCTCGCAGCGCATGTCACGGGTGCTCGACTTCCGAAGTCAGATCGTCGTGCCCATGCTTCGCGGCACGACCCCCATCGGTACGTTGAGCATCGCAAGGGTCGAGCCCGGCCTGTTTCCGGGCAAGCAGGTCGAGCTGTTGAAGACTTTCGCGGACCAGGCGGTCATCGCCATCGAGAACGTGCGCCTCTTCACGGACCTGGAGGCGCGCAACCGCGACCTGACCGAGGCGCTGGAGCAGCAGACCGCGACGAGCGAAGTCCTCAAGGTGATCAGCCGCTCGACGTATGATCTCCAGCCCGTACTAGACACCCTCATCGAGAACGCGGCGAGGCTGTGCGATGCACGGCGCGGAGTCATCCTCAGACGGGACGGCGACTCCTATCACGGGGTGGCCTTTTACAACGCCTCCCCGGAGCTGGTCGATTTCGTCAGGCGCCACCCCGTAACCCCTGGGCGACACAGCATCACGGCGCGAGTCGCACTGGAGCGACGGACGATCCATGTTGCCGACCTCCAAGCGGATCCCGAGTACCGCTACGCGCAGCGAGACGTCGATCCCATCCGCACGGAACTTGGCGTGCCCATGTTCCGAGGAGATGAC
>QHSC01000406.1 GCA_003220345.1 Candidatus Rokuibacteriota bacterium | reverse complement strand
GTGCCTCTACCTCACGGATCGGCGCGGCTTCGACCGGCGGATGGAGCGCGGCCGGCAACACTTCTTCGGGCCGCCGAGCGGCGCGCAGCATAGCCTCTTTCTCCTCGCCCCCGAACCCCGTCCATGCCAGTGGCGCCGTCTAAGTGTCAATCGGCTTCCAAATTCGACCCCCGATCGGCGTCCAAGGGTGACCCCCTGGTGGGTGAGTGAGTGTCCGTGCGACTCTTGAGGCGCCAGCTGTCGTTGCCGGTCTCGATGATGTCGCAGTGGTGGGTCAGGCGATCGAGCAGCGCGGTCGTCATCTTGGCATCGCTGAAGACGCTCGGCCATTCCCCGAAGGCGAGGTTCGTGGTGACGAGGAGCGAGGTGCGTTCGTAGAGCCGGCTGACGAGGTGGAAGAGCAGCTGGCCACCGGACTGGGCGAACGGCAGATAGCCGAGTTCGTCGAGGATGATGAAGTCCAGGCGCGTCAGCTGATCCGCGAGCCGACCCTGGCGGCCGCTGCGGGTCTCGGTCTCGAGCCGGTTGACGAGATCGACCACGTTGTAGAAGCGGCCGCGCGCGCCGGCGCGGATGCAGCTGCGGGCGATGGCGATCGCCAGATGGGTCTTGCCGGTGCCGGTCCCGCCGATCAGCACGGCGTTGCGCTGCTGGGCGATGAAGCCCCCGGCGGCGAGGTCATGGACGAGCGTCGCATTGATCGGCGTGCCCGAGAAGTCGAAGTCGGCGAGGTCCTTGGCGAGCGGCAGCTTGGCGATGGTGAGCTGGTATTTGATCGACCGCGCCTGCTTCTCGCTGATCTCGGCGCGGAGCAGATCGCCGACGATGCGCTGGGGCTCATGCTGGCGCTTGATGGCCGTGGCCAGGATCTCGTCGAAGGCGGCCTTCATGCCGTAGAGCTTGAGCTCACCCATGAGGTCGAGGAGTTGGGAGCGTTCCATCAGATGGTCCTCCGGAGAGTGTCGTACCGGGCACAATCGGCGTGGAGCGGGTGGTGAAGGGTCAGCGCGGCCGGCGGGAGGATGGTGGCCGACGGGCCGGGATCGCGCTGGCGGGCCAGGATGTTGAGAATGACGTCGGCCGAGTGGACGCCGTGGGCGCTCGCCTCGGCACAGGCGGCCTCGACCGCCGGCAGCCCGTCGGTGAGCACCGCGGTGAGGATGTCGACCATCTGCCGATTGCCGTCGTCGGCGCCGGCGAGCTGGCGCCGCACGCGCTCCATCGCGGCCGGTAACACCCAGTCCTTGAAGGGAGCGCCGTTGCGCAACGCGCCGGGCTTGCGCGCGAGCACCGGCACATAGTGCCAGGGGTCGTAGACCGTCTCGCCGCGGCCGAACGAGCGGGGATGCTCGGCGACGATCCGCCCATCTTGGCGGATCACGATGCGGTCGGCATAGGCCTGTACTTCGACCGGCCGGCCGACCGCGTTGGCGGCCACCGAGTACTTGTTGTTGTCGAAGCGCACCAGGCAGGTCTTCGACACCGCGGCCGGCACCGCGTGGAAGCCGTCGAACCGCCCGGCATAGGGGACCAGTTTCGGGCGTTCCGCCTCGAACACCTCCCAGATCGTCTGGCCGGGCACCTCGGGATGGCGATGCGCCTTGGCGTAGGCGATGCATTGGTCGAGCAGCCAGGCGTTGAGCTCCTCGTAGGTCTTGAAGCGCAGCCGGGGCGTGAAAAAGCGCTCCCGCACGAGCCCGACCTGGTTCTCGACTTGCCCCTTCTCCCAGCCGGCGGCCGGTGTGCAGGCCACCGGCTCGACCAGGTAGTGGCTACACATCTGCAGGAAGCGCCGATTGTACAGCCGGTGGGGGCCGACGAGGATCGTCTCCACCGCCGTCTTCATGTTGTCGTAGATGCCGCGCCGGCAGGCGCCCTTGAAGAGCGCGAACGCCCGGTCGTGCGCGTCGAACACCATCTCCTGCGTCTCCCGCGGATAGACCCGCACGAACGGCATGCGGCTGTGACAGAGCCGGACATGCGCGGCCTTCACGATCACCGTCACGCCGCGGAGCAGGACGACCTCGTGACTCCAGTCGAACTGATAGGCTTCCCCCGGGGCGAAGGTCAGCGGGACGTAGACCGCGGCCGTCGAGTGCCCGCGCGCCTTGCTCCACCGCCGGGCATAGCGCCGCACGGCATCGTAGCCGCCCGCATAGCCGCGCCCGCGCAGGTCCTCGAAGATCCGGATGAGCGTCCGCTGCTCACGGGCCGCCTTGGCCTCGTTCCCCGCCAGCAGCGCGTCGAGCTCGGCCGTCCACCGGCCCAGCTTCGGCCGCGGCTGGACGTCCCGGTCGTACGCGAACGACGTCGCCCCCGACCGCACCACCTTGCGGACCGTATTCCGAGACACGCGGAGATCCCGAGCGATCTCCTTGATCGCCTTGCCCTTGAGAAAATATTCACGCCGAATCCGGCCAATCGTCTCCACCGTCAGCATCCCCCACTACCCGCGTCTGATCCGACGCGGGCAGCGCATCACGCCTCATGGCAGGGGGGGCAACTTTGGACGCCGATACCCCCGATCAGGGGGTCAAGATTGCACGCCGAAACACACCCGGGGAGCAAAGTCTCAAAGCCCGACATCATCGGTCGACTCGAGGAAGAGCTAACGGGTCGCAAAGGAGGGGAGCACCCGCTCGATGTTGATGAAGCGGGGAGCGCGTAGGCGCGCGTTTGCGGCGATGTTGGTAACGTCTAAATCTGCTGGGCTGTTTGGCATTCCGGGATATCTCCTCGGAACGGTGCCGGTTCACGCTTCAAT
>QHSC01000405.1 GCA_003220345.1 Candidatus Rokuibacteriota bacterium | reverse complement strand
TGGCCACGGTGCACGCGGCCTCCGCCGAGGGTGCACTGCTGCGCTTGGACCGGTTGGCGCAGCGGGCCAACGTGCCTCCGCAAACAGCCCTGGTTGCCGAGGCTATCCACCTGGTCGTGGTCATCGAGGGCGGCAACAAGGGGCGCCGGGTCACGGATCTCGTGCGCGTCAACGGCCTCGATACCGATGGTCGCTTCGTTCTGCATCACCTCAACGCTTCAGGAGAATGGATATGAACCCGTCACTGCAGGTTCACACGGCAGGGCTTCTCGGCTCGCGCTGGGTCGCCCTGGGTTCGACCCTGTTTGTCGTCTTGCTCCTCGCGCTCACGCCGGGCCTCGCGTTCGCGGCGCCGACCGGCGGCGGCGCGCCGATGCCGTGGACGGGACCGCTCCAGAGCCTGCTGGACAACCTGACCGGCCCCACCGCGCGCATCCTGGGCGCCCTGGCGTTCGTGGTCGGTGGCGCGATGTGGGCCTTCACTCGGCACGAGGAAGGCGCGAAGCGCTTCGGCCAGGCCATCGTGGGGATCGCCGTCATGATCGGGGCGGCGAACATCGTAGCGGCACTCGCCTTCGTGGGCGCCCTGGTCTGAGCCGGTGATATCGGATGTCAAACGAGGCGCTCACACCCGCGACCCACGTCATCCATGCGTCGCTCGTGCGTCCGGCACTGTTCGCGGGCGCCGAGCCGGCCGTGGTGATGGTTGAGGCTTCGGTCACTTTCGCGCTCGTCTTCGTCGTTGGATTTCATGTTGCCACACTGCTGCTCGCCGTCGTCTGGCTCACCGCCGTGCATGGCGTCATGGTGTGGGTCGCCAAGCAGGACGCACAGATGACCACCCTCTACGTGCGGAGTCTCTTCGCGCAGGACTACTACCCTGCGCACGCCGGCGTACAGGCGGCGCCGGCCGCTGTTCGATCGTCCGTCCCTTCGTGGGCGTGATCGCCGCTCGGGCGACGCGATCCACGGGCATACGCAAGTCCTCGGGATTCGTAGGAGAGTCGGTCGGTGGACGTCGTGACTTTGTCAGTAGGCGCTGGATTGGGCGTGGCGGCGTCGGCCGCCCTCGGGCGCCTCCGGGAGCATCGGGCAGCGCCTCAGGGCGCGGCGGATCTGCTCAACTGGGGCTTCGTCGTGGATGCGGGCGCCCCGGCCGTAATCCTACAGAAGGACGGCAGCCTCCTCGCCGGGTGGCGCTACCGCGGCCCTGATCTGTTCGCGGCCACTCCGGAAGAGCTGGACGCTCTTACCCGACACGCGAACGACGCGCTCCTTCCGTTCTCCGACAACTGGATGTTCCACGTCGACGCGATCCGGCGCCCCGCGATCCCTTACTCGCCCGACGTGTTCCCCGATGCCGTGTGCCAGCTCATCGACGACGAGCGCCGCCTCGCTCACGAGCAAGAGACCGGCCGTCAGTTCGAGACCACGTACACGATCGTAGCGACGTACCTGCCGCCGTCGGACACCGTCGCGCGCTTGGCCTCGTTCTTCGTCCAGGACGTGAGCCACGGGCTGGCGCCTAAGGGTTCGGCGCGCAGCGGCTCCGATACCGTGTGGGACCGCGTGCTCGGGGCTTATCGGACCGCGGTCCACACGCTCCAGACGCGGCTCGGCGGCCGGCTGGTTCTGGAGCCGTTGGACGCAGACGGCCTGCTCACCCATCTGCACGAATGCCTGACCGGCTTGCCTCAGGCCGTCCGCACGCCGCTACACGGCTCGTACCTCGACCTCGTTCTCGCCGATCAGGAGCTCGTAAGCGGATTCGAGCCCAGCATCGGACGCCACGCCATCCGCGTCGTCGCCATCCAGGGCTTCCCCGACCGATCGCAGCCGGGCCAGCTCGACATTCTTAATTCGGTTGGGTTCCCGTATCGCTGGTCAACGCGGTTCATTCCGCTCGGCACGCACGAGGCCTCGCGGCTCATTCGCCGGCATCAGCTTCAGTGGTTC
>QHSC01000106.1 GCA_003220345.1 Candidatus Rokuibacteriota bacterium | reverse complement strand
CTCCAGCACATCCACGACCAAGCTCGGGCCGTGGCCGACATGGTGCGGGTGCTACGCCCCGGGGGCGAAATTATCCTTCATTGCTACAACAGCGCCAGCTCCAAAGGAGCCGTGAAGCGCCTGCGTCAGAGTCGCCTCGCGCCAGTGCTGAACGCGCCCTTCCGAGCGCTCTTTCGAACACTCTCACCGTTCGCCCCGTGGGAACTGCAATACGATCAATACAACACCGTTTCCCAGGTGTGCCGCTGGCTGCGACAACAGGGCGTCAAGGTGACTGTCGTCCGTGGCACCGGATTTGGCTTCAACAAGTGGTTGCTCACTGAGTTCATGGTCGCGCCGTGGCTCGAGAAGCATCATCCCGCGATCCTGAAGCGCTATCTCGATGGCTCCCTGCGCGCAGAGGAAGCGATCGGGTCGCTCCCGTTCTTCAGCTACGTCATGGAGAAGTTCGTCCTGAAGGGCAGGAAACTCGCGGCCGCTGAGAGGGATCCGACGAGGCAATAGAAGCGTAACGGCGTTTGACTGGCGTTCGGGGGCGAGCTCACTTTCACGCGCGCAACCGATGCCGCTCAAGTGCCATCGCCTCTTGCGGCGGCTGTGGCCGCGGGATCCAGCCGCGAAGTGTACGGAACGATGACGCAGAATGGCGAGTCCCCGCTGTTCAGCTGAGTACAAACTGAGGCCACCGGGTAACGCTGACCCTTCGCGGAGACCTCCTGCTGGGGGACGGTACGGCGTCCGGGCCACAGAGTTCGCATGCCCCTCACAGGGTGCAGCTCCAAAGAATCGTCAAAGGCGGCGTCTCCCCTCACGTGATGCTCCAGCAATCGCGACGTGCCCTCGTCGCCAAGCTCCCTCCGGATGGGGCCCATCGCTGATACGCAGGCCCTCGTGGGCCCGTGCACAGGGCTGGAGCGGGCAGCGGACGGCCTCCCGCGGGCGCTCCTGTTTGTTGATCCCGAGGGCAGGGTGGAATTGCTTTCCGATTCCGTTCACTACCGCATCCCAATTCGACTCGAAGGCGGCAAGATCTTCTACATTAGTCGTACCGGGGTCACAGCGGAACGATGATCCTCCGTGAGGGAAGCGGCAAACGCGTGCGGCGCATGGTGACCGACGGCTCCATCACTGTTGACTACCTGCTGGACCGATAGACTTGGAGATGCTTCGAGCCCCGGACGTTTTGCGTTGTGCGGGCGACCTGGTGCCATCGGGGTCATACGCAACGTGGGACGACCGGGGCGGGCTAGCCTGCGATGCTGCCGATACTCCCGAACCGTGTCAGCGGTGATCGAGGACGGCGGCGGCGAGCAGCGATCGCGCGAGCAGGGGGCGGAAAGCCACCGCCTCGCCGATCACGATGACGGCCGGCGCCTGGATCTCCGCGGCACGGGCGGCGATGTCGCCGAGCGTGCCGACCACGGTCTCTTCCGCCTGGGTAGTCCCGCGGTGGATCACGGCCGCAGGCGTGTCTCCGCTCCGCCCCGCCGCCAGGAGCCGTGCGGTGATGCGCGGTAGTGTCCCCACGCCCATCAGGATGACGAGCGTGTCCACGGCCATCGCGAGGCGCTCCCAGTCCACGGCAGGCTCCGGCTTGGCGGGATCTTCGTGGCCGGTCACGACGGCAAACGACGACGCGAAGCCTCGGTGCGTGACGGGGATGCCGGCGGCGGCGGGCACCGCGATCGCCGCGCTGACGCCCGGCACCACTTCCACGGCCACCCCGGCGCGCGCGCACGCCAGCATCTCCTCCCCTCCCCGGCCGAAGACGAAGGGATCGCCGCCCTTGAGGCGGACCACGAGCCTTCCGCGCCGGGCGTGATGGATCAAGATGGCATTGATGGCGGACTGCTCGAGATAGTGCCGTCCCGCCGACTTGCCCGCGAAGATCCTCAACGCGTCTTCGGGCGCTTCGTCGAGGAGCGCGGGGGTGGAAAGCTGGTCGTACACGATCACCTCCGCGCGACGGAGCCACCGGAGGCCGCGGAGCGTGATCAGCTCCGGGTCGCCGGGGCCGGCGCCGACGAGGACGACCTTACCCTGAGACACCGAGACGCTCCTTCAACCGCGCCTGCGCCTCGGCCGTGCGGCCGGCCGCGACCAGGCTTCGCAGCTCTCCGTCCAGGGCCTGCCACCAGCGCTCGGCGTCGAGGGAGATGCCGCCCTCCCGGAGCGATCGCCGAACATCGCCCATGACGTCGGTGAGCAGCGCCAGGTCGTCAGGCAAGCGGGCTTCCAGCTCCTCGCGCACCAGTCGCGCCATGGTCGGGCTGACGCCACCCGTCGACACCGCCACCGTGAGCGCGCCACGACGGAAGACCGCGGGCAGGATGAAATCGCAGCGCCCGGGATCGTCGGCGCAATTGATCCACACGCCCCGCGCCCGACACTCCGCGGCGATGGCCTCGCTCACCGAGGCGTCCGAGGTGGCGACCATGACGAGGGCGAACCCCGCCGCGTCTCCGGCGACGTATTCGCGCGGCCGCCAGTGAAGCCGCGCCTCGGCGGCCAGGGTCAGGAGGGCCGGCGTGAGCGACGGGCTGACCACGGTCACGCGTGCATCCGCGGCGAGCAGTCCGTCCATCTTCCGCTCGGCCACGGGGCCGCCGCCCACCACGAGACAAGGCCGTCCCGCGATGTCGAGCATGACCGGGTACGCGAAGCTCATGTCGAGGACTCCGGTCGCGGCTCCGGGGGCGGCGCCTGCCGCTCCGGTCGCGGAAAGAAGCGGACGAGCCGCTCGAGGACCTCCGGCAGCTCGTCACAGGGCACGTCCTCCATGATCCGCATGGCAGCCCGCGGATCGTTCCCGCCGCGGCCGCCCACGAAAACATGGACACCGTCCACGATCTTGCCGTCCACCTTGACCTTGCACCCCTGGAGCCCGATGTCGGCGGTGTGGTGGTTCCCGCACGAGGCAGGGCAGCCGGACCAGCGCACGCTGATCGGACGGGTCTTGCCGATGTCTTTCTCGAATTGGTTCGCGAGGGCCATGGCGCGCGTCTTGGTATCGATGAGGGCCAGGTTGCAGAAGTCCGTGCCCGTGCACGAGACGAGGCCGCGGCGGATCTCCGAGGGGTTGTAGGGCAGCTCTTTCAGGAGCGGCTCCTGGGTCAGGTCGCCGAGCATCGTATCGGGGACGTGAGGGAGAAGCACGTCCTGCGAGGCCATGAAGCGGAGCTCGCCGCGCCCGTAGCGGTCGGCCAGCCGCGCCAGCGCGTCGAGCTGATTGGCGGTGACGCGACCCACCGGGGTCTTGAGCCCCACGTAGTTGAGGCCGGGCTCGCGTTGCCGGAAGACGCCGATGTGGTCGCTGTGGGTGGCCCCGCGCGCGTCCCGCCCCGCCCGCGGCAAGGGCCGCTCCAGGCGCGCCTCGAGCTCTTTCCGGAAGCGCTCCGCTCCCCACTCGGCGAGCAGGAAGGCCAGGCGCGCCTTGCTGCGCGACTCGCGCGGTCCGTGGTCGCGGTAGACGAGGGCGATGGCCGCGCAGACCGCCGCCGCCTCCTCGGGGCGCACGAAGGCGTCGAGGGAGCGGGCGAGCGTGGGCCCTCCCGAGCCCTGCTTGCCCCCCACCGCCACGTTGAAGCCGGCGATCTCATCGCCGTCGCCTCCGGAGGCCAGGGCGGGCGTCATCGAGATATCCTGCGTCTCCCCGGAAGTGCAGTGCTCGGGGCACCCCGTGATGGTGACGTTGAACTTCCGCGGCAGGTTGGTGAACTCCTTGTTGCCGAGGAAGATTCGCTGGAACTCGCGCGCGATGGGCGCGGTGTCGATCAGCTCACCCGGCGTCAGGCCCGTGGCGGGGCAGCCGATGATCCCGCGGATGTTGTCCATTCCCGTCTGCAGGCTCGAGAGCCCCGCCGCCTCCAGACGCGCGATGATCTCCGGCACCCGCTCGATCGTGACCCAGCGAAGCTGGAGCTGCTGGCGCGTGGTGATGTCGGCGATGCTCCGTCCGGACTCGCGTGTGATCTGCGCGAGCAGGCGGACCTGATCCGTGGTGACGATGCCGTTGGGCATGCGGACGCGCATCATGAAGTGGCCCGGCGTGGGGCGCCGCATGAACACGCCCACCCACTTGAGCCGCTCCTTGTCGTCGTCGCCGATGGTCTTCCATCCCTCGCGGGCGAAGCGGACGAGATCCTCCTGGATGTCGAGCCCGTCCTTCTCGGTCTTGAGCGCTTCGGTCTTGTTCATGCGCGGTCTTCGGTGATGGCCCGGAGGCGGACGGCGCAGGCCTTGAGCTCGGGCTGCCGCGAGAGGGGATCGCGCGCCGAGAGCGTCAGGTTGTTCGCCGCCTTGTAGAAGCCCCATTGCCTTCCCCAGTGAAAGGGCAGGAAGCACGTGCCCTCGCGAATGGTCTCCCCCACCCGCGCCTGCGCCACCGCCTTGCCCCGGCGGGAGGTGATCTCGACGAAGTCGCCGTCGCGGATGCCGGCGCGGCGCGCGTCACGCAGGTGGACCTCGAGGAGCGGCTCGCGCGTGCGCGCAGCGAGGGCGGGCGACTTGGCCGTGCGCGTCAGCGTGTGCCAGTGGTCGCGCACGCGCCCGGTGGTCAGGGTCAGCGGATAGGCGGCGTCCGGCGGCTCGACGGGAGGGTCGTGCTCGACGGCCACGAGCCGGGCGCGGCCGTCGCCCGTCGGGAAATGCGCGTCCGTGTAGAGCCTCGGCGTCCCTGGATGGGTCGGGCCCGGCACCGGCCACTGGAGCGGCCCCACGGACGAGAGGCGATAGTGGCTCGCCCCCGAGCAGTCGCAGACCGTGCCGGCCGTGAGCGCAGCGAACTCGTCGAAGATCTCGGACGCGCTCTCGTACGGGAACGCATCCTTGAAGCCCAGCTCCCTGGCCACACGCGTGACGATGACGGCGTCGGGCAAGGCCTCGCCTGGAGGGTCCACGAGCTTCGGCAGATAGGTCAGCCGCCGCTCGGAATTCGTCATCACGCCGTCCTTCTCGGGCCACTGCGCGGCGGGCAGCAAGACGTCAGCGAATCGCGTCGTCTCCGTCGGGTGATAGGCGTCCTGCACGATGACCAGCTCGGCTTGCCGGAGCGCCTTCTCGACGAGATCGAGGTCGGGCATGGAGGCGGCGGGATTGGTGCAAATGATCCACACGGCCCGCACGGAGCCCTCGCGCAGCCCCTCGAAGATTTCCAGGGCCGCCCGTCCCGGGCTGGAGGCGATGCGCCCGGCGGGCACGCCCCAGTGCCGCTCGACGGTGGCGCGGGCCGCCGCGTCGGTGACCTGACGATAGCCAGGGAGCAGATGCGCGAGACCGCCCGTCTCGCGGCCGCCCATGGCGTTGGGCTGACCCGTCAGCGAGAAGGGTCCGGCGCCCGGCCGCGCGATCTGCCCCGTGGCGAGATGCAGGTTGAGGATCGCGGCATTCTTGTCGGTGCCGATGTGGCTCTGGTTGATCCCCATGCTCCAGAGCGTCATGGCCGCGCGCGCTCCGCCGAAGCGCCGCGCCGCCCCCGCGATGATCTCGGGGGAGAGGCCGGTGAGGGCGGCTGCCCGCTCGGGCGTGTAGCGCGCGATGACGGGCAGGAGCTGGGCCCAGCCCCGCGTGCGCTCCTCGATGAAATGGCGGTCGAGGAGCCCGTCCTTCCAGAGGACGTGGAGCATGGCATTGAGGAGCGCGATGTCCGAGCCCGGTCGGAGCGGGAGATGCAGGTCGGCGATGTCGGCCGTCTCGGTGAAGCGCGGATCGGCCACGATGACGGCGACCTCGTCGGGGGCGGCGAGCTTGCGCTTGCGGATGCGCTTCCAGGTCACGGGATGGCACTCGGCGGTGTTGGTGCCGATCAGGAAAAAGCAGTCGGCGGTCTCGATGTCGGCATAGGTCCCGGGGGGGCCGTCGGATCCCAGGGAGCGCGCGTAGCCGGCCGCGGCCGAGGCCATGCAGAGCCGCGAGTTCGTGTCGAAGTTGTTGGTGCCGAGAAAGCCCTTGGCCAGCTTCGAGGCGACGTAGTACTCCTCGGTCAGGAGCTGCCCCGAGCCGTAGAACGCGATCGCCGCGGGACCATGCGTGGCCACGATCTCGCGAAGCCGGTCGGCGACCGTGCGCACGGCGAGCTCCCAGGGCACGCGGCTCAGCTCGGCGTCGCGCCGCGTCCGCACCTGCGGATAGAGCAGCCGATCGGGCGTGCGGAGAGCCGGAGGCAAGTGCACGGCCTTGGCGCACACGTCCCCCAAGCTCGACGGATGCTCAGGATCGCCCTTCACCCTCCTGACGGCGCCGTCCTCGATCTGCACCAGCAGTCCGCACCCAACACCGCAGTAGGGGCACAACGTCTTCCGCCACGTTCCACTAAGCTCGAACATTGGCGCACTCTTCGAGGAAGCCGACGACCTGGTCGCGCAGCTCGAAGTACTCGGAGGTCGACAGGATCTCCTCGCGCCGGCGCGGCCGCGGAAAGGACACGGCCAGGATCTCGCCAACGGTGGCGGCGGGACCGCTCGTCATCATGACGATGCGGTCGGCCAGGAAGAGGGCCTCGTCCACGTCGTGGGTGACCATGATGACGGTCTTCCGCTCGGCTTCCCAGAGCGTCATGAGCTGGTCCTGGAGGTCCATCCGGGTCAGCGCGTCCAGGAGAGAGAACGGCTCGTCGAGGAGGAGGAGCCGCGGCTCCAGGGCAAAGGCGCGCGCGATGCCGACGCGCTGCTGCATGCCCGCCGAGAGCTCCCGCGGATAGCGGTTCCCCTGCCCCGGGAGGCCGACCGCGTCGAGGTACGGATCGGCGTCGGCGGCCACGGCTCCGGGACGGACCTGGCCAAGGGAGAGCCGCACGTTGTCGCGCACGGAGAGCCAGGGCAGCAGCGTCGCCGACTGGAAGACCACGCCGCGGTCGGTACCGGGACCGCTGACCTCGCGGCCACCGATGACCACGCCCCCCGTTGTGGGCGGGTTGAGGCCCATGATGATGGACAGCACGGTGGACTTGCCGCAGCCCGAGTGCCCGACGATGCAGACGAACTCGCCCTGCCTGACGTGAAGCGTGAAGTCGCGGACGACCTCCGACGGTCCGACGGGCGTCGGGTACGTCTTCCCGAGCTGAGCGATCTCGACAAGGGTTCTGGGGGGGAGCGGCGTCGCTCCTCCCCCAGACCCCCCCACCACATTGATCGATTGGTTCGCGGCCTCGTTCATGGCTGGTGATCCCTCACGCCCAGCCGCGACGGCAGGCGCGGAGGAACTCGACGATGCCCTGCCGGGCCTTCTGATAGGCCGGGGTCAGGCTCATGTGGCGCCGGTGGCGCGGACGCTCGAGCCCGACCTCGATGGCGGGGCCGAGGACGGCGCCCGGACCCGGCGTCATCGGGTAAATGCGATCAGCGAGAAGGATGGCTTCGTCGACGTCGTTGGTGACCATGATCACCGTCGAGCGCCGTTCCCCCCAGATCCGCAGGAGCTCGTCCTGGAGCGTGGCGCGCGTGAGGGCATCCAGCGCGCTGAAGGGCTCGTCCATGAGAAGGAGCTTCGGGCGCATGGCGAGCCCCTGCGCCACGGCCACGCGCTGGCGCATGCCCCCCGAGAGCTCGCGCGGCCGCTTCCAGGTCGCCTCGCTCAGGTTCACGAGGGCGATGAATTCCTCGGTGACGCGTCTCCGCTCCGCGCCGGAGAGGCCCGGATTGACGGCGTCCACAGCGAGGGCGACGTTGTCGTAGACGCTCATCCAGGGCAGGAGCGAGTACTGCTGGAAGACAATCCCCCGCTCGGGGCCGGGCTCGGTCACCACGGCGCCGTCCAGCACGATGGTGCCGGCGTCGGAGGCGATGAGGCCGGCGATAAGGGAGACGAGCGTCGTCTTGCCGGAGCCGGAATAGCCGACGATGGCCACGAACTCCCCGTCCTCCAGGGAGAGGTCGACGCCGCCCAGCACGCGTACCGGCCCCGTCGCCGCGCGGAATGTCTTCTCGAGGCCCCGAACCTCGAGGTAGTGGCTCATGTCGTCTTGAAGCGGGACTCGACGAGCCCCATGAGCCGGTCGAGGATGAACCCGATCGCGCCGATGGTGATGACGGAGAGGATGATGTGCGAGTAGACGAGGCTGTTGTACTCCTGCCACAGGAAGCCGCCCACCCCCGGGGTCCCCGTCAGCATCTCCGCCGCCACGATGACGAGCCAGGCGATGCCGAGGGAGAGCCGGTAGCCCGTGAAGACGTAGGGGAGGGAGGCGGGGATGATGATCTTGGTCATCATCTTGAGCTTCGAGAGCTTGAGGACCCGGCCGACGTTGAGATAGTCCTGGCTGATGCCGCGCACGCCCACCGCGGTGTTGATGACGGTCGGCCACATCGCGCACAGCGCGATGGTGAAGATGGCCGCGGGCTCCGACTTCTGGAAGACCACGAGGCCGAGGGGCAGCCAGGCCAGGGGCGAGATCGGGCGGAGGAACTGGATGATGGGGTCGAAGGCGGAATGGAAGCCCCGCGAGAGCCCGAGAAAGAAGCCGATCGGGGTCCCGATGGCGAGGGCGAGGAGATAGCCCTTGGCCACGCGCACGAGCGAGTAGAAGGCGAGACGGCCGATGCCCTGGTTCATCTCGCCGTCCTTGAAGAAGGGCTCGAGGATGTAGCGCTTCGACTCCAGCCAGGTCTTCCAGGGCGAGGGCAGGTCGGCCGCCACCGTCTGGCTGACCACGGCCCAGAGGAGGAGCACGGCGGTCAGGCCAAGGAACGGCAACAGAAGGCGAGCCCCGAGTCTCGATGACATGGTCCGCCCCTATGCCATCGTGTTCACGGCGAAGGCCTTGACGTACTTCTCGGGCTCCGCGGGGTCGAAGGGCACGCCGTCGAAGAGCGTCTCCTTCTTCATGTCTTCGCGCGGCACCTCGATGCTCATCTCCTTCGCGACCTCCCGATAGATGTCGGGCCGGTGCACCCGGTCCACGAGCCCCTTGTAGTCGGGCGTCTCCTTGACCATCCCCCAGCGGCGGAACTGGGTCAGCCACCAGACGCCATGGGACTTGAGGGGGAAGTTGGTCTGGCGATCGAAGAAGGTCATGTAGTACTTGTCCTTCTCCTTGCGCCCGTCGCCGTAGTCGTAGTCGCCGAGCATCCGACCCAGGATGATCTCCTTGGCGGCGTTGACGTACTGCGGCTGGCCCACCACCTCGGCCATGCGGGGGCGGTTCTCGAGCTTGTCGTTCCACTGGCTCGCCTCGAGGACCGCGCGCATGGTCGCCTTCACCGTCTTGGGATTCTTGGTGGCGAACTCCTCGGTGAAGGCGAGCACCTTCTCCGGGTGGTCCTTCCAGATCTGCTGCGTGGTGATGGCGGTGAAGCCGATGCCGTCGGCGATGGCGCGCGCCCCCCACGGCTCGCCGACGCAATAGCCGTCCATCTTGCCCACCTTCATGTTCGCGACCATCTGCGCGGGCGGGATCGTGATCAGGGTGACATCGCGGTCGGGATTGAGACCGCCCGCGGCCAGCCAGTAGCGCGTCCACATGGCATGGGTGCCCGGCGGGTAGGTCATGGCGAAGGTCATGGGCGCGCCCTTGGCCTTGGCCTCCAGGGCGAGCGGCTTGAGCTGCTGCGGAGTCTTCACGCCCTTCTCGAGCAGCGCCTTCGTGAGCGTGATGGCCTGGCCGTTCCGGTTGAGGTACATCGGGATGACCATCGGCTTCACGGGCGAGCCCTGAAGGCCCATCGTCGCCGCGTAGGGAATGCCGAGGAGCATGTGAGTCGCCTGGTTCTCGCCGAGCGAGAGGCGATCACGGATGACCGCCCACGACGCCTCCTTGGAAATCGTCGATTCTATCCCGTACTTCTTGAAGAGACCCAGCTCGTGGGCCATCACGATCGAGGAGCAATCGGTGAGGGCGATGATGCCGATCCGCATCTTCGGAGTTTCCGGGGCGTCGGACGCGTAGGCGGTGCCGGCCCATCGAGCCGGCACCCCTGCGAGCAGGGTGCCCGCGGCCGTGATCCTGAGGAAATCTCGTCGGGTGGTGCGCATGAATTCCCCTTTCCAAAAAAAATAGGGCGCCTCTCCCTCTCGGGAGCCGGCGCCCTCGCCGTTGTTGCGGCCTGCCACCCCGCAGGCCTCGGGACAGAAAGAGCAACGCCCGTGCCACGCATCACCCGCGGGCACCGTCGGCCCTAAGCTCCCGCCGCATCAGGTCAGAGAGGAGAGCGGCGGAGGCCGTGCCTACGTTGCGGGCTGCTCACGAACTGTGCTTGAGCTGCCGAGGATGATTATTTTGCGGTCAGCGAGGCTGGAAGAGGATCGTCACCGCCCTGCTCGATCTTGCGCTCGATGATGCGGGTGTGGCTCGCGAGGAGCCGGAGCATGCGATGGTTCTCGCCGAGCACGAGGGCCCGGAAGCGCGTGAGACCGCGCGTGGTCTCCGCGGCGCGCCGTCCGTCGACGGCACGGGGATGCGAAATTTCTCGCCAGAGGCGGCGAAAAGCGGCGGCGGCTACTTGATGGCGCCCGCGGTCAGGCCGGAGACGTAGTAGTCGAGGAAGAAGACGTAGAGGATGACGATGGGCACGGAGCCGAGGATGGCCCCCGCCATGAGCGAGCCCCAGAAATAGATGTCGCCGCGGATCAGCTCGCTGGTGACGCCCACGCTGGCCGTGAGCTGCTCCGACGAGGACGTGAAGGTCAGCGCGTAGATGAACTCGTTCCACGACAGCGTGAAGGCGAAGAGCACCGCGCAGACCAGGCCCGGGATCGCGATGGGCAGGACGATACGCCAGAGCGCCTGGATGCGGGTGGCGCCGTCCACCATGGCGCACTCCTCCACCTCCTTCGGCACCGTGCGGAAGTAGCCCATGAGGAGCCAGGTACAGAAGGGCACGAGGAAGGTCGGATACGTGAGGATGAGGGCCCACTTCGAGTCGGCGAGGCCGAGCCAGTTCACCACCTGGGCGAGGGGAAGAAAGAGGAGCGACGTCGGCACCAGATAGGTCACGAAGATGCCCGTGCCGAAGCTGCTGACGCCGACGAAGCGGAGCCGCGCCAGCGCGTATGCGGCCACGGTGCCGATGACCACGGAGATTCCCGTGGCGAGGATGGTCACCATCAGGCTGTTCTTGGTCCACGTGAGGAATTCGGTTTCCCAGAGCAGCTTGCTGTAGTGCTCGAGGGTCGGGCCCTGCTTGATGATGAGCGGCACCGCATGCCTGTCGTACAGCTCGCGGTCCTTCTTCAGCGAGGTCAGCGTCATGTGATAGAAGGGGAACAAGGCAAAGATCAGGAAGGGCAGCAGCCCCAGATGAATGAGCACGCGCTTCAGGAGCGGCCGACGCGCCACAGGCATGGTCAGTACGCCTGCTTGCGAACGAAGCGAAGCTGGGCCCACACCACGAAGGCGAGGAGCGGGAAGAGGTACAGCGAGACGGCCGCGCCCTCGCCGATGCGCCCCACCTCGAGACCGAGCATCCGGGACAGCGTGGCAAAGAGATGGGTGGAGTTGATCGGTCCACCGTGGGTCAAAATGTAGACGATGTTGAAGTCGCTGAAGGTGAAGATGGTCGAGAAGAGGACGACCACCGCGAGGACCGGTTTGAGGAGCGGAAGCGTGATGTGCCAGAAGCGCGCGTTGGCGTTCGCGCCGTCGGCCTCGGCCGCCTCGTAGAGCTCGCGGGGAATGGCCACCAGGGCCGCGAGGATGGTGATGGCGAAGAAGGGCAGGCCCCGCCAGACGTTGACCGTCACCACCGCCGCCATCGCGTAGTACTTCTGCCCGAGCCAGTTGGGTCCCGGCGGATCCATGATCCCGATGGCGATCCCCGTCCAGTTCACCACGCTGTAGAGCGAGTTGAACATCCACCACCAGCCGAGGGTGCTGAGGGCGGTGGGAATGACCCAGGGCAGGAGCACCGCCCCCCGAATCATGCGTTTGAACCAGAGCTGCTCGTTGAGCAGGAGGGCGAGCGAGATCCCCATCACGAGCTTGAAGGCCACCGCGATGCCCGTGAAGACGAAGGCGTTCTGGAAGGTCTGGCGGAAGGCGTCGCTGTCCCAGAGTCGGACAAAGTTCTGGATGCCGATGAAATGGCTGGGCCGCCCGATGAAGGCGTTCGACAGCGAGAAGTACAGCGCCATGACGAACGGGTACGCGACCAGGAGGACGAGCAGGAGCATGGCCGGCGTCACCAGGACGGGCCCGAGAACGGACTCCCGGTCGAGCCACGTGCGTAGGCGCGCCACCGGCCGCGGGCGGCCGCGGGGAACCGGGATCTCGTCGGCTCTGACCGCCATGTTAGGCCATTACCATGTTCGTTCGCCTCGTCGTTCTCGCGGTCGCCTCGCTTGCGGCTGCGGCTCCTCCAGCGGCCTGCGGCTCACCCAGCAAGAATCTTCTTCATCTCGGTCTCGGCCCAGGCGATCGAGTCCTTCGTCGACGTTCCCGTCACCGCCTTGGCGATCATGTTGGGCAGGATGTACGAGTTCGTGATGAGCTGGACCTTGTCCGAAGCGGGCGCCGGCCACCCGTAGGTGTGGTACTGGACCCCTTCGCCCCGGAGGGCGGCGTACTTGGGGTCGGTCCTGAGCACCGGGTGATCCTGGAGCTTCTCGTAGGCGGGCAAATTGAAGGCGTCCCCGGCCATGATGTACTCGTCGTACGTCTCTCTCTTGCCGAGGAGATAGCGGATCCACTCCTTGGACGCATCGATGTTCTTGGAGAACTTCCAGATCCCGATGTGCCGCGGGGTGTCCGTCTCGTGGCGGCCGTGGGGCCCGCCCAGGCTCCGGTGGTGGTTGATGCCGTCCGCCGTCACCAGCTTGCGCTGCTTGGCCACGATGTACGCGCTGACCGGATTGTGGATCCAGCCCGCCTTGCCCTGCTGGATCGACTCGTTGTTGCTCGCATCCGACCACGACAGCACCTCGGGCTCCATGCAGTCGCGGAACATCTTCTTGTACCACTCGATGGTCTGGACGGTGGCGGGCGAGTTGATGCGGACGGTCTTGCCGTCCTTGTCGACCTCCTGGCCGCCGAACGACCACAGCACGGGACCCGCCGTGGAGATCGAGTCGTAGTTCTGGCTGATGGGGATCCCCACGGGATTGCCCATCTTCTTGAGCTCCTTGCCCACGGTGTAGAGCTCCTCCCAGGTGTCGGGCACCTTGAGGCTCGCCTTCTTGAAGAGATCTTCCCGGTAGGTGGCGAGGAACATGCCGTGATACTGGGGCACGGCGCGCCAGGTCCCGTTGACGTGGGCGCCCTCGTAGGCGGAGCCGATCGCCTTGCCGTACTTCTTCTCGAGCTCGCCCACCACGTCCGAGACGTCCACGAGCTGGGGCTCGTACAGCCAGGGGAAATGCATGCGCATCTCCACGAGGTCGTGGCCGGCCTGGGTCTGGACCTCGGAGGCGTACTTCGCCTGCTGCGGGCCCATGTGGGAGATGTGGTCGATCTTGAGCTTGATACCCGTGTCCTTGGTGAAGCGCTGGCCGATCTCGGACAGCTTCTTGTCCGAGGCGGGGGCGAAGTTGTTCCAGCACAGGTACGAGATCTCGCGCGACTGCCCCCACGCGGGGGGCACCCCGGAGGCCAGGATGCCCGCGAGGCCGGTGGCGGTCGTCAGGAACTGCCGGCGACTGACTGGATGCATGAATTCACTCCTCCTCGACGTTGAGAGCGGCCGGAATCGAATGCCCGACAGGTAACTGTGGACGTTGGACCCCGAGACCTTGAATCTATTCACCACACGGCGCCGGGGCGCGGCCTCAGTGGCGGAGCGGCACCACCTGTCCCGCGGCGTCGAAATCGAGCGGACGGGCCTCGCCCACCACCTCGAGGTCGGCGCGCTTCTTGATCTCGGGGAGAAACGCCTCGGAGCACTCCAGCTCCCCGATCATGAGCGTGTTCTTGATGCGAATGACGCGGGCGTGCTCGGGCTCGGTCAGCCCGATGCAGCCCAACGCGCTCTCCACCGCCTCGCGGTCGGAGTCGAAGACGAGGGGCAGCTTCGCTCCGTTGGGGGCGCAGGCGGTCAGCGAGTTGATGGCCGTCTTCTTCCAGTCGATCTTGTCGGCGACCCGCCGCGTCGTGAAATCCGCGTTCCCGACACCCGTGGCATTCCCCCCGCTGTCCTCCGTCAGGTCGAGAGCGACGATCCAGAGGATCTTGGGGTCATTGGGGAAGGGCTCGTGCGGATTCGAGGGGCGACCGATGACGTTGGTGTCCATGCCCGAGCCGGAGATGTTCTTGCCGATCTCCTCCACCACGAGCACGTCGATGGGCGAGAAGGGCAGCCGCGCCATCCAGCCCCGGGCGTCCTTGAGAAGCCGCCGCTCGCCCGCCTCGAGATCGGCGGCACTGAATGCCTCGACGTACGCCGTCTCGTCGTAGCCGTTCTCCACCACGCCGAGCCCGAAGCCGATGCGTGCCTTGGCGAGCATCTCGCGGCCCACCGCGGTGATCACCGTCTCGTACCCGTGGTTGACATTGGCCCGGTGGTACTGGGTGGCGCCGCGGTACTTGCCGAGCCCGATGGTCATCATCTTGAAGAGCCCCGACTCGATCTCGCCCTTGAAGTCGGTGTGGGGCTTGACGCGGTTGACCACCCCGATCCAGTCGGCCTCGGAGGCGGTCTTGTCGCACCACACGGGCAACCCGAGGGCCTCGCCGACCTGCACCACCTCCATGCTCGCTCGCAGGGGGCA
Source organism: Candidatus Rokuibacteriota bacterium (assembly GCA_003220345.1). Taxonomy (GTDB): domain Bacteria; phylum Methylomirabilota; class Methylomirabilia; order Rokubacteriales; family CSP1-6; genus AR37. Next base: position 19,380 of record QHSC01000106.1, on the reverse strand, counting down.
GCCCATGGTCGCTTCCGTGATGCCGTAGTGCTCGAGAATCTCGAGCTGACCTTCGGCGGTGGCGCCCCCGTGGCTGCCCATGGCGGGGAAAACGAAGGGGCGGGCCCCGAGCTCCCTGAGGTGGTCCACGACGCCCCGGACGATGACCGCGATATTGGCAATGCCGCGGCTGCCCGCCCCCACGGCCACGACATCACCGCGCTTGATGGGCAGATCCGCCTGTGCCATGGTCGCGCGGACACCCGCGGGGATGTCCACCAAACGCTGGCGGGGGAAGCTCTGCCTCACCCGGTACATCATGGGTAGGGGCATGGCGGGCATGGTACTGGCCGCCCCGGGGGCCTGTCAACGACCTTGACTTTGGCTGAGTATGCCCGTAAAACTGTGGCCCAATTGGAACATAGCCCTTTGGTACGCATTTCCCTTTCGCCAAGCCAATTCCGCACGTTCCGCCGTGCCGCGATGCCATGCCTGCTCGCCCTGGCCATGGCGTTGCACGGTTGCGCCTATGTCGAGGACCTCTTCCGCCAGAAGCCCCAGCCTCTCCTGCCCGCCCAGGAGCTCTACCAGCTCGGCGACGCGGAGATGGTCAAGAAGAACTATCCGACGGCGCGCTCCTACTACCAGAAGATCGTCGAGCGCCACCCGCAGTCGAACTACGCGCCGCGCGCGCGCTTCCTGGTGGGTGAGACGTACTACCGCGAGGGCACCTTCGACAAGGCCATCCCGGAGTTCGAGGGCTTCATGGCCTTCTTCCCTCGCCACGAGATCGCCGACCTCGTGCAGTTCCGGCTCGCCATGAGCTACTACGACCAGCTCAAGCCCGTCGAGCAGGACCAGGCCCTCACCGTGAAAGCCACGGATCAGCTCAAGAAGCTGGTCCGTGAGTACCCGGAGAGCCGGTATGCCAGCGACGCCCTCGCCAAGATCGAGATCTGTCGCGGACGCCTGGCGCAGAAGGAGCTGTGGGTCGCCGCCTACTACTTCGAGACCGAGAACAATCCCGCGGCGGCCCGGCAGCGGCTCGAGGGCGTGCTCAAGGACTACCCGCGGACCCTGATCATCCCTGAGGCCATGTTCCGCCTCGCCGATCTCAACGCCCGCGAAGGGCGCGCCGCCGAAGCGCAAGACCTGTTCCGCAAGCTCGCCGAGGAATATCCCTACACGGAGTGGGGAAAGCGGGCGACGCAGCGACTGCGCACGGCGGCCACGAGATAAGCATGCACGACATCGTCGACCTCCGCTCCGACACCCTGACCCAGCCCACGCCTGCCATGCGCGAGGCCATGGCCCGCGCGCAGGTCGGAGACGACGTCTGGGAGGAGGACCCGACCGTCCAGCGGCTCGAGGCGGAGGCCGCGCGCCGCACGGGAAAGGAAGCGGCGCTCTTCGTCACCTCCGGCACCCAGGGCAATCTCGTCTCCGTGCTGGCGCAGACGCGACATGGCCAGGAGATCCTCCTCGACCGCGACTCGCATATCCTCAACTACGAGGGCGGAGGCGCGGCGCTCTTCGGCGGGCTGCAGACCATGCCCGTGGCCACCGAGCGCGGATTCCTGACGGCCCGCCAGGTGCGCGAGCAGATCCGGCCGAGCAACATCCACATCCCGGTCACGGGGCTCGTCTGCCTCGAGAACACGCACAACCGTCACGGCGGCAGCTGCTGCGCGCCCGAGGAGATCGAGGAGGTGGCCGCGGCCGCGCACGCGCAAGGCGTGCCCGTGCACCTGGACGGCGCGCGCCTCTTCAATGCCGCCGTGGCCCTCGGCCGCCCCCTCGCCGACTTCACGCGGCCCGTGGATTCGGTCACCTTCTGCCTCTCCAAGGGCCTCGCCGCGCCCGTGGGCTCGCTCGTGTGCGGCTCCGGTGAATTCATCGCGCGCGCCCGCCGCGTGCGCAAGATGCTCGGCGGCGGCATGCGCCAGGTGGGCATCCTCGCCGCGGCCGGGCTCGTGGCCCTCGACACCATGGTCGATCGGCTCGCCGAGGACCACGACCATGCCAGGCGCCTCGCCCGCGGCCTCGCGGGACTGCCGGGCCTTCAGCTCGATCCGGGCAAGGTCCAGACCAATATCGTCATCTTCCATGTGGACCGGGAGGGCGGAGCCCAGGAGCTCTCCGACGGCTGCCTGGCCCGCAAGGTCAAGATCCATCAGTTCGGACCGGGCGCCATCCGGTGCGTGACCCACAAGGACGTGGACCGGGAGGACATCGACCGCGCCCTCGACGCATTCCGCGAGATCACCAAGCCCTGGTAAGGGGAGCCCATACGATGGCCGAGCGCCTGCTGGACGTCAAGAACCTCAAGACCTACTTCTTCACCGATGAGGGTGTGGTCCGCGCCGTGGACGGCGTGGACCTCTACATCGAGAAGGGCGAGACCCTGGGCATCGTCGGGGAATCCGGCTGCGGCAAGTCGGTGACCGCGCTGAGCATCATGAAGCTGATCCCTCAGCCGCCCGGCAAGATCGTCGAGGGGGAGATCCTCTACAACGGCCGGGACCTGGTGAACATGCCCGCGAACCAGATGCGCAAGATCCGCGGGAAAGAGATCTCGATGATCTTCCAGGAGCCCATGACGTCCCTCAATCCCGTCTTCACCTGCGGGGAGCAGATCGCCGAAGCCTTGCGGCTGCACGAGGGGCTCGGGCGCCGGGCGGCCATGGACAAGACGGTCGACATGCTCAAGCTCGTGCACATCCCGAACGCGGAGCGGCGGGTGAAGGAATACCCCCACCAGCTCTCCGGGGGCATGCGCCAGCGCATCATGATCGCCATGGCCCTGTCCTGCAATCCCAACCTCCTCATCGCCGACGAGCCCACCACCGCCCTCGACGTCACCATCCAGGCGCAGATCCTCGACCTGCTCAACGAGCTCAAGAGCAAGCTCAAGATGGCCGTCATGCTCATCACCCACGACATGGGCGTGATCGCGGAGACGGCCCAGCGCGTCGTGGTCATGTATGCCGCCAAGGTGGCCGAAGAGGCCTCCGTGGCGGATCTCTTCAAGGAGCCGCTGCACCCGTATACCCAGGGGCTCCTGCGGTCCATCCCGCGCATCGACCTCGCCGCCACGGAGCGGCGCCGGCTCGAGACGATTCCCGGGACGGTCCCCACGCTGCGGGGCGATATCGCGCCGGGCTGCCGCTTCGCGCCGCGCTGCCCGTTCGTGAAGTCGGTCTGCACCGAGAAGGATCCCGTGATCAAGGAAGTCAAGCCCGGGCACAAGGTCGCCTGCTGGCTCTACTAGTTTCAACGAGGTTACTGGCGGTCACTGACGGACGGAAAGGTTAGGTCATCACGATATGGCCGAGACACCGCTGCTCCAGGTCAAGAACCTCAAGAAGTACTTCCCGATCCGGGGTGGGCTCTTCTCCCGAGAGGTCGCGCGCGTTCACGCCGTCGATGACGTGACGTTCAGCATCCTCAAGGGCGAGACGCTGGGGCTGGTGGGCGAGTCGGGCTGCGGCAAGTCCACCACCGGCCGCTGCATCCTCCGCCTCATCGAGCCGACCTCGGGCGAGGTCACCTTCGAGGGTCAGAACGTGACGACTCTCGACAAGCGGTCGCTCCGCCACCTCCGGCGAGACATGCAGATCATCTTCCAGGACCCCTACGCATCGTTGAACCCGCGCATGACGGTGGGCTCGATCATCGGCGAGGCCCTCGTCATCCACAAGCTCGCCAAGACGCGCAAGGAGCGCGAGGAGCGCGTGATCCATCTCCTGGAGACGGTCGGCCTCAGCGCCGATCACCTGCGCCGCTACCCCCACGAGTTCTCGGGCGGCCAGCGGCAGCGCATCGGCATCGCGCGGGCGCTCGCCGTGAGCCCCAAGCTCATCGTGGCCGACGAGCCCGTCTCCGCCCTCGACGTGTCGATCCAGGCCCAGGTCATCAACCTGATGGAGGACCTGCAGAAGCAGTTCAACCTGACCTATCTCTTCATCGCCCACGATCTCTCCGTGGTCGAGCACATCTCCAACCGCGTGGCCGTCATGTACCTGGGCAAGGTGGTGGAGATCGCGCCCGCCAAGGAGCTCTACAACAACCCCAAGCACCCCTACACCGAGGCGCTCCTCTCCGCCGTCCCCATTCCGGATCCGGCGATCAAGCGCAAGCGGATCCTGCTCGAGGGCGACGTGCCCAGCCCCATCAAGCCGCCCTCCGGTTGCCGCTTCCACACGCGCTGCCCCATCCGGGTGCCCAGCTGCTCGGAGAACGAGCAGGTCCTGAAAGAGATCTCGCCGGGGCACTGGGTGGCGTGTCAGGTTCGCGCCTAGCGTCACTCGACGGCGGCACGCTCGACGAGCTCGCCGAGACCCTGTCGGCCTTCCGGGCCTGACCTATCCCTCGGATCCGCGTCGGGGAGGTCGAGCTGTTCTACCAGCGGACGGGACCCGCTCGACCGCCCTCACTCGTCCTCGTCATGGGCTGGGGCGGCGACCACACCGCCTGGGCGCTCCAGGTCGCCGCCCTTGCCGCCGAGTTCGACGTCATCGCCTTCGACAATCGAGGCGCGGGACAGAGCGCTGCTCCTGACATCACCTATTCGATGGCGGACATGGCCGAGGACGTGACCGGGCTGATGGACGAGCTGGGCGTCCGGAGCGCGCACATCGCGGGAGCGTCGATGGGCGGCATGATCGCCCAGGAGGTGGCCCTCCGGCATCCCGGCCGCGTGCTCAGCCTGCAGCTCCACTGCACGACGGCCCATGTCGACGAGTGGGGCCGCGCGGTCATCGATAACTTTCTTCGCGCCAAGGCCCACGGAGGCGTGGAGGAGTTCACCCTCTTCGTGCTGCCCTGGCTCCTCTGCCGGAAGACCTTCGCGGAGCGGCGCGATTTCGTCGAGATGTGGATCCAGCGAGCCCTCGAGTATCCCTTTCAGACGACCCTCGTCGGGCTGAACCGGCAGGCTCAGGCCATCCGCGGCCACGACACGCGTGATCGGCTGGGCAAGCTTCGCGTGCCCACCCTCGTCACCACGGGCACCGAGGACATCCTGGTGCCGCCTTCCGCCTCGGACGATCTCCACGAGCGCATCGCCGGATCCGAGCTCGTCCGCATTCCCGAGGCAGGCCACATGCACTTTCTCGAGCAGGCTCCCGCCTTCAACGAGACCGTCCTGAGCTTTCTCCGCAAGCACCTCAACTAAGCAGGCGGGCTGCTACCGTTTCTGGTCGGAAAGCTTCACCGCGAGCTCGCGGAGGCGCTGCTGGGTCGCGGGGCTGAGCATGGCGGCGAAGCCCGCCGGATCGGCCTTGGCGCGCTCGACGGCCTGGAGCATCTTCTGCGCGTCGCCGCCGCTGTTCTGCGTGAGCTCGGTGAGGACCTGGCCGGCCACCGCGTAGAACTCCTGGGTGAGCGCGTCCGAGCCCGTGAGGGCGCGCACCTGCTGGTCCACCGTCGCGCCCTGAGGGTTCTTCGCCAGCTCGGCCGCCCGCGCATTGGGGTCGAGCATGATCTGGAGCGTCTGGCCGAGGGCGTCCTGGGATCTCGGATCGAGAGGCTGGGCACCGGTCGACCCCGCGCTCGCGAGGAGCGCCAGCGCCACCACCGGCACGAGGCGACGGAGGATCACTCCCAGAGGTAGCTGGTCGGGTTGACCGACTGGCCTTTCACCTGGATCTCGTAGTGGAGGTGCGGGCCCGAGGATCGCCCGGTGTTGCCGGACAGCGCGATCACTTCCCCACGCTGCACCTTCTGGTTCACCGTCGCCTGGAGCTTCGAGAGGTGACCGTAGAGCGACTTGGTCTCGTGGCCGTGATCGATGATGAGGGTCTGGCCATATTCCGGATGGATCCCTGCGAAGACCACCGTTCCGGGAGCGGGCGACTTCACGGCCGTGCCGATGGGCGCGCCGATGTCGAGACCGCTGTGGAACTCGGACCTGGACGACCAGGGCGACACGCGGCCGCCGAAGCCGGAGTTGACGGGGCCGCGCAGCGGCCAGCGCGAGGGGAGGGCGGCGAGGACGCGCGTGGCGCGCACGAGGAACCGCTCGAGCGAGCGGAGATTCTCGCCCTCGTCCTTGACGAGAGAGGTCAGCCGCTCCAGCTCGTCGCCGATGGCGCCCCGGTCGGGCCCTTCGCCCGTCCGCGCGGCCCCCGTCGGCCCACCCATGGCGCTGCCTCGCTTGGCCTTCCCGTCCTCGGGCCCGAAGGGCTCCCAGATCCTGGCCTGGAGGTCTCGCCAGCTGTCGATCTCGGCACGGAGCTCGCGCATGCGCGCCTGCGAGCTCTCGATCAAGGTCTGCTGCTCGGTCACGCGAGCGGTGAGCTGAGCGAGCGAGGCGCGCTCACGCCGGAGCTGGAGGTAGTCACCGTAGATGACCGCCAGGGCAATGGGCGCGGCGAGGAGCACGCCGAGAGCGATCAGGATGACCCATCGGGAAAGAGCGAGACGGACGACGCGGCGTCCGTCGCCATGCACGACCAGGAGATTGAATTCTTTCGGTGTCGGCATGCTCCCTCAGCGCTTCAGCGGGACGACCGAGAAATCCCGAGTCGTCGTCGCCTCGGCGTTCGGGTTGACCTTCGTCATCCGGCAATGGCCCTCGAAGAGCACGCCTTCCTCCAGGACGACCATGGGCGCCTCCACGTCACCGAACACCCGCGCCGTGCGCTTCAGCTCCACGCGCTCGGTGCCCGAGATATTGCCCACCAGCTCGCCGCTCACCAGGACCCGCCCCGCGCGGACGTCCCCGTTGACGGCGGCCTTCTCGCCGATGATGAGGGTGTCCGTCGTCGAGATCTCGCCCTTGAACCGTCCGTTCAGCATGACCGTGCCACTGAACGTGTATTTCCCCTCGATCTCCGAGCCCTCGTCGATGAAGGCGGTCAGCCCGTTGCGGCCCGGCGACTTCCGCTTGCGCATCCACATGGTCGACCGGCAGCCTCCTTCACCGGTGCTGCGAGTGCGGCGCGCTCAGCAATCACCTTCCGGGCCCCAAGGCGGGTGGAAGGGAGTGACGATGCTCGATCCAGCTATGGGAAGGATGTATGAGGATCTTCGCCCTTGTAGCACGCGCTCTTCCGAGGTGTCAACCCCGGAAATCCGCCCGCCGCCATGCGCGCTATGTCCGCGTCGCTTTGGGTTTGTTGACACCTGGAAACGGTCCGAAGTATCATCGGCGAATCCAGAGGACACCATGGACGACTTCTACCGGATCAAGCGGCTGCCCCCCTACGTCTTCGCCATCGTCAATGACCTCAAGACGAAGGCGCGGAGCCAGGGGCAGGACATCATCGACCTCGGCATGGGCAATCCTGACCAGGCCACCCCCAAGCACATCGTGGACAAGCTGGTCGAGGCCGCCCGCAATCCCCGCAACCACCGCTATTCCGCCTCACGGGGAATCACGAGGCTCCGCAAGGCCGTCACGACCTGGTATCGGGACCATTACAAGGTCGAGCTGGATCCCGAGACCGAGGCCATCGCCACCATCGGCGCCAAGGAGGGCATGGCCCACCTGGCCCTGGCCGTCCTCCAGCCGGGGGACGGGGTGCTGGTGCCGAACCCGACCTACCCCATCCACTCCTACTCGGTCGTCATCGCCGACGGCGACCTGCGCTCGGTGCCCCTGGTGCCGGGCGAGGACTTCTTCGCCCGCCTGCAGGAGGCGGCCCGTCTTTCCTGGCCCAAGGCCAAGATGCTCATCCTGTCCTTCCCGCACAATCCGACCACGATGTGCGTGGAGCAGGACTTCTTCGTCAAGGTGGTGGAGTTCGCCAAAGAGCACAAGCTCATGGTGGTTCACGACTTCGCCTACGCCGATTTCGCCTTCGACGGCTACCGGCCGCCCTCCTTCCTCGCGGTGCCGGGGGCCAAGGAGGTCGGGGTCGAGATCTTCTCGCTCTCGAAGTCCTACAACATGCCCGGCTGGCGGATGGGCTTCGTGTGCGGCAATTCGCGCATGATCCACGCCCTCGGCCGGATCAAGTCCTACCTCGACTACGGCGCCTTCCAGCCCATCCAGATCGCGGCCATCGTCGCCCTGGAGGGCGAGCAGTCCGTGGTGCGCGACATCGTGGAGCTCCACCAGAAGCGCCGCGACGTCCTCGTGGACGGGCTCAACAAGATCGGCTGGTGCGTGCCCAAGCCCAAGGGCACCATGTTCGTGTGGGCACCCATTCCCGACGGATTCCGCGCCATGGGATCGCTCGAGTTCTCCAAGATGCTGATCCAGGAGTGCAAGGTCGCGGTCTCCCCGGGCATCGGCTTCGGCGAGTACGGCGAGGGCTATGTCCGGTTCGCTCTCGTCGAGAACGAGCAGCGCATCCGACAAGCGCTCCGCGGTCTCAAGACTCTGGGCGCCCGCTGACCGGGCGCGCAGAGCGACCTTCGGTCCTGCCATGAACGAGATCAAGATCGGCCTCCTCGGCCTGGGCACCGTGGGCAGCGGGGTCGTCAAGGTTCTCCAGAACCACGGCGCCGACATGGAGGAGCGCGCGGGCTGCCGCCTCCGCCTCCACGCCATCGCCGACGCCGAGCTCACGCGCCCCCGCGAGGGGCTCGACCTGAAAACCCTCCCTCTCGTCAACGACGCGGCCAAGGTGCTCGCCGATCCCGCCGTGCAGATCGTCATCGAGCTGGTGGGGGGACTCGAGCCGGCCCGCACCTTCATTCTCCGCGCCCTCGAGGCAGGCAAGCACGTGGTCACCGCCAACAAGGCGCTCCTCGCCCACCACGGGCCGGAGATCTTCGAGGCGGCGCGGCGCAACCGCGTCCTCCTGGGCTTCGAGGCCGCGGTGGCCGGAGGCATTCCCCTCATCCGCGCCGTCAAGGACGGGCTGCCCGCCAACCGCGTGCTCTCCGCCTTCGGCATCGTCAACGGCACGTGCAACTACATCCTCTCGAAGATGACGGACGAGGGGCTGGACTTCTCGATGGTGCTCAAGGAGGCGCAGGCCCAGGGCTATGCCGAGGCTGATCCTACCCTCGACATCGAGGGCATGGACTCCGCCCACAAGCTGCAGATCCTGGCCACCATCGCCTTCCGGACCGCGGTGGACTTGAAGGACATCCACACGGAGGGGATCACGGGCATCGCGCCGCAGGACGTGGAGAACGCGGCCGAGCTCGGCTATCGGATCAAGCTGCTCGCCATCGCCAAGACCTCCGACGGCGCCCTCGAGGCGCGCGTGCACCCGACCATGATCCCCGCCGCCTCGCCCATGGCCGCCGTCTCCGGCGTCTTCAACGCCGTGTTCATCACGGGCGACAACGTCGGCAACCTCATGTTCTACGGACGCGGGGCGGGCCAGCTGCCCACGGCCTCGGCGGTGTGGTCGGACACCCTCGAGATCGCCCGGCGCGTCGCCCACGGCGTCCCCGCCATGGAAGGGGACCTGCCCTCGATCAGCGAGCGGCCCCTGCCCCTTCGGCGCATGGAGGACATCCGCTCCTCCTACTATCTGCGCGTCATGGCCCTGGACCGGCCGGGCGTGCTCGCGCAGGTGGCGGGCATCCTGGGTCAGCACGAGATCTCGCTCGTCTCCGTCCTCCAGAAAGGGCGCGCCCAGGGCGAAGCGGTGCCCGTGGTGATGATGACGCACGAGGCCCGCGAGCGGGACATGCGCGCGGCCCTCCAGGCCATCGACAAGCTCCCCGTGGTCGCCTCGCGCACGACCATGATCCGCGTGGAGCCGGCATGAGCCTGTGGCCGGGCGTCATCGAGCGCTACCGGCAGTTCCTTCCCGTCACGAGCTCCACGCCGATCGTCACGCTGCACGAGGGCAACACGCCGCTCATCCCCGCCCCGCGTCTGGCCGAGGCCACGGACCCGAGCCTGCGCATCTTCCTCAAGTGCGAGGGCTTCAACCCCACGGGCTCGTTCAAGGATCGCGGCATGACCATGGCCATCTCCAAGGCCGTGGAGGCGGGCTCGCGCGCCGTCATCTGCGCCTCGACGGGCAACACGTCCGCCTCCGCCGCCGCCTATGCGGCCCGCGCGGGCATCCGCGCCTTCGTCATGGTGCCCAGGGGCGCGGTGGCCATCGGCAAGCTCTCGCAGGCGGCGATTCACGGCGCCACCGTGCTGGTGATGGAGGGCAATTTCGACCAGGCCCTCTCCATCGTCACCCAGATCGCGGAGCGCCACCCCGTCACCCTCGTCAATAGCCTCAATCCGTTCCGTCTCGAGGGGCAGAAGACCGGCGCCTTCGAGGTGGTTGACCAGCTCGGGCGCGCCCCCGACTACCACCTGATCCCCGTGGGCAACGCCGGCAACATCTCCGCGTACTGGCGGGGCTACCGCGAGTACCACCGCGCGGGCATCGCCAAGGAGCTGCCGAAGATGGTGGGCTTCCAGGCGGCCGGGGCCGCCCCCATCGTCGAGGACCGCGTGATCGCCGAGCCCAAGACCCTCGCCACGGCCATCCGCATCGGCAATCCCGCCTCCTGGGGGCTCGCCAAGGAAGCGCTGGCGGACTCGAGCGGCTGGATCGACTCCGTGACCGACGAGGAGATCGTGCGCGGCTACCGGATGCTCGCCCGCGAGGAAGGCATCTTCATGGAGCCCGCCTCCTGCGCCACGGTGGCGGGACTCGCCAAGATGGTCAAGGCGGGGAAGTTCGAGCCCGGCACCACGCTCGTGCTGACCCTCACGGGCCATGGCCTCAAGGATCCGGACACCGCCCTCGAGTCGGCCACGCGCCCGGTGACGGTGCCCGCCCGCCTCGACGCCGTCCTCGCGCAGCTCGGACTCTAGCCGGACGTGCCCGGCGCGGCGCGGCTGGTCAAGATCCTTCTCGGGATCGCGATCAGTGTCGCCCTCCTCGTCTACCTCTTCTGGAACGTGGACGTCCGCGCCGTGCTTGCCCGGCTCGCGGATACCCAGTGGCGATGGCTCGTCCTCAGCATGGCCTGCAACCTCGCCTCCCTCTGGGCCCGCTCCATCCGCTGGCGCCATCTCTTTCCTCGCGGCTCTCATCCGGCGCGTCTCTTCAACGCCGTGATGATCGGCTACATGGGCAACAACGTGCTGCCGCTCCGCGCCGGCGAGGTGCTGCGCGTCTACGTGGCGGCTCGCCACGGTCCTCGCGTGTCGACGGTGGTGGCCACCCTGGTCGTCGAGCGCGTGCTCGACGGGCTGGCCATCGGGCTCATCCTCGCCACCAGCCTGACCCTGGTGCCCACACCCCGTGAGATCGCCTGGGCCGCCGAGATGTTCGGCGCTTTCGTCTTCGTCCTCTTGCTCGCGCTCGTGGTGATCGCGGTGGCGCCGCTACCCTGCCGCATCTTCATCCATTCCCTGACGTACCGCTGGCCCGCCATCGAGCGCCGGCTGCTTCAGGCCTTTGACGTCATGGCCGACGGCCTGCAGAGCATGCGGCGTCCCCGCCAGCTCGTGCCCATCGTGATCTGGTCCGTGATGGTGTGGATCTTCGTCGTGCTCGCGTTCTGGACGGCCTTCTGGGCGGCGAGCCTCGATCTCTCCCTTCTCGCCGCCCTCACCGTCATCGCCTTCGTGGGGCTCGGGGTCAGCCTCCCGTCGAGCCCGGGCTTCATCGGCATCATCCAGGCCGCCACCGTGCTCGCGCTGTCCTTCTTCGGCGTGCCGCGCGCGGACGCCCTCAGCTTCTCGCTGCTGCTCCACGCCTCGCAGTTCGTGCCCGTGACGGTCTGGGGCCTCGCCCTCCTCGTCGTGGAGCACGTGAGCCTCTCCGCCGCCTCGCAGCGGCCGGTCGTCTCCGCCAGCGAATAAGACGAGGGCATGGCTACTACTTGGCTCAACCTCTCGGCGGCGGATTTCTGGGCGCGCCGCAGACCCCTCTCCCCGTAAACGCAGCGCCGCAGGCCGGCGTCTATCCCGTGAAGGTGTAGTTGGGACTTTTGCCAAACACGAGCCAATACGGGAGGACGACGACCATGAATCGACAAATCTCAGGCTGGACGACGGGCGTGGCGGTGGTGACCGGCATCTTCGCGGGCATCGCGCTGTGGGCAACGGTGGCAGGCGCCCAGGAGATCCGCGACGATCTCCGCGACATTCGCGGCGACCGCCAGGACATTCGTCGCGACACGCGCGACATCCGGGAGGACAGAGGCGAGATCCGGCAGGACAACCGCGAGATCCGGCAGGATGCCCGCGAGCTGCGGGGCGACCGGCAGAGCCTTCGCGACGCCATCAAGTCGGGCGATCCCCAGGCCATCCGGAACGCCCGCCGCGAGCTTCGGCAGGACCGGCGGGAGATGCGACACGACGTCGCCGAGCGCCACCACGATGTCCGGGACCTTCGCCAGGACCGGCATGAGCGGGACGGCGACGTGCGGGATCTTCGCCACGATCGGCGGGAGCTGCGCCGGGACGTGCATGCGAGGCGGGCGGGGTAGGACGGCCCGAGGGCGGCGGGGGCCCCAGGCCCGGGTCTCCCGCCGCCCGACCCTGTAAACGGACGGCGGAGAGGTGTCGTCTAACCCCCGGGAGTCGGACCGAAGGCGGCCGGGCGGGGGATGCCGAAGCCAGTCCCGGCCAGGGTTTGGGCTCCCCGACAACCATGTGCGAAGATCGACGCCAGTGGAGACTCTCGCGCCGTCCGACGAAGCGCTCTGCAAGAGAGTCGCGGAACGGGACGGGGGAGCCTTCGACGACCTCGTGGAGCGCTACCAGGAGCGGGCGTATCGCATCGCCTGGTCCATCGTGCGCGACCGGGAAGACGCCAAGGATTGCTCCCAGGAAGCGTTCATCCGCCTGCACGAGTCGGCGGGGACCTTCGCGGGGCAAGCGAAGTTCTCGACCTGGTTCTACCGCATCCTCGTCAACTGCTGTCTGGATCATCAGCGCCGACGGCGGGGATGGCGGCGGCTCCTCGGCTGGGGCGGCGGTGCCGAGGAGGGTGAGAGCGATCCCATCGAGCGGCAGCCGGCGCCGTTCGTCGATCCCATCGAGGCCGTGGGGGCGGAGCGACACATGAGCCAGATCTGGGAGGCGGTCGAGGAGCTCTCCCCGCAGCAGCGGACGGCCGTGCTCCTCCAGTGCCGCGAGGAGCTCTCCACCAAGGAGATCGCGGCGGTGCTTCACCTGTCGGAAGCGACGGTGCGAGTGCATCTGCACCGCGCATACACGACGCTCAAGCGTCGATTCGGAGAGCAGTCATGAACAGGCCACCGGAAACGAACAGGCCGCCGGAAGACGAGTTCCGTGATCTCGTCCAGGAGCTCCGGCGCACCGCGCCCGAGCCGCCGCCCATTCATTGGGGCGCCTACCGCGCCGAGCTGCGGGACAAGCTCGAGCGGCGTCGGGCGCCCGCGCCCTGGACGTGGGCGTGGAGCTGGAAGAGCCGCCCGCTCCAGATCGCCGTCGCCACCAGCCTGGTCGCCGTGCTCGCCTGGGTCGGATTGCCGGGTCGACAGGGGACGGATCCGGCCCTCCTGGAGAATGCCATCCTGGCCAGCCGGCTCGACCTGATCGTCCAGCTGGACGTGGTCCAGCGGCTGGACGTGCTCGAAGACTTCGACGTGATCAGCCGCCTGGACCGGCTGACACCCAACGAAGGATAGGGAACAGCGGTGATCGCGCGGTGGCTCCGGCAGACGGTCCTGGCGGTGCCCGCCCTGCTCGCCATGGCGGGCGCCGCGTGGGCGGCGGGGCCCGCCGCGCCGTCCAAAGGGCCCGCGACCGGCCAGCCCCTCGACGCGGAGTTCCTGCGCGATCTCGACCTCCTCGACAACCCGGACTACTCGCGCGACCGAGAAGTGGCGAAGCGAATGCGGCTCCTGGAGCGACTTCGCGTGCTCGAGTCCTATCGAGCTCTGGAGAGCCAGACTCCCGCTACCCCGGTCACGCCGGCGGGCCAGACGCCGCCAACCGGCTCCACTCCCCCAACTGGTTCCACTCCAAAGGAGGTGAGGTAAATGCGCCGCCTCGTCGTGACCACCCTCTTCGCCGTCGCCGTGCTGTCGGCCGCCGTTCCATCGGCGGCGCAGACCTCCGGTGAGCAGGCGCCCCGGACCTCGGAGAGCGAAGTCCGCGGGCTCGAGCGACTGACGCCCGAGGAGCGGGCCCAGGCCGAGAAAAATCTGGAGAAGTGGCGGCAGCTCTCACCGGAGCAGCGGCAGCGGGCGCTCGAGAACTACCAGCACTGGAAGACCCTCACCCCGGGCGAGCGGCAGGCGGCGCGGCAGAACCTCCAGCGCCTGCGGAACATGCCGCCGGGCGAGCGCGCGCGCATCATGGAGGACTTCCAGCGGTGGAACAGCCTGCCCGAGGACCGCAAGCGCGAGCTCGAGGCGGCGCACGAGCGCTTCCAGAAGCTGCCCCCGGAGCGACAGCAGCAGCTCCAGCGGCGCTTCCAGCGCTATCAGGCCATGAATCCCGAGCAGCGCGAGCGCTTCGAGAAAAACGCGGAGCGCTGGCGCCAGATGACGCCCGAGCAGCGCCAGCATCTGCGCGAGCAGGTCCGCCAGCGCCGGCCTCACGATGGACCCGGGGCGCGCCCGGGCGAGCCACGGCCCGAGGGTGAGCAACCCGGTGCTGAAGGACACGGCCCCGGTCCGCGCGGCCCTCGACCGCCGCGCTAGCAGGCTGCTGAAAAAGGCCCATCTGCTTCGTTGGCGCCCTCGACCGCACGCTCAACGTACAGAAAGTACGCCTCGCGTGCGGCCTTCGGGCGCCGCCTCGCATCTGGACCTTTTTGAGCAGCCTGCGAGGGAATGTCTCTCTACTCGCGCGTTCTTTACAGTGCTGTAAGTGGTCGTGTACGATGACTGCCTCATGGGCCAGCTCATCGTGCAGAAGTATGGTGGCTCGTCCGTCGCCGATCCCGAGAAGATCAAGAGCGTCGCGCGGCGCGTAGCCGAAGGCGCCGCTCAGGGCCACCGGATGGTGATCGTGGTGTCGGCCATGGGCAAGACCACCGACAGTCTCGTCGCCCTCGCGCAGGCGATCACGCCGACTCCCGACCCGCGCGAGATGGACATGGTGCTGGCCTCGGGCGAGCAGATCACCATCGGGCTCCTCGCCATGGCCCTCGCCAGTCTCGGACACCCCGCGTGCTCCTTCACCGGTCCCCAGGTCGGGATGATCACCGACGGCGTCCACACCCAGGCGCGCATCCGGCGCATCACCGCGGAGCGGATCCAGACCGCCCTCGAGGCGGGCAAGGTGGTGGTGGTGGCGGGCTTTCAGGGCATGACGGAATCGGGAGACATCACCACCCTCGGGCGCGGCGGCTCCGACCTCACGGGGGTGGCCCTGGCCGCCGCCCTCAAGGCGGACGTGTGCGAGATCTTCACGGACGTGGACGGCGTCTACACCGCTGACCCCAACGTGGTCCCCGACGCCCGCAAGCTGGCGCGCGTCTCCTACGACGAGATGCTCGAGATGGCCGCCCTCGGGGCGAAGGTGCTCCAGGCGCGCTCGGTCGAGTTCGCCAAGAAGTTCAGCGTCCCCGTGCACGTCCGCTCGACGTTCAAGCCAGATCCCGGCACCATGGTGACAAGGGAGGATCGCAGCATGGAAGACGTGGTAGTCACCGGTGTCACGCATGACCGAGGCCAGGCCAAGCTCTCCATCCTGCGCGTGCCGGATCGGCCGGGCATCGCCAGCCAGGTCTTCGGCGGGCTCGCCAAGCAGAACATCGTGGTCGACATGATCGTCCAGAACATCGGACGCGACGGCTCGACCGACATCTCGTTCACCCTGCCCCGCGCGGACCGGCAGCGCGCGGAGAGCGCGCTCGCCACGGTGGCCAAGGAGGTCGGGGCGAGCGGCGTGGCCGCGGACGACCGCGTGGCCAAGGTCTCCATCGTCGGCGTGGGCATGCGCAGCCACTCCGGCGTGGCCGCACGCATGTTCGAGACCTTGTCCAAGGAGAACATCAACATCCAGATGATCTCCACGTCCGAGATCGCCGTCTCCTGCGTGATCGAAGACAAGTACGCTGAGCTCGCCGTGCGCGCCCTGCACGACGCCTTCGAGCTCGCCAAGGAACGGGAGGCCTAGTCGTGCCCGCCACCGCCAGGGCCGCGGTGTTCTTCGGGCCGGGCAAGCCCTTCGAGATCCGCGAGGTGCCCATTCCCGAGGTCGACGCCAACGGCGTGCTCATCCGCGTCACCGCCGCCAACATCTGCGGATCGGATCTTCATTTCTGGCGCGGCGACGCGCCCCTGAGGCTCCCCGAGGACGGCTGGATCTTCGGCCACGAGATGACGGGCCGCGTGGCCAAGCTCGGGTCCCGGATCAAGGCCGATTCGCTCGGCCGGCCTCTCAAGGAAGGCGATCGCGTCGCCTACACGTACTTCTACCCGTGCGGCCGCTGCTACGCGTGTCTCAACAAGGAGCCCGCCGCCTGCCCGCACAAGCTCGAGCGGCCACTTGGACCGAGCACACCCCCGCATCTGCACGGCGCCTTCGCGGATCACTACTACCTCCGCCCGGGCGGCGCGCTCTTCGCGGTGCCGGCGGAGCTCCCCGACGAGGTGGTGGCGCCCGTCAACTGCGCCCTCGCCCAGGTCATGTACGGCCTGCACGTGGTCGGGGTGCGCTTTGGCGACCGCGTGGTCATCCAGGGCGCGGGAGGGCTGGGGCTCCAGGCCGCCGCCGTCGCCAAGGACATGGGCGCGGCCACCGTCATCGTGGTGGACCAGATTCCCGGGCGGCTCGAGCTCGCCAAGGCCTTCGGCGCCGATCACACCCTCAACCTCAAGGACGTGCCGGACCGCCGGGAGCGCGTGAAGCTCGTGCGGGAATGGACAGGCGGAGTCGGGGCCGACGTCGCGTGTGACTTCGTCGGCTTCCCCGCCGTCATCACCGAGGGCATCGAGATGCTGCGCTCGGGCGGCACCTATCTCGAGATCGGGACGATCAGCCGCGGCGCCAAGATCGAGCTGGAACCCTCGCTCCTCGTGTGGGGCTCGAAGAAGATCGTGGGCGTCATCCAGTACGATCCGTGGATCATCCCGCGCGCCCTCGACTTCCTCGTGCGCACGAAGGCGCGCTGGCCCTGGGACCGCATCGTCTCCCACAAGTATCCCCTCGAGAAGATCAACGAGGCCTTCGCCGCCTCCGAGTGGCACAACAAGGAGACGACGAGCATCACCCGTGCAGCGCTGATCCCGTAGGCGCGGCGCCGGCGGGAGCGCGTGGGATCAGTCCCGGCCGCGTCGCACCAGGAGGACTCCCGACCATGCGACCGCTTTCATTCACGGTGGTGCTCGCAGGTCTGCTGCGACCCCTCTCCGCATGGGCGCAAGAGCCGACCTTCGACTGGCGGTGGGACATGCATCCGATCTGGTGGCCGTTTGCCGCGCTGGCGGCGAGCCTGCTCCTGCTCGTCTTGTTCGGCTGGGTCCTGCTCAATCTCGCCCCCCTCATCCTCGGGGTCGTCGCGGCCGTGCTCGGCATCCGCTGGCTGACGAAGACCAGCCGGGCCTCTCGTCACGATCCCGCTGTCGCCGTCCTCCGGGAGCGCTACGCGCGAGGCGAGATCAGCAAGGAAGAATTCGAGGCCAAGCTCAGGGACCTGGAAAGCCGGCCCTGACCCGAGCGTCAGCAGGGCGGGCGCCCGGGAGGAGGCGGGAGAGGCTTCCGGGCGGCTGACGCCACCCGGTGAAACTCGCTGCTGTTGGAATCGGTCTTCCCGCCCACCTGGGTGCCACAGACGCTGCACGTGTAGTCGTACTTGTTGCCGGTGGGCAGGACGAGCAGGAGCTTCTTCCGAACCGCCGTCGCCCGCTTGCAGCGCGGGCAGAAGAGGCTCGAGGCCTCCAGCTCACCAAAGCTATCTGCCATGCGGCCATTGTAGACCAGGCGTCGAGGGGATCAGCGGCCGCCAAGGAGAAGCGCATGAGGAAGGTGTACGGGTACGTGGCTCTCGCATGCGTCGTTCTGGCCGCCGGGGAAGCCGCGGCCATCACCGGGAACGACTACCAGCGCCTCACACCGCAGGAGCGGGCCATGTACGTGGCGGGGACACTCGAGGGCTGGATCGTCGCGGACACCGTCATGCGAGCTCGCCCCTCGGCGATGTTCAGCACGACCTTCGGTCAAATCGTCAGGTGCGTATCCGGGAGGCTGTCCACAGCCGAGGTCCGGACGCTCGTGGACCGGTTCGTATCCAGAAACCCCGGCGAGCGGAAGCAAGACATGGGTCAGCTCGTCCTCCTCGCCCTGGACGAAGCGTGCAGGAAATAAGCGCAAGATCGGGCTCCGAATCCTGCCGCCACCGGCCGATGAAATCTACGAGGAGCTGCCCGGTTGGAGGGCGGCCGCATAATCGTGCTCACGCAAGCCCCGGCCGAACGTGTCGGGCGGACAAGACGAGGCAGGCGATGACCATCAAGCAGGCGCAGAAGCAGGTCAAGCAAGCGCTCAAGGATCACGGCGAGGCGACATCAGAGGGACGACGGCTCAAGGCGGCCTATGACCACATCGTGGCCCGCACCTTCCTGGATGGCGTGGACCACGGGGTGCGCCTCGAGCGCAAGCGTCGCAAGTAGCCCCGCGCGGCGGGAACCGGTGGCGAGGCGCCCACCTCGCCCCGCCACCGGCAGTGCCGTTGACCTCTCCTCCCCGCTCTGGCAGTATCGCCACCGAACAGGACCTACGCTCTCCAAAGCCAACGGGAGGAGACCGCGATGGCACACAGATCACTGCGGCTGTTCGCTCTGTGCGCGATGCTGGGACTCGTCGGTATCGGCACCGCTGCCGCCGAGGAGTGCAGCGGAACCGTCACCGCCGACGAGGCGATGAAGGCCGAGCTGGCCCGCTATGCCGCGCAAACCACGAACGACTTCGCGGCGATGGAGAAGCTGTTCGGCAACGACCTCACGTACAATCACTCCTCCGCCGCCAGCGATGACAAGGCAAAGTACATCGACGCCATGCGCTCGGGGCGCACGAAGTACCGGAAGATGACGCCGAACAGCGACCTGACGACGCGCACATATGGCTGCCTCGCGATCATCACCGGGACCGCGGTGTACGAGGTGACGGCGGGCGGCCAGGATCGCACCGTTCCCCTGCGCTTCACCGCCATCTGGGCCAAGCGGCCGGGTGGGCTCCAGTTCGTCTCGTGGCAGTCGACCGGCATTCCCCCGAGACAGTAGCCAGCGGGAGAATGGCTCGCCGTCCGGCGTGCGCGAAGCGGCGCGAGAGGCTCACCCTGCCTGTGAACGATGGCGCTCGCACTAGAGTCTTGCCATGAGCACACGAGCCGCTTCGGACCGCATCGACTCCTCGCGCGCCGTCCTGATCGTATACGACGCCTGCCGCCGCGCCCTGACTCCCGCCGATCCTGCGCGACGCACGGCCATGCGGCCCGTCCTCGACGCCTGGGTTGCCCTCATCGGCGCGTGTCGCGCGCGCGCCATGCCCATCATCTACACGACCCCGGTCAGCCGGGCGGACGGCGCCGATGTCGTGCTGCTGCCCACCGA
>QHSC01000404.1 GCA_003220345.1 Candidatus Rokuibacteriota bacterium | reverse complement strand
CAGGAGACCTGCTCATGCCGCCTGTGCTCAGATGACAGACAAGATTCGCGTGGGAATCGTGGGTGCGACCGTGACACAAGGGGGCAGCGGCTGGGGGGCCAATGCCCACGTGCCCGCCCTGAAGGCTCTGCCCCACTACGAGCTGAAGGCGGTCTGCACGGCGCACGAGGACACCGCCAGGGCGTCGGCCGCCGCGTTTGGCGCCGAGCGGGCATTCCACCGGTTCAGCGACATGGCGGCGCATCCGGAGGTCGACCTCATCGTCGTCTGCGTGCGGGTGCCCGGGCACCGGGATCTGGTCATGGCCGGCCTGCAGGCCGGAAAGCCGGTGCTCTGCGAGTGGCCGCTGGGCGCGAATCTGGCCGAGGCGGAAGAGATGGCCGGGCTCGCCCGTCAGCGCGCGCTCCCGACCGTCGTCGGCCTGCAGGCACGCAGCGACCCGGCCATTCTGTACGCGCGTGACCTGGTCCAGGGAGGCTATATCGGTGAGGTGCTCACGGCGAACCTGATCACCGTGGCCCAGGCCGTGCTGCAGCGGGGCCCGGGCCGCATCTGGCAGGGCGTACGCGCCAACGGCGCCAACACGCTGACCATCGCCGGCGGCCACGCCATCGACGCCTTCTGCGCCGTCCTCGGCGAGTTCGTGGAGCTCTCGGCCCGGGTGTCGACCCGGATCCCGGAGTGGCGAACCCTGGACGGAAAGCCGGTCCCCGTCGATGCGCCGGACAGCATCAGCGTGGTCGGCCGCATGGCGAGCGGCGCCGAGGTATCGGTCAACGTGGCCGCCGTTCCCTCGAATCCCGGCGGAAATCGGATGGAGATCTACGGGCGCGAGGGCGCCCTGGTCATCCGGGCGGATGGCTCGCTCAACATCGGCCCGAGCCAGGTGCACGCGGGCAAGGGCAAGGAGCCCTTGGTTTCGATGCCCGTCCCGTCCAAGTACAAGGTCGCTCCGGAGGGCACTCCGGCCGGCCCGGCCTACAACGTCGCCCAGGCCTACGCGCGCGCGGCCGACGCCCTGCGCGGCGGTGGGTCCTTCGACGTCGACTTCAACCTCGCCGTCCAGCGCCACAAGCTCATCGACGCGATCGAGCGGTCCTCCGCCACGGGCCGGTCGGTGAGAGTGGACCCGACCTAGCCTGACGGAGGAGCCACTGCCGAGAGGATGCTCATGGACAACGTAGAGTTCGATCGCGAGCCGCCTGCCAACCTGACGACGATGGTCATGGCGTTTGGGGGATGGATCGATGCGGGCCGGGCGGCAACGGGCGCCTTGCGCCACCTGACCCGCGACCTGCGGGCCGAGCGGTTGGCCCGGATAAACCCTGAAGAGTTTTTCGTGTTTACCCAGGAGCGGCCCGAGGTGCGGTTGAGGGCTGATGGGGGCCGCGACATCGAGTGGCCTCTGAGCGAGTTCCTTGCGTGGCATCCGGGGGATGGCCGCGACGGCCTCCTGCTGTTTTGCGGCCCGGAGCCCCACCAGAGCCTCATACCCGGCCAGTCCGTGTCACGGCTCGCAGCAACGACCCCGCCGCCCGGTCGCTGCTCGAAGCCTGGGGCATCTATCGTCCCCCGACCTACGAAGGCCCGACCGGTATTTCTTCGGTCGTCTTGGACGCGGCGGAGCGACGGGGAATGCACCACATCGGCTTCATGGGGCAAGCGCCGCACTATCTCCCAGAGTCCGAGAATCCGGCGGCGATCGAGACCCTGGTGAGCTATGTGGCCCGCCTGCTCAACCTGAGCCCGGACATGTCCCACTTCGCCGAGGCCATCCAAGACTTCCGCACCCAGTGTGATCAGGCGGTGGCTCGGGATCGCGCCACCCGAGAGCACGTCCGGAAGCTGGAGCAGGAGTACGACGCGGCAGCGGGCGAAGAGCAGCAACCGCTACCTGGCGGAGAGCTCGACTCGGAAAAGCTGATGCGGGAGCTCCAGGACTTCCTGCGCAAGCAGCGGGAAGGTGGTGGAGGCAGCTAGCCGGCCTTCACCAGCCAGCCCAGAGACCCGCTCGCTTCACGACGTCTTCGGCCGCCACCTGTACACGCGCTCCAGCGTCCCCCCCATCAGCGTGCGCTTGTCGCTGTCGGACAGGCGATCGGTGTCGCGGAACGCGTCGACGCCCTGCTGGTAGGTCAGCAGCGCGACCGCGCGGGTCCAATCGGTGCCCCACATGCAGCGAGCGATGCCGAAGGCGTCGAAGATGCGTGCGAGCGGGTCCCAGATGTCCTTGAAGGGGAAAGCGTCGCGCGAGAGCGTGCAGGCCCCGGTGATCTTGATCGCGACGTTCTGATGGCCGGCGAGCTTCAAGACATCTGGGAGATCGGCGAAGGGCTGCGCGGGCGGCGGTGGCTCGAACGGCTGCTGCAGGCCGAGATGATCGATCACGATCGCCGTATCCGGATTGCGGGCCGCCAGCGCCCGCGCCTGCTCCAGGCGGCCCCAGCACAGGATGTTCACCGGCAGCCCGTGCCGCGCCCCCGCGGCCAGCACCCGGTTGATCCCGGGATCGGCGGGGTCTTCGGACACGCCGCGGTTCATCATGATGCGGATGCCGACCGTGCCCGGGGTGGCCGCCCAGTCGGCGACCGTCTCGGCGACGGCGGGGTCGGAGGGATCGACGGGCTTGATCAGCCCGAACCGGCCGGGGTGCCTGGCGCGCACGTCGACCGCATAGCTCGCGTCGTAGCGGTACATGGCGAACGGGGAGACGAGCAACGCGCCATCCACCCCGACGGCATCCATCGCCGCCACCATGTCGTCGCCCGTGACTTCCGGGGGGCCGTGCAGCACCGCCGCCCAGGGCCGGCCGGGGTGATTGCGCTCGTAGGCGTGCACCTGGGCATCGATCGTCAGCATGGCGTCAATCCTTTCGCCGAGCCTTTCTTGGCTGTCGTCGGAGAAAAGGGGCCGCCCCCCTCGGGAGCGGCCCCTTGCCGTGAGGCCTCAGCCGATCAGCTGTGCCAGCGGAACTGTTGCGGCTTGCGGGCCGACTCCTGGGAAATCCGGACGTTGACGAGCGCCGGGCCGCGGAACTCCATCGCCTCTTGCAAGGCGCCCTTCAGGTCCTTCGGGTTCTCGATGAAGAAGCCCTTGCCGCCGAAGGCCTCCATCATCTTGTCGTAGCGGGCGCCATAGATCAGCGCGTTCGGCTTCAGGTTCTGGAGCGGGTCATTCGGCATCTCCGCGTGCCCGGGGCCGATGCCGCCATTGTTGAAGACGACGATCTTGACCGGCAGCTGATAGCGGCAGACCGTCTCAATCTCCATGCCGGAGAAGCCGATCGCCGAGTCGCCCGAGACCGAGATGATCGGCTTGTCGGGATGCACCACCGCGGCGGCGATGACGAAGCCCATGCCGATACCCATCGTGCCGTAGCTGCCGGCATCGAGCCGGTGCCGCGGCTTCGCGTTGAACAACTGGGTGCGGCCGATGTCCATCGTGCTGGCGCCCTCGCCGATGATGACCGCGTCTTCCGGCGCCCAGGCGGCCACGTCCTTCAACGCGCGGTAGTAGTTGGCCGGCGCCGCGTCGTCGACGAGCTGGGGCGCGATCTGTGCGGCATTCGCCGCCGCCTTTTCGGCGATCGACGCATGCCAGGGCATGTCCTTGGGATAGACCCACTCGCGCTTTTCGAGCGCCTTGTTGAGCTGCCCGACGATCGCCTTGCCGTCGCCGACCAGCGCGACCGCGGTCGGCGCGTTCTGGCCGATCGTCTCCGGCGCGATGTCGAGCTGGATGATGCGCACGTCCTTGTTGAAGCGCGGGGGCAGGCCGAAATGCATGATCCAGTTGAGTCGCGCGCCCATCAGGAAGACGACGTCGGCATTCTGCAGCGCGTGGCTGCGCGCCGCGCCGACCGACAGCGGATGGGCGTCGGGCATCACACCTTTGCCCATCGGCGAGGCGAGGAACGGCACCTGCGTGCGCTCGATGAAGGCGCGGACCTCGTCCTCGGCGCGCGCGTAGGCCATGCCCTTGCCAACGATGACGAGCGGCCGCTCCGCCGACCGGAGCGCGTCCAGCGCGCGCTCGATATCCTCCGGCACGGCCTGGGTGCGTGGGGGGTCCGGGCAGCGCGCCGGCTCCTCCACCCGCGCCTCGTCGACCTTTCCGGTGATGATGTCGTCCGGCATGTCGAGATACGTCGCGCCAGGCCGGCCGTAGATCGAGTTCCTGACCGCCATC
>QHSC01000403.1 GCA_003220345.1 Candidatus Rokuibacteriota bacterium | reverse complement strand
GTACACGGCGAGTGCATTTGACGAGCCGAGAGATCCCAGCCGCGAGTTGACGGTGGCGAGCTGCGTGTTGAGGTTGGCAACCTGGCCGTTCAATGTACCGACCTGCTGCTGCAGGCCCGCGGATGCGGCGGCCTGCTGCTGGAGCGTGGCCACCTGACTGTTCAAGGCGTTGATCTGCTGCTGGAGGCCCGCATACGCAGCCGTCTGCTGCTGGAGGGTGTTCACTTGACCGTTCAGGGTGTTGACCTGCTGCTGAAGGCCCGCATACGCGGCCGTCTGCTGCTGGAGCGTGGTCATCTGCTTCTGGAGCGCGTCGATCTTTTGCTGCAATCCCACGACGCTCTGGCCGAGCTGGGCCAACTCGGTCAGTCGCTGCGTCAGCCCATTGATCTCTTGTTGGAGCTTCGCCATCGGGTTCCCCGGCCCGGACGGCACGCCGGAATTACCGCGGCCCTCGGCGAGGGCGGGGCTCGAAGCCGCGCCCACCAGCACCGCGCTCAGGAGCAGCGTCAGCGCCGTCCACCCGACTTTCGCGAGCAGGTTCATTGCCGATCCTCCCCCGCGATCTGGTGCGTTTGCTTCAGTCCGCCACCAGGTCGCTGCGAGGATCTAGCGCAAGCGGTGTGCCACGGCGATTGCACGCACAATCAATGCGTTAGGAGCCGCGCGTCTGACACTCCGGCATCTGAGCTGCCGAAGGAGGTCAGTCATCGTCGGCTGTCGATAGAAAGGGAACTATAGATTGCCATAACGACGTCGCGGTTTCTCAGAGGTCGAGGGATTGCTATCGAGGGCGCCCGAAATTGGCCGCCCGAAATCTGGGCGGCCGCCCTCAGGCGATCACCAGCTCAGAAGCGGAGGGCCAGGCCGACCGAAGCACCCCAGTCGGCCGAGCCGTCACTCAAGCCGCGGCTCACCGACCCGAAGATCTTCAGGGCCTGGGTCAGGCGATAGTCCGCGCCCACACGGACCTCGAGAGGATTCGCCTGCCCGGACGAAATGGCGGTGGAGCCGTCGAGGAACGCGAACACGGAGAACGGTTGGGCTACTAGATAGGCCGCACCGACGCTCCAGCCGAAGGAGTTGTCGAAGCTCGAACCCGCTGGCGAGCCAATGAACGTGTAGGCGAGCGTGACGTAGCTGACGAATCGGGGGAACAGCGTCTTGCTCAGATCCACACCGACCGTCTCGTCGAACTCGCCGGTGCCGAGCCCACGGTTCGAGTCGGCCGTCGGGAACTTGATCTTGAGGTACGGGGCGATCTCGGGCAAGACCGACGTCTCCTCGAGCAGCACGTACTGTCCCTTGAGGAGCACGTCACCGAGGCCTTGTTCGGTGGAGGTCACCTGATTCTGCGTGGCCGTTCCGAGCTGGCTCTGCTTGTTCTTGCGCACGGCCACGCCGCCGCCAGTGATCACGACGGTCTCACCCGTCTGATAGATGTACGGGATGGTGAGACCGATGGTGAAGCGGTCGATCGGCTTCACCCCCAGCGTGAACGGCACGTAGATGAACGTCGTGTCCTTGCCCGTCCCGTAGTCGCCGACCGAGTAGTTGACGGAACTGGACAGCGACCAGCGCGGCTCGTCCTCCGCGGCCGCTGGTGAGATACACGCCAACAGAAGGGCCGCGCTGATCGCCGTGCAGGAGTAGCGCATCAAAGCTCCTCTTGGTTTAGGGCTAATCGACGGGCAGGTCAGCGCCCGGGGCGTTCAACCTTGGCTGGCTTCTCAGGCTTCTCCATCTTCTCGACCTTCTCCATCTTCTCGGGCTTCTCCGCCTTCTCGGCCTTCTCTGATCGCTCGACGCGGGCCACCTGCTTTTCGGCCTTCTCGACCTTGCTCCGCACGTGGCCGAGCTTGAGATGCAGATCGTGAGCGATCTTGCCCCAGCCCTCACCAGCCACGCGCTTAGCAAGAATCGTATCGAGGGCCTGCTGCTGGCTCATAGTTTTATCTTGCTTCATCAGCTCCTGGGACAGGGCCAGCGCGATCGTGATCTCGCCGAATCCCATCTTGCGGTTGCGCAGGTCGGTCACGACGGACGGGTCCACCTTGAAGTCCTTGGCGATCGCGTCGGTGACGCGGCGCTGTCCGTCGGCCGTTCCCGCCTTCCCAGCCTTGGCGTCGAGTTCCTTCGCTTCTGCGCCGAGCCGCTCAGCGTGCTTCTGCTCCGACGGATCCATTGGACCGCTCGATTGAGCAGTGGCGGTCGTTACGAATAGCGCCACGGCACCGGCCGCAGCGCAAAGCTGCCAGAATCGCTTGATCTTCATTTGCTCGCCTCCTTGTGCAGCGGTTATGCCAGCCCCGCGGAGCCAGAATCGAGCCGCTTCGCTCGGAGCTCGCAGCGGGGTGCGTAATACAGCGGCCTGTCGACGTCGGGATGTCCGCCCGCCTTCGTGCCCCGGGAGCTCAAGGCGACGGCGGTCGTGCGGTCAAGGTGTGCGAAGTCAATCGGCTTGACGACGTAAACCGCACGCGCCGAGCTTCGACGCTTCTCGCGTGACGGTTCCATCTGCGTTTCCCGTCACGATCACCGAAAGGGTGGCATCCGCAGCACGGATGCGTCTGATCGCCTCGACACCGTCGGTCTGGGGCAGCGAAATGTCCAGGAGCACCAGATCACGACGGAGCTCTCGAATGGCTGCCAGCGCGTCGTCGGCACTGAATGCGAGGTCGACCGTGTGTCCCCGGTTGAGGAGGTGATCCCGGATGGCTTCCGCGGCGGCCGGCTCATCGCCCACAATCAGGATTCGAGCCGAGCGACGACGTGGCTTCCGGCGAGCCACTGGATCCTGAGTGATGTTCCGCGGCAGCGGATCGTGGCCCGGCTGGCGCACCTCCCGCGCCACCGGCGAACCGTCAACAGGAAGGTGCAAGAGTCTGAGACTCAGCTGCATAGATCCAATGCGCTCCCCCGCAAAAATTCGCCGATGCGATGAGCGG
>QHSC01000023.1:8717-18697 GCA_003220345.1 Candidatus Rokuibacteriota bacterium | reverse complement strand
ACGGCGGTGGCAAACCATGTCAGGTGGTACCGGAAATAATGCGCATCGAACGATTCCGTACGCCACGCAGCTTGTGATCGAAAGGAGCTGTCGATGAAGGCGCTCAATGGCATTCGGGTCGTGGATCTGACCCAGTTCGAGGCGGGGACATCGTGCACTCAGCTCCTCGCCTGGCTGGGAGCCGAGGTTATCAAGGTGGAGGAGCCGGGCAAGGGCGATCCCGGCCGGTACGGCCGCGCGGAGAAGCCGGGCGTGGACAGCAGCTACTTCCTCACCCTGAACAGCAACAAGAAGAGCGTCACGCTCAACATGAAGCACCCGAAGGGCAAGGCCATGCTCCTCGACCTGGTCAAGCAGGCGGACATCTTCGCCGAGAACCAGGCCCCGGGAGCGCTCGAGAAGATCGGGCTCGGCTATGACGCGCTCGCCGCCATCAACCCGCGGTTGATCTACCTCTCGGTCAAGGGCTTCGGCACCTATGGGCCGTACAGCGGGTACAAGAGCTTCGACATGATTGCCCAGGCCACGGGCGGGGCCATGTCACTGACGGGTTTCCCCGGCTCACCGCCGCTCAAGCCGGGACCGACCATCGGGGATTCCGGCACCGGAGTGCACGCGGCCTTCGGGGTGATGGCCGCCTTGTGGCAGCGGCAGGCTTCGGGGCAGGGCCAACGCGTGGAGCTGTCCATGCAGGACGCGGTGGTCAATCTCTGCCGCGTCGCCATGCGCCTCGCGTATGCCGGCGGCAATTTCGAGCCCCGCCGCGGGAACGAGATTCCCAACACCGCGCCCTCGGGGATCTATCGCTGCAAGCCCGGGGGCTCCGACGACTACGCGTACATCTACCCGCAGCCCGTGCGCCGGCACATGTGGGACGCGCTGCTGACGACGATCGGGCGCGCGGACCTGATCGGTCACGCCGAGTGGTCGGATCCCAAGTGGCGTGGCGCGCACAAGGACGAAGTCAACGCCTCGTCGAGAAGTGGACCATGACCCGGACCAAGCACGAGGTCATGGCCGAGCTGGGCGCGGCCGGCGTGCCGACGGGAGCGGTGCTCACCCCGACGGAGATTCTCTCCGATCCCCACCTGAAGGCTCGCGGCATGGTGACCACGATCCAGCATCCCGGCTGGGGCGAGTTCACCATGCCCGCCAATCCCGTCCAGCTTTCGCGGTCCCCCAGCGAGATCCGTCCCGCTCCGCTCCTCGGCCAGCACAATGCCGAGGTGTACAAAGAGCTGCTCTCGCTGGGCGCCGAAGACCTGGAGAGACTGAAGGCCGACGGCGTGATCTAGGATTTGATCCCTCTCCCCCGATGGGGGAGAGGGATCTCGCAGGCAGAGCTACTGGAGCGGCGAGAAGGCCGAGGGCATCATGATCTTGCTCGCCTGGGCGAGCAGCTCGTCGCCGCCGCCCGGCGGCGGCCACACGCCGGCCTTTCGAGCCTGCTCGCGGATGGCCAGACGCTGGTCCATGCTCTTGTACGCCCAGATGTGGATGAACCGGTTGGCCTGGCCGAACTCCACACCGCCCGCGAGCACGACCGGCGACAGCTTCGTGCGCTCGGCGATCTTTCCCTTCCACCGCTCCATGACGGCCGGCAGCGAGCCCGGCGCCAGGCTGTAGCAGCGCATCTCAAAGATCGGGCCCACCGTGCCGGGCGTGACCTCGGGGATGAACGGGAACGGCGCCACGACTTCCACTTCCTGATGCACGATGAATTCCCGGGTCTTGGGCGGCCAGTTGGGGTCCTTGGCCGCTTCCGCCCGGATTCGCGCCCGCTCCGCGAGATCCGTGTACGGCCACACGTGAATGATCTCGTTGAGGGGGCCGACCTCGGTGTGCCAGAAGGCGGCGAGGGGCGAGTACTTCTTGCGGTACTCGTAGGCCTCGCCCCACCGCTTCTCGACCTCGCCGAGGCTGCGGGGCTTCAGGGTGTAGGTCCGGATCTCGTAGATCATGGAAGAGCCTCCCTTGGGGTGACGCGAGTGTCGCGGTGCCGACCGTGTCGTTATCCGCGCCCGGTGCGCCAGAGAATCTGCCCAAAGAGGCTCCCCGTCAAGTCGCCCTGGGCATGCCGCGCCATGGGCCCGCTTGCGGGCGGGCCGGCCCGGCGCTATCGTCAGCGGCACCCTCGGCAGCGCGGCAGCCAGAGAGGAGAGGACAATGTCCGGCCCGACTCCGGGAAGTCTCGATGGCGGCAGCCTGAAGGCCCTGGTCGATGTGGATCGCGGCGTCGTCAGCCGCGAGATCTTCGTGAGCGAGGCGATCTACCGCCAGGAGCTGGAGCGCGTGTTCGCACGCGCCTGGCTTTTCCTCGGCCACGAGAGCCAGATCCCGCGCCCGGGCGACTATCTCGTGTCCTCCATGGGCGAGGAGTCCGTCATCGTGTGCCGTGACGCCTCGGCGCGCATCCGCGTCTTCCTGAACTCGTGCCGGCACCGGGGGATGAAGGTGTGCCGCTACGATGAGGGGCACACCGTCGAGTTCCAGTGCCCTTATCACGGCTGGAGTTATGGCACCGACGGCGCTCTCGTGGGCGTTCCCTTCGCGAAGGACGCCTATGGGGCCCAGCTCGACCGGTCGCGCTGGGGTCTCATCGAAGTCGCCCAGATGAAGAACTACAAGGGGACGATCTGGGCGACCTGGGACAGGTCGGCGCCCTCCTTCGAGGGCTATCTCGGCGGCTACAAGCTCTACCTCGACCTTCTCCTCGACGCGTGGGACGGGCGCGAGGGAGGCACCGAGGTCATCGGCGGCACCCACAAGTGGCTGATCCCCTGCAACTGGAAGTTCCCCGCCGAGAACTTCTCCGGCGACCGCTACCACGGCGTGAGCCATCGCTCGGTGGACATGGTCGGCATCGGGCCCAGCGGCAAGGGCCGACGCGACATGGGCGAACGGAACCAGGCGCGCTGGCTCGACGTGTCGTTCCCCGACCTCGGCCACTCGATGATCGCGTTCCTCCGGCCGCACGATGCGCCCCTCGCGCCCGCCTATCAGGACGCCCCCATCGTCGCGGACTACTTCCGGCACTGCGAGGAGGAGCGCAAGCGCCGGCGCGGGGCGGAGTGGCGGCTCTTCGGGGGCCCCGGCACCATGTTCCCCAACACCTCGCCTCTGGCGCGCCAGCCGCGGACCATCGCGGCGTGGCACCCGCGCGGCCCGCACCAGACGGAGGCGTGGCGGTGGTATCTCGTCGACGCGGACGCGCCGGCCGAGGTCAAGGACTTCCTGCGCCAGTACTACATTCGCTACTCCGGCCCGTCGGGGCTGACGGAACAGGACGACATGGAGAACTGGAACTACGCTCACGCGGCGAGCCGCGGCACCATCGCGCGCCAGTACCCGTACAACTACGAGATGGGCCTGGGCCGGGCCACCTCCGCCTTCGAGGACCACGGGCTCAAGCTGCCCGGCGTGATCAACGACGTGACGGAGGCCAACGCGAGCGAGCACAACCAGCGCGGCTTCTACACGCGCTGGCGCCAGCTCATGGAGGCGGAGAGCTGGGGGGAGATCGCCACGCCGTGAGCGCCGAGTTGTCCCCGCTCGATCGGCTCCTCCTCAAGGAGGAGATCGAGCGCTTCCTCTACCGGGAGGCCGATCTCCTTGACGAGCGGCGCTACGAGGAGTGGCTCGAGCTCTTCACCGAAGACGTCCACTACTGGATGCCCTTGCGGCGCAATGTCCCGCGCGACGAGCC
The DNA here is from genome assembly GCA_003220345.1 of Candidatus Rokuibacteriota bacterium. Lineage (GTDB taxonomy): Bacteria > Methylomirabilota > Methylomirabilia > Rokubacteriales > CSP1-6 > AR37. The sequence continues at coordinate 14,991 of QHSC01000023.1, read as the reverse complement.
GGAGCGGGAGTTCACGCGGCAGGGTCTCGACGCCAGCTGGTTCGACGAGGGCAAGGACACGCTCAGTCGCCGGGTGCGCCAGATTCTGACGGGCATCCACTGGGCGGAGGAGCCGCCCTCGAGAATCTGCCACATCATCTCCAATATCCAGGTCGGGCAGGCGGGGCCGGGTGAGGTCGACGTCAGGAGCCGGTTCATCGTGTACCGGAACCGCGTGGAGACGGAGACCGACTTCCTCGTCGGCAAGCGCGAAGACCTGCTGCGGCGGGTGAACGGAGACTGGCGGATCGCCCGCCGCAAGATCATCCTCGACCAGAGTGTGCTGCTCGCCAAGAACCTGACGATGTTCTTCTAACCCATATCTCGGGAGGATTTGTTCATGCTCGATCTCGGACTGAACGGCAAGGTCGCCATCATCACCGGCGGGAGCGATGGGCTGGGCCGCGCCGCGGCGGAGAAGCTGGCCGCCGAGGGGGCGCGGGTGGCCATCTGTGCGCGCCGGAAGGAGCATCTCGACCAGGCGGCGGACGAGATTCGCAAGACCACCAGCGGCCAGGTGCTCGCCCAGGTCGCCGATGTCAGCCGGGCTGCGGACTGCGAGGGGCTCGTCAATGCGGTGGTCGCGCAGTGGGGCGGGGTCGACATCCTCCTCAACAACGCCGGCACCTCCGCGGCCGCGGCCTTCGAGAAGGTGGACGACGAGACGTGGCAGGCGGACTGGGACCTCAAGGTCATGGGCGCCGTGCGCATGTCTCGCCTGGTCATCCCCCACATGAAGAAGCGGGGTGGTGGGCGCATCATCAACATCACCACGGTGGGCGGCAAGGCGCCCCAGCCCCGAGCCCTGCCCACCTCGGTGACGCGCGCGGCGGGCCTCAACCTGACCAAGTCGCTCGCCAACGAGTACGCGGCCGACAATATCCGGGTCAACACGATCTGCATCGGGCTCGTGCGCAGCGCCCAGATCGCCAAGCGGGCCAAGGGCGACCTCGAGGCGCACTACGCGGAGCTGGCCAAGCTGCGCGTGCCCCTCGGCCGCGTCGCCCACGCCTCGGAGTTCGCCGATCTCTTCGCCTTCCTCGTCTCCGAGCGCGCGACCTACATCACGGGCGCCTCGGTGAACTTCGACGGCGGGAGTGGGATGACTGTGTAGCGCCCGCAGCTCCTTCTGCGAAGGCTAGGGCGGCGGCTCTGGGAGGGGTGCCTGGTCACTTTGGATGTGGTGGCACTTTCGGCAGGTGCGGAGCTCCACGCTGGCGTCGAAGGCTTCGATGGCGGCGCGGAGATCGCGCTCGATGTCCATGGCGCTCAGGGTCAGGCGATGGAGCTCGGCATGGCAGCTCTCGCAGTACCAGAGCAGGGATTCCTCGTCCGCGGCTCCACGCTTGATCTCGACGACGAGGCCCCACGTGTCGGGCGGGCGATGGGGGGAGTGAGGCGTATGGGCGGGGACGAGGAGCATCTCGCCTTCCCGGATGATCGCGGTCTGGCGCCGGCCGCCCTCGTCGATGTACTCGAGGGTCATGTCGCCTCTCAGCATGTAGAAGATCTCGTCGGAGGGATCGTCGTGAAAGTCACGGCGGCGGTTCGGCCCACGAATGACCATGGCCGTGAACTGCGAGTCCTCCCAGAGGACCTTGTTGCCTACGGGCGGCTCGAAGCTGGCCCGGTTCTCCTCGATCCACCGCCACAACCCCGTGCTGATCAGCGGCCGCATCGACTGGTCTCCTCTTCGACTGGATCGATCGAGCCTGCGTCCGTAGACTAACCCTGATCCGGAAGGAAGGTAGGCGTATGCGCTTGCAGGGACGCGTGACGGCCATCACAGGGGGCGCGCAGGGCATCGGGCGCGCGACGGGGCTCGCCTTCGCGGCGGAGGGCGCCCTTGTGGCCCTCGGCGACGTCGAGCTCGACGCCGCCCAGGCCGTGGCCAGGGAGATCGGCGAGCGAGGCGGCAAGGCCATCGCCCTCCGCGTCGATGTCGGCGACGCCGGGCAGGTGCAGACCTTTGTCGAGCGTGTGGTCGCGGAGTTCGGGCGGCTCGACGTGATGTTCGCCAACGCGGGGATCGCGCATTCCGCTCCCTTCCTCGAGCATCCCGAGGCCCAGTGGCATCGCGTGCTGCGGGTCAATCTGACGGGCGTCTTCCTGTGCTGCCAGGCCGCCGCGCGCCAGATGGTCAAGCAGGGCGGGGGACGGATCATCACCACCGCATCCATCAACGGCTTCCGTGGAGTGGAGAACCTCGTCGGCTACAACGCGGCCAAGGCCGGCGTGGTCGAGCTGACCCGGACCATGGCCGTGGAGCTGGCCCAGCACTCCATCACGGTGAACGCGATCGCGCCTGCCCAGATCGACACGCGCCTGACGCGGAGCCTGCCCGAAGAGGCGCGGCGCCGGCGGGTGGAGCGCATCCCGCTGGGCCGCTTCGGCGAGCCCGACGACGTGGCGCGGGCCGCCCTCTTCCTCGCCTCCGACGACGCGAGCTACATCACCGGACACACGCTCGCGGTGGACGGCGGCTATCTGGCAGGAGGTCTCTGGTCCGGCCCCACGGGCAGCCCGCCGAGGGCCTGACGGGTCTCTCGGAGTCTGTCCTGGCGGTTTCCCAGCCCCCGCGAGGAGGAATGTTCCGCTTCGAGGGCCGGCTTGCCGGCGCAATCTGTTTTCGGGGGGACGCTTCGGAGGGCGCAGAGCCTTCCTCTGAGCTATCTAAACGCCGGCATGACCTCCCGAGCGAAGCGCGTGAGCTGCTCGATCATGACGTCTCTCGGCGTCCCGATGGCCCAGCCGATCATGACGTGGTCCAGCCCCGGGTACCGCTGCTCGATCTCCTTCAGATAGGCAATGACGTCTCCGGGCGGCCCGCAGAGCCACGCGCGATTGCGCACGCCGTTCTCCAGGGTGGCCGAGGTTGCCGACTGTGCCTGGCGGGCGACCACCGCCTTCACGTGCTCCTCGCCGTAGCGAAGCATGCCGAGAGGGGCCATGACCTTGGCGTGCTCCTCGAAGTACGGGCGCGCCCTCTGCATTGCTCGATCGGTGGTCTCGTCGATGCACATCCGGAAGCCGAAGATCAGGTCTTCCCCGAGCGCGAGCTCGCGGCCATGTCGACGCGCCGCCTCCTGGTAGTCGCGGAACCAGCGCTGGACCAGCTCCTCGGCGGTGGCGGAGACGATGCCCTTGATGCCGTGCCGGGCCATGAAGTCCAGGCCCCGCACGCTGCCGCTCACGATGGGCTGCCAGATCTCGACGGGCTGGTGCAGGGGCCGGGGCACGAGCGTGAGCTCCTTCAAGGGATAGCCGCGATAGGGCACCTCGGGGGGAATCGTGTAGTGCTTGCCCTGGTGCGAGAAGGACTCCTGGCGAAACGCCTTCAGGATGATCTCGATCTGCTCCTCGAAGAGCTCGCGATTCGCCTCGGCGTCCAGCATCGGATTGCCGAAGCTCTCCACCTCGCGGGTGTGGTAGCCGCGGCCGACTCCGAAGACGACCCGCCCCCTGGTCAAGATGTCGGCGGTGGCGTAGTCTTCGGCGAGCCGGAGGGGATGCCAGGTGGGCACGACATTGAAGGCGCACCCGATCTTGACACGCTCCGTGCGATGGGCGAGATCCACGGCGAGCAGGGGAATGTTGGGAATGCACTCGTACCCTTCGTGCTGGAAGTGGTGCTCGGCCAGCCACAGGGTCTCGTAGCCCAGCGTGTCGGCCGCGTGGGCCAGCGCGATGGTGGTGTCGAACGCCTCCATGAGCCGCTCGTTGGAATAGCGCCGATCGTCAGCGGGCGTGCCCGAGAAGCCGCATCGTTCCAGCTCGATGTGGCCGACGTAGAGCGTCGAGAAGCGCGTGATCATCGGGGGAAGGATACGAGGTCTCGACACGACTTGGCAAGGAGAGGAATTCCGCGGTGAGCTTCGTACTATTCGACGGCGTGACCCTTGAAGGGCAGACAGGTGCCTGAGCCCACGGCGGCCGCCGCTGCCGGCGAGCGGACTTCCACCGAGTGTCCCTGATGCCGACGCGTCGACGTCTCCGGGACTGGTTGTCGCGGGATCACCTGTATATCTCCGTTCCCGCACTGATCCTCGTGATGGGGGCGTTTGTCGTGGCCTGGTCCTTCATGAAGCCGGCTCCGCCGCGCCGCCTGGCCATGGCCAGCGGCCCCCCTGACGGCATCTACTACCAGATGGGACTCCGGTACCGCGCGTTGCTCGCACGCGAAGGGATCACGCTCGATGTGCGGACCACGTCCGGTTCGGTCGAGAACGTGGGCCTGCTCGAGGATGCGGCCAACGGCGTGGATGCCGCCTTTGTCCAGGGGGGCGTGTTGACGACCCGGCCGTCATCCGGCCTCCTCGCCCTCGGCACTCTCTATCTCGAGCCCTTCTGGGTGTTCACACGTGCCGCGGTTCAAGGCACTGAGCTTCACAGGCTGGACGGCAAGCGGCTGGCCGTCGGCCCCCCGGGGAGCGGGACGCGCGCCCTCGCCGAGCTTCTTCTCCGCGCCAATGGGGTCACGTCGGCCTCCGCCCGGCTCCTGCCGCTCACGGGTCTCGAAGGCGTCGCGGCGCTCGAGCGCGGGACGGCGGACGCGCTGTTTCTGGTCGCCTCACCTGATGCGCGCACGATCCGCGAGGTCGTCCGAGCCCGAGGCGTGACTCTGATGAGCTTCTCCCGGGCAGACGCCTACACGCGATTGTTTCCGTTTCTCAGGAAGGTCCTCCTCCCCGAGGGAGCCCTGGATCTGGCCGCGGATCTACCCGCCAAGGACACGGTGCTGATGGCGACGTCGGTCAACCTCGTGATCCGGGCCGACCTCCATCCCGCCCTGAGTAATCTGCTGTTGATCACGGCGAGCACCGTCCACAGCGCGCCCGGTCTCTTCGAGCTGTCCCGACAGTTTCCCTCGCCGGATGGCGTGGACGTTCCCCTGAGCGATGAAGCGCGCCGCTACTACCAGGCCGGCCCGCCCTTCTTGATCCGCTACCTGCCATTCTGGGCGGCCACCCTCGTCGATCGGCTGAAGATCATGCTGGTTCCCCTGATTGCCGTCCTCTTCCCGCTGATCAAGATAGCCCCCTCCGTCTATCAATGGCGGGTTCGGTCGAAGATTTATCGCTGGTATCGCGATCTCGACGCCGTGGACCTCGTCTTGCGCGAGAAGCTGCCCGCCGGTCGCGATGGAACCCTTCGGCACGAGCTCGACCGCATCGAGCATGAAGTGCGACAGGTGGAAGTCCCGGCCTCGTACCGAGAGGAGCACTACCACCTGCGACTGCACATCGAGTATCTTCGCGCGAAGGTCGCGGAGGCCGAGGGACGGGATATGCGGTCGACAGGCGCCGTCTGAAGCACGCGCACCGTCCTCGTCAGGTATACCCTTACCTTCGCCGGTGCGGTGCGCCACGGTGTCGACTCGACAGCCAGCCCAGGGGGCGGGGATGCTGATCCGATTCTGGGGCACGCGGGGATCGCTGGCCAAGCCGGGGCCGACCACGCTCCGCTACGGCGGCAACACGTCGTGCGTCGAAGTGCGCACGGCGGATGGAACGCTCATCGTTCTGGACTGCGGCACCGGGGCCCACGGGCTGGGGCAGTCGCTGGAATCCGGCGGGTTGCCGCTCCGCGGACATCTCCTCATCACGCACACGCACTGGGACCACATCCAGGGATTTCCTTTCTTCGCCCCCCTTTTCGGCCCTCGCAACGAATGGGACATCTACGCTCCGGGCGGCCTGGGACAGGAGCTGGAGCGAACGCTGGCCGGGCAGATGGAGTACACCTACTTTCCCGTCACCCTGGAGCAGCTCGGCGCCACCATCCGCTATCACGATCTCGTCGAGGGCAGCTTCGCGCTCGGCGGCGTGCGGGTGGTCGCCAAGTATCTCAATCACCCCGCCCTCGCCTTGGGATATCGTCTCGAAGTCGGCTCGCGAGCGGTCGTCTATTCGGTCGATCACGAGCCCCACGCGCCCCACGTCGTCGACGCCAATACGCGGGCCCTCGCGGGGGTCGGCGTTCCTCCCGTGCATGCGGAGGATCGCCGTCACGTCGAGTTCCTCGCGGGCGCGGACCTCGTCATCCACGACGCGCAGTACAGCCTTGATGAGTATTCACAGAAGACAGGCTGGGGCCACTCGCCCGCCGAGTGGGCGGTGGACTATGCCCTCGCGGCCGGCGCCAAGCGCCTGGCCCTCACTCACCACGATCCCCTGCGCGACGACCAGGCCGTCGACCGACTGGTGGAGGTCTGCCGACGGCGGTCGGCGGCGGC
>QHSC01000023.1:0-8643 GCA_003220345.1 Candidatus Rokuibacteriota bacterium | reverse complement strand
GGCGAGACGGCCTTGCGTCTGGCCCGCGCGGAGCGCCCGGCGCTCCTGCTCCTGGACTGGCAGATGCCGGGGCTGAGCGGCGTGGAGGTGACGCGAGCGCTCCGAACGGACGCGGACCCGCGCCTTCGTGAGCTCCCCGTCGTGCTCATCACCGCGCAGGCAGGGGTGGAGAACACCTCGGTCGGCTTTGCCGCCGGCGTCACCGATTATCTGACGAAGCCGTTCCGGCCGGCGCACGTACGGGCGCGGGTACACGCGTGGCTCATGCGGCGCGGCGCAGATTCTGGCCGCCGCACGAGCGAAAATAGCGAATGACCACGGCGCGGCTCGCGGAGACGGGCATCGACCCCCGGTGGGTGGCCTCCTTGAGGACCGTCTCGCGAGTGACGAGCCTGTTCGTGCTGGCGGTCGGCGGTCTCGTCCTCATCGGATGGCAGCTCGACATCGTTGCCCTCACGAGCGGCCTCCGGGCGCGAGTGGCCATGAACCCTCTGACCGCGCTCGGCTTCGTCGCGGGCGCCGGCTCGCTGTGGCTGCGGCAGGTGGCCCCCGCCACCACGGCCCGCCGGGCGGCGCAGCTGGGGGCCGGCCTCGTCATCGTCATCGGCGGGACCACGCTGATCGGCTATCTGGTCGGCGACAACCTCGGCCTCGACCAGATCATGTATCGAGAGCGGCTCGGCACCAACCGGATCGCGCCCAATACCGGGCTGAACTTCCTGCTCATCGGCGCGACATTGCTGCTGCTCGACTGGGAAACTCGCTCCGGACACCGTCCGGCGCAGCTCCTCGCCCTCGTCCCGACCGCCGTCGCCCTGACGTCGGTGCTGGGATATGCGTACGACGTCGGTGAGCTCTATGGTTTCGCCCGCTACATTCCCATGGCGCTTCCCACCGCGGTCGCGTTCCTCGCCCTCGGTCTCGGTATCGCCTGCGCTCGACCGGACCGGGGGTTTGTGTCGGTCATGGCCAGCACCCACGCGGGGGGCGTCCTGGCCCGCCGCCTGCTGCCCGCCGCGGTCCTCATCCCGACCCTGCTGGGCTGGTTGAGGCTCGTCGGCCAGCGAGCCGGGCTCTTCGGCGCCGAGCTCGGCCTGGCCATCGCGGTGGTGGCCAATATCGTCCTCTTCGCCGCGCTGATCGCGATCACCTCCGGATCGCTCGACCGAGCCGATCGTCGTCGCAAGCTGGGCGAACGCCGGCTGGCCACCCAGTACGCAACGACACGGATCTTGATCGAGTCGGGGACCGTCGAGGAGGCGATGCCCCGGATCCTTCAGGAGGTGTGCGAAAGCCTGGACTGGGTGGTGGGTTCTCGCTGGGCCGTTGATCCGGACGCGAATGTGCTCCGCTGCGCCGAGATGTGGACGCATCCGGCCTGGGGGATCCAGGAGCTCGTGGAGATGAACCGGCGCGTCACCTTTGCGCCCGGCGTCGGCCTGCCCGGTCGCGTGTGGAGCGGAGTCAGAGCCTCCTGGATCTCCGATGTCGTCAAGGATCCGAACTTCCCTCGCGCCGTCCCCGCCGCCAAGGACGGCCTTCACGGCGCCTTTGGCTTCCCCATCGTGGGCTCGAGCGGGTTCCTGGGAGTGATGGAATTCTTCAGCCCGGAGATCCGAGACCCCGACGAGGACATGCTCAGCATGTTCGAAGCCGTGGGTGGGCAGGTCGGTCAGTTCATCGAGCGAAAGCGGGCCGAGGCCGAGCTCGAGCACGCCAAAGCGGTGGCCGAGGCGGCCACCCAGGCCAAGTCGGAGTTCCTCGCCAACATGAGCCACGAGATCCGGACGCCCATGAACGCCATCATCGGCATGTCGTCGCTGCTCACGGACACGCCGCTCGACGACCAGCAGCGAGAGATCGCGGAGACGATCCGGACCAGCGGCGACCATCTCCTGACCGTCATCAACGACATTCTCGACTTCTCGAAGATCGAATCGGGAAAGCTCGAGCTCGAGCAGGCGCCGATGGACGTGGCCGGATGCGTAGAGGAGGCGATCCAGCTCCTGGCGTCGAACGCCGCCGAGAAGGGCCTGGAGCTCACCTACCTCCTCGAGAGCATGGTGCCGCCGGTGCTCGTCGGCGATGCCGGGCGCCTGCGGCAGATCCTGGTCAACCTCCTGAGCAACGCGGTCAAGTTCACCCAGACGGGCGAGATCGTGGTCACGGTGTCGGCGGCGCCGCTGGATGGGTCTCGCCACGAGATCCACTTCACCGTGCGCGACTCGGGCATCGGGATACCGGCGGACCGGTTCGGTCGCCTCTTCAAGTCGTTCAGCCAGGCCGATGCCTCCACCACGCGCCGCTACGGGGGCACGGGACTCGGGCTCGCCATCTGCCAGCGCCTGAGCGAGCTGATGGGCGGCCGTATCTGGGCGGAGAGCGAGGTCGGCAAGGGGTCGACGTTTCATTTCACCATCGTGGCCGAGGCGGCTCCGGCGCCCGCCCCGCACCACGACGAGCACCGCGAGCTCGTCGGCAAGCGAGTGCTGATCGTCGATGACAATCGTTCGAACCGCCGGATGTTGAAGCTGCAGTCGGAGAGATGGGGGCTGCTGGCCTGGGAGACCGGATCGCCGCACGAAGGCCTCGAGTGGATCCGGCGCGGAGATCCCTACGACATCGTTCTGCTGGACTACCAGATGCCCGACATGGATGGCCTCGCCCTCGCTCGGGAGATCCGTCGTCACCGCGGGCCTGAGTCGCTCGCGCTCGTCCTGCTCTCTTCCATGGGGCAGGCTCTTCCCGCGGCTCATCGGGAGGTGGGCTTTGCCGCCGTGCTGTCGAAGCCTCTGAAGCTCTCGCTCCTCTACGACCGGCTCCTCGAGATCTTCGGAGGAGCTCTCGACGTTGCGCGGGCCGCGGCCGGTGAGCCATCGCGCGAGCCGGTAGCGGCACCGGGCCCGCTGAGAATTCTCGTGGCCGAGGACAACGCCGTCAACCAGAAGGTGGCCCTGCGTCTGCTCGAACGGCTCGGTTACCAGGCCGATGTGTCCGCCAATGGCCTCGAGGCCCTGGACCGCCTCGACCGCGCGCCGTATGACGTGGTTCTCATGGACGTGCAGATGCCCGGGATGGATGGCCTCGAGGCGAGCCGGGCGATCTGCGCGCGCTGGCCTCCCCGCCAGCGGCCCCGCATCATCGCCATGACGGCCGAGGCGATGGAGGGCGATCGTGAGCGGTGTCTGGCGGCCGGGATGGACGACTATCTCGTCAAGCCGGTTCGTCTCGATGAGCTGGCGCGAGCGCTCAGCCGGAGCCGACCGCTGACGACCGAGCGGACGGGCGAGCGGGCGTGCGCCCACGACGGAACCACCACTCGAGATGCCCTCGATCGGCGAGTGCTCGATCAGCTACGCGAGGATCTGGGCGATGCCGCCGCTCTGCGGGACGTCATCTCGACGTTCCTCGAGCGCAGCCCGTCGATGCTCACCGGCTTGCGAGAGGCCGCCGCGCGAGGGGACGGCGTGGCGGTGTCGGCGGGAGCCCATGCCATGAAGGGCACCAGCGCGACCCTCGGAGCCCTCACCCTCTCGTCGCTGTGTGCCGAGCTCGAACGTCTGGCGCGCGCGGGACGCATGGCGGAAGTCGTTGCCCAGGTACCCGCGGTCGAGGCGGAGTATGGTTCGGTCGATCGCGCGTTGCGATTGGAGGCAGGCCGTGAGTGAGTCCCGGCGGCCGACGCAGTTCGGGCGGATCCACGCCCCTGACGAGACGTGGCTGGCCACGCAGCCGCCCGAGCCGATCCTGGAGCCCGAGCTCCCCATCATCGACACCCACCACCACCTGTGGGAGCGGCCGGACCATCGCTACCTGCTCCACGAATTCCTCGCCGACGTTCGCACGGGCCACAACCTGGTCGCCTCCGTGTTCGTGGAATGCGAGTCGATGTACCGCGCGGGCGGCCCCAGGGAGCTGCGTCCGGTGGGCGAGGCGGAGTTCGTGGCCGGCATGGCAGCCATGAGCGAGAGCGGCCAGTATGGCGCGACGCGCGTGGCCGCGGGCATCGTGGGCTTCGCCGATCTCACGCTGGGCGACCGGGTCGAGCCGGTGCTCGAGGCGCTGATCCGGGCGGGGGGCGGACGGTTCCGCGGCGTGCGCCACTCCGCAGCCTGGGACGCGAGCGAGGTGATCGGCAATAGCCGCGCGGCCAGGGGGCCCCACATGATGGGGCAGGCGGACTTCCGCTCGGGCCTCCAGCGCCTGACCTCACTCGGCCTGTCCTTCGACGCCTGGGCCTTTCATCCCCAGCTCGCCGACGTCGTCGATCTCGCGCGGGCCTTTCCCTCCGCCAACATTGTCATGGGCCACGTGGGCGCCCCCCTCGGCTACGGCCCCTATGCCGGTAAGCGCGAGGAGGTGCTCGCGTCGTGGAAGGCGGGCGTCAAGGAGCTGGCCAGGTGCGACAACGTGGTCATGAAGCTCGGCGGCATGATGATGCGAAACGCCGCCTACGACTACCGGACGCAGCCGAAGCCGCCGTCTTCGGCGGAGCTGGCGGCCCTCTGGAGTCCCTACATCGTGACGTGCATCGAGCTCTTCGGGCCGAACCGCTGCATGTTCGAGAGCAATTTTCCCGTGGAGAAGATGGGAATCGGCTGGGCGGCCCTGTGGAACGCCTTCAAGCGCATCGCTGCGGGCGCCTCCGCCGAGGAGAAGCGGGCCTTGTTCAGCGGCACGGCGCGACGGGTCTATCGGCTGAGCTGATCCTTGCCGCTGGGCTGGCGGAGAAACGGCGGCTCCCAGTTCGCGTCGTCAGGATATCGCGGCGGCCCCAGGGCCCCGGAGGCGTCGAAGACCTCCACGAGCAGCTGGGGCGCCATGGGGATGAAGTGCAGATCGGCGTTGGGCCTGTCCGGCCTCGCGGGCAGCTCCTCGAGATAGTCAGAGAGGATGATCTCGATGCCGATATCTCCGGGCCGGTCTATCAGGATGTCCCCCGCGCGCACCTGATCGAGGTTGGTGATCTCGCGGGCATCGACCTGATACAGCATCAGGTGGGTGAGAACGAGCGTCACCGCCCCCGTGTGCCCGGCGAGGGGGCGGCGCCGGCCACGCGCCCGTTGACCGCCCGAATGGTCGAAGCAGACGCCGTCTTCCTGGTAGGAGAGATGCTGTCCCGCGCCGGCCTTGGCCATGGTGCCGACGACGAACAAACCATTGGGGGTTCGCGTGAGGCGGTACAGGCTGACCACGCCCCCGTTGGGAAGGGCCAGATAGATCCGTCGTCTCATTCGGTCGGCCGGCCGCGTCCCGGCACGGCTCCGCTCATCGGTCCTCGGATCTGTTCCTCCACGCCGGCCGCCCGTGCTCTCTGGCGCAGTCCAGATGGACGCGCTCACCCGAGGAATTGGACGTCCACTTCTGCTCGTCGAGGACCCAGTCCTGGCATACCGGACAGATGGAAACCTTTTGCATGTCTCCTCCTCCGGGGCGGGCTCCGCCCCCGCTATATCAATCGGGTGATCGGCATTGCCCAGGCGAAAGAGGACCCCCTCCGGACCCGGAGGGGTGGGGAGCCTAGCTCTTCTTCGGGCGCTCCGCAACAGGGTGGCCAGCCTTCTTCCACCCCGTGAAGCCGCCGTCCATCTCGCAGACGGGCTCGAGCCCCATCTGCTGGGCGACGTCGGCGGCCAGGGCCGACCGCCAGGCGCCGTTGCAGAAGAAGACGAACTCCTTCCCGGAGGCGAAGACGTCCTTGTGATAGGGGCTCTCCGGGTCGATCCAGAACTCGAGCATGCCGCGGGGGCAGTGGAAAGCGCCGGGGATGACGCCGTCCCGCTCGAGCTCACGCACGTCCCGCAGGTCGACGAAGACGACGTCGTCCCGCCCGTATCGAGCCCGGGCCTCGTCCAGTCCGATGGTCCGGATGCGCGATTTCGCCTCGTCCACCATCTGGCGAAAGCCTTTCCTGAGCTTCATGGCTGCAGTCTAGCCCTCGGGGTCAGGTCTCACAACGTGACAGAAGTGCCCATGGTCGCCACGGGTGACGATTTTCGGAAAGAAGATGGGTGGGAGGGCTTCGCAAGCCCTTGGATTTTGTGGCTTCCGGAATGGCCTGGCCCTTGCCTATCGGGGACTGGGGGAACCTGTCGAATGTCCACCGAGAACGCGTCCGCTGCTCGAGCCCGCCGCAACCGAATCCTGGTCGTCGACGACGAGCCGCTGGTGACGATGCTCATCGCAGAGGCCTTGGCCCTGGAGGGCCACGACGTCGATACGGCCAGGGACGGCCAGGAGGCGCTGGACAAAGTCTCGGCCTGCGCGTACGACGCCATCCTGAGCGACCTTCGGATGCCGGGGCTCGACGGGGTGGGCCTCTATCGCGGCCTCGATCGGGAGCATCCGGATCTGCTCCGACGGATCGCCTTCGTGAGCGGGACGACGCAGCCCGTCGAGTACGCGAGCTTTCTGGAAGAGACGGGCGTCTCCGTGCTGCGCAAGCCCTTTGCCATCGACGACCTCCAGCAGCTCGTCCAGCGCTTGCTCCAGGAGGGCCGATGATCTCGGTGGCTCTCCAGACGGGGATAGGCGAGGCGGCGCCGCAGTTCACGTTGCCCTCCGTCCAGGGCGGGACGGTCGACCTCGCCGCCTATCGCGGGCGTCGAAACGTGATCATCTGGTTCTCGCGGGGCTTCACGTGCCCTTTTTGCCGGAGCTACATGGAAGGGATCATCGAGGGCTACGAGAGCCTGCGCGGCACGGAGACCGAAGTGATCCAGGTGGCGCCCAACCTGCTCGAGAGCGCGCGGAGATTCTTCGGGCTGGCGGGGGTGCCCTATCCCTTCGTCTGCGATCCTGACAAGCGGCTCTATGCCGTCTACGGGCTGGGCGACCGGGGCGCCCTCGAGGCCACGCGCACGGCGGTGGTCAGCTTCGCCCGCGCCTTCACCACCGGCGACGGCGAGCGACAGGTCCGCGGCGCCTGGCTCGACGTGATGAATCGTAATTTCGTGCGGCGCCTCCACCATCATGCGGCCTCTGCGCTCGAGCAAGGTATCTTCCTCATCGACAAGCAAGGCAGGATCCGCCACCGCACCGTCGTGGGGCCGATCGACCCGGTGCCGGACGGCCTAGAGCTGGCGGCCCTCACCAGAGTCCACTGCGCGGACGGACTACCCGCCACGTGAGTCTCTCCAGGCGGCTCACGCGACTGTGCGAGATCCTGATCGCGCTCTCTGCCTCTCCGATCCCCAGCCATCTCTTCCAGACCCTTGCCGATCAGGCCGGCGGAGCCATCGCGTGTGACTTCCTCGCCCTCTGCCTGAAGGACGTGGATGGAAAGGGCTACATGGTGCACTCGCTCGTGGGCGGCCTGCCGGAGACGTCACCCGTCAGGCTGTGCGCGCTGGACGAGGGGGTGCCCGGGCTCTCCATACAGTCAGGGCGAGTGGTCGTGCGCGATCTCGGCACCGAGCTGGATCACGCGACCGAGCTCGAGCGGAGCTGGGTCGCCCGCGGCCTCCGGGCGGCCCTCATCGCGCCGGTGCGGCGAGGCGGGGACGTGCTGGGGGCCCTGTGCTTTGCCACCCGCGAGCCCGGCACCTACACGCCCGACGACATTCAAGTTGCCACGCTCATGGCTGCCGGCCTCTCCGCCGCGCTCGAGACGTCGCGCGCCTACCAGGCCCTGGCGGATGAGCGGAGCACGCTCGCCGCGGTGGTCGGCAGCATGCAGGACGCCGTCGTCATGGCCAACCAGGACGGTATCGTGCTCCTCGCCAACCCCGCCGTCCGGCCGATGCTGAACCTCGAGCCCGAGGCCATCACCGGCCTCCCGCTCCCCGATGCGCTGACGAAGGAGCCGCTCCGCGCGCTGCTGGAAGCGGGGTGCCCGGGGACGGGAGAGGTGGCGCTGCCCGACGGGCGCACGGCCCAGGCGAGCGTGGTACCCGTGAGCACGCCCTATGGCGAGATGGTGGGCCTGGCCGCCATCCTCCGCGACATCACCCTGCTCAAAGAGCTCGAGAACATGAAGGACGAGCTGGTCCGGGCGGTGTCTCACGACTTGAAGAACCCGCTCACGGTCATCCACGCGACCGCCCAGCTGCTCCTCCGGACCGGGCCCACCGATCCGCGCTTTGCCACATGGTGCGAGCGCATCATGAAGACGTCCGACTACATGACGGAGCTGATCACCGACCTGCTCGATCTCGGGAAGATCGAATCGGGCCTCGAGCTCGCGGCCGAGGAGGTGGATCTCAACCCTCTCGTGACCGACGTGATGGCGACGCTTCAGCCGCAGGCCGAGACTCGGGATATCGCGATCACCGTCGAGATGCCCGAGCACGTGGCCGTGTCTGCGAACCCCGGTCGGATCAAGCAGGCGCTGCTCAATCTCGGGGGCAATGCCGTGAAGTACACGCGTCCCGGCGGCTCGGTGGCGATCGCCGTCTCGATGACCGATCCCGCCACCTCTGCCCCCGCGGTGGTGGTCACCCTGACCGACACTGGTCTCGGCATCCCCGCCGCGGCCCTGCCGCACGTCTTCGAGAAGTTCTATCGCGTGAAGAGCGAGGCCACCAGTGACATCCCGGGCACCGGCCTGGGCCTCGCCATCACGAAGAGCATCATCGAGGCCCACGGCGGCCGCATCTGGGCCGAGAGCCAGGAGGGCAAGGGCAGCACCTTCGCTTTCTGCCT
>QHSC01000402.1 GCA_003220345.1 Candidatus Rokuibacteriota bacterium | reverse complement strand
TGATCGTGGAGTTCGCCCGCGACCTCCACAACCGGGACGGCCTCTCCATCCCCGACGCCGCCGTCGAAGCGACCCGGCGCCGCTTCCGGCCCATCGTGATGACCTCGTTCGCGTTCATCCTGGGCGTGGTGCCATTGATGGTCGCCACCGGAGCAGGCGCCGCCAGCCAGCAGGCCATCGGCACGGTGGTGTTCGGCGGGATGATGGCCTCGACGCTGCTGGCCATCCCGTTCGTGCCGGTGTTCTACGTGGCGCTGGAGGGCATGAGCGAGCGACTGAGGAGGGGCCGGGCGCGCCGGCCCGAGGCACACGGGGAGCCCGGCCCGCCGCCTCCTCCGGAGGTCGCCCGCGGATAGGCAAGCACGGCTATCGAGGTCGCGCGAGCGCCACCACAGGCATGACGGGCTCCGAGGCTGTGGTGCCGGTGATGCGGCTGGCCCGCAGCTACCGTAGCGCGGCGAGCCAGTCTGGGCGGATTCCCAGTTCGTCGAGGGTTCGTATGACGCGCCGAGGAGTGCCTAGGTCACGCCAAGCCACCGCGGACAATTGCATGACGGCAAGCGTCTGAGGGTATCTCTCCAGCACGGCCCGCGAGAAGTTGGCTGGCGGAGCAAGCACGTAGGCCTGTCGCAGGGCCCACTGCTCGTGCTCGGTCCCGAGGAAGGTCGCGAGCCGAGCCAGCCGCTCGTGGAGTGAGGGCAGGCATGCGCGGCCCGCGTCGACGAGCGTGGCTCACGAAAGCAGCCACCTTGCGGTTCCACTCCGGATAGACGCAGTCGGGCGCATTCTTCAGCACTGCTGAAGGGCCGTAGTTATATTCCGGAGTGACGAAAACGAACCCGCCCGATGCGGCTATTGCGGCGGTCCAGCGTTTGACAACCTCATTCTCATACGACGCGCGCGGTCGGCGTCCGATCCTTTTTCGAGATCCGCGCGGCGGTCGAGCGTGACGCCACTCGGTATCAGGGCGATTTCGGACTCGTGCCCAGTTTTCGCGGCGGACTCCACGGCGGCACCGTGACCGCCGGCGAGCTTGGCGACCTCAGACAACCAATCGTCTTCGTCGGTGACATCCTCAATACCGCCGCGCGACTCGAGGAGTACGCCAAGCGGACGGGCCTCGACTTGGTCGTCTCCGGTCCGTTGCTGGACCGGCTCGCGCTCCCGCCGGGTGTCGAGGCCACGCGTTGCGGCGACCTCGCGATCCGAGGCAAGGAGGCCCGTGTAGCGGCATATAGCCTGAGCTTGACCGCGCGGTAGATCATCGCTCGCATCGGATACCGAGGCCACCAAAGCGATTCTGTCATCTAGGATTGAAGCCGCGACTTTGACTCCCCGAAACCGAGGTCTGCCCGACCCTACGACCTCCCCGATAGTCGGAAGGGTGCTTGGAGGTCTTAAAGGGGTGGCATTTCGAGTCTTTGGCCTTGTCGGGGCAACGTTTGAGAATGCGGGCGCCAGCTGTAGGGACTCTGCGGATCCCGAAGGAGAGTACGGAATCCCTCGGTCGCGACCAGCTATCCAAACGATGTGTAATGAGGAGGAAACGATGATGGCAAAGCGCATTCTTGTTCCATTGGATGGCAGTGAGTCAGCGGAGGTAGCGGCCGCCCTGGCCGCCGATTTGGCGCGAGGCAGCGGCGGTGACGTGCGGCTGCTGCAGGTGCATCCGGTTCCGGAGCAGCGAGTGGGCAGCTTTGGTCGCGTGGTCGCCTATGCGGACCAGGAGATGGAGCGCGTCGCCGCAGAGGGCCGCGACTATCTTGAGAGCGTCGAGGCCCGATTGGCGCCGGTAGTCACGGAAAGCATCGTGCGGTTCGGCGAACCCGCGCAGGAGATTCTCGTTGAGGCGGAAGCCTTCGACGCCGACCTCATCGTCCTGACAACCGGTCAGCGCGGCTGGCTTTCACGCATCAGGGGCGGCGGCCTGGGTAAGCGGCTTCTGCGCACCTCGCCGGTGCCGGTGGTGCTGGTCCGCGCCGCCTAACATTGGCGGCGCCTCCGGCGTCTGCAGGGTGGATGTTTTTGCGGAAATGTTCGGTTGTCATCGCCGATGAGCGCGGCTGGTCTCTCGAAAGAGGCGAGCAACGCTGACCGGCGAAGGAGGTTGACGATGAGTCGAGGATCAGTAATGAACGAGATCAGACTTCCGAGTCACGAGGAGCCAGTACCGGCCGTCACCATTCTTGACGGCGAGGGCCGGGTGGTGCGGGTCGTTCCGGCCAATGAGTTCCGCCGCGGCCCCATACTACCTCGGCGACACCCTGTCGTGAGTCCCAGGCGCGGCGGAAGGGGTATGCCTGGCGAGTCATCTGCGGCGGTGCCAGGCAGCCAAGCGTCGAGCTTTGATCCTGCGCATTGGCCCGCCTCAGGCATTTGGTGTCTCTGACGGGCTCTACTCCTTTGTCGTTCGACTGAACGAGGCACCCGCTGAGCACTGTGTGTATTCGTTCAAGCTGGCCACGCGTCCTTCGGCGTAGCGGCGTTCAATGTCGACGTTGCGGCCCTCGACATAGCCGATCTCTGCCAGCGCGGTGAAAAGTTGCTGAGTTCCGCTGCCGGGGTGTAGCACACCGATTTTAACTACCT
>QHSC01000401.1 GCA_003220345.1 Candidatus Rokuibacteriota bacterium | reverse complement strand
CAGGCCAGGCATAGTCCAGAAGCCGTGCTTCGGCGTCCTCGGCAAGCCGCTTGGGAGCTAATCCATATTCCGTGGTGGCCAGAGTGAGGAAGCGGTGGGCGAGTAAGACGATATCCCGGCCCCGCTCTCGCAAGGGCGGCAGCTCGAGCTCGAGCACGGCCAGCCGATGAAAAAAATCCGCCCGGAAGCTCCGGGCTGCGAGCGCGAGCTCCAGATCGGTATTGGTGGCGCTGATTACCGCGACGTCGATCGGTTCGCTGACCGTGCCGCCGAGTCGGCGCACCGTCCGCTCCTCGAGCACCTTGAGCAGCTTGGCCTGCAGCGGCTCGGGCAGCAAGCCCACTTCGTCCAGAAAGATGGTGCCCCGATGCGCGGTCCGAAACAGGCCAGGCTTGGCCTGCCGGGCATCGGTGAAGGCCCCGCGCTCGAACCCGAACAGCTCAGCCTCGAGCAGGGTATCGGGAATCGCCGCGCAGTTGACGTCCACGAACGGGCCGCTGGCGCGAGGGCCGTACCGGTGGATCAGCTTCGCGACCAGCCCTTTGCCCGTCCCGGTCTCGCCTTGAATCAGGATCGCGGGGAGCGACCGGCCAGTCTTTAGCTGAGCCAGCAGTCGGCGCAGCCTTTGCCGTACTGCCTCTATCGCCGGACTCTCACCGAGGAGCTCGGCTAGCCCATCCATCGCCGGGTTACTCTACCCCTTCCGCGGGAGCTTCGGAGCCTTTTCTGTGTCCTTACAGATCCGAGCGCTACGTGAGCAGCCGCTCAGAATAAATTCTGAAATACGAGCCTCACGAACACGTTTCCGCGGCTTCCGAAAGTCGGCCCGGAAATGGTCCGCATGTAGCCGACCTGCAGCTTGGCGATGACGATGGTCACCTCCACGCCGCCGCCGGCGGCCAGCCAGGTTTCGCCCGAGCTGATGCCTCTGTCCGTGATGCCCGCCGCATCGAACATCAACAAGGGCTTGACCGAATAGATGTTCGCGTCGTCGATGATGAAGTGGGTGGCGGGGCGGATCTCGCCCAGGATCTCCCCCGCCCGCTTCTCGGCCTCATCCGCGCTCATCCCCTCCTTCTTCAGCGTCGCCGCGAGCATGCTCGGGCCGGTCACGTCCACCTGCTTCCTCAGGAGCTGCTTGAGGGAGGTAGGCTTGCCGTCGGCGTCTTCGATGTCGGTGAGCTCGTTGGGGATCAGGGCGCGGGACCACCAGCGGATGGGAATCGTGAGATTGAGGTTCACGTGCCAGAAACCCTCGCCCCCGCGCACGCCACTGGCCGTCCGGAGGCCGGCCCGTCCCTCGCCAAAGCTCCGAATGAGCGGCCCGACGGGCATGTTCTGAAGAGCCGCCGAGGACGGGCTGTCGTAAAGAAACTGGCCTGACGAGTTCCCCCCGAAGAAACGCGCATATCCGGGAGGGTTGCCCAGGACGGCGCCGCCGCCGGCCACCACTTCCAGCCCGATGGTCTGGTTGGGCTGAACCGGTATCTCCTTGGCGTACCCGATCCGGCCGACCATCCGCTGGTAGGAGCTTCCCGCGCTCAGCCACCCGTTGTCCTCCCAGACGGCGGCACGGAAGAAGCCGTAGATCGGGTGCGGCATCGCGTCGAGCAGGGCGCGATTGGTCTGCTCGTCGGCAGAGGTGGAGGTTCGAGCGCGCGAGCCCGGCTCATTGAACGTGTCATCCGTCCGCCGGTAGCCCGTGTCGAGAGACAGGCGCGTGCTGGGCGCCAGCTTGAGGGTGACGCCCCCGCTCACCAGCCCGGCATTTCGCGTGTGCTCGGTCGCCCCGAGGGGCTCCTTCACTCCGTCATAGTTCGCCGCGAGCGAGACCCCTTGCAGGAGCGTTCCGGTCAATCGCTGGCTGTATCGGAGGCCCGCGTCGACCCGGTAGAAGGACTCGTCCACGGACTTCATGCCCTGGGCGTGGACGTCGAGATGCTGGTTCTCGTCGGTCGCCGCGCTGATGCGGGCCGGATCCCGCAGGTTGAAGAGGTCCGCATCGAACGCCCCGCCCAGGGCGGTTCCGAATGCGCGATCCTGAGAGACGCCGAAGACCGGCTTGAGGGCGAGCAGCGGCTTGGGAACGTTCTCGAAGAACGTGGGACGCGGTGAGCGCGGAATGGGAAGCACGTTGTCGCCGATCCGCTCCAGCGAGACGTGAACGTAGTGGGGACGGAAGATCACGCCCACGGTATCCGCGGCCGGCCGGACACCCGCCGTGGCGGTGACCGGCGGGCTCGTGTCGTACTCGACTTCGATGTAGAGGACGCCGACCTCGCCCTTGGAGCGGAGGCCGTAGCCATCGATGGCATTGGCCGTGATGGCGCGCTCGAGGGCTTCCATGGCGTCGAAGATCCTGGCCGGCGTCAGCACATCGCCGGGGGCGATGGGCAATGCCACGTCCGTCGCCCAGCGGCCCTCCACCTTCACGTAACGCACGCGCAGCGAATAGGCGCCCGCCTTCTTGGCGCGCGCGTGCGCGCTCTTGAGCTTGGGGTGCGAGGCCCGCTCCGAGCCCACCTCCACGTCGACGGGCGGTGGCGTCTGGGCAAGGCACAGACTCGGCATGACGACCACGAGCCAGACGAAAACCAGCGCTCTCACTTCTGGGGCTTGGATCAGAAGCTACGTGACGTCCACGCTGACCACCTTC
>QHSC01000379.1 GCA_003220345.1 Candidatus Rokuibacteriota bacterium | reverse complement strand
CAGAGGCCCTGGGGATGCGGCCGTTGGCGGCCGCAATCGCTAGCTCCCTTCCTTCACCTCGATGATCTCGTCCGCCAGGAGGCCGTGCGCTTCCCGGTGCACGGCCGCGGCGGCTTCCTTGCTCGGGGCCTCGCAGAGGCAGAAAACTTTACCCGTTCCCTCGTCGAACCAGTACCTCAGGTACTTGACGCCGTGCTTGTGCTGGACCTGGAGATCCTTCGCGTGGGCACCCGCCACGCCGTCGGCGGTCAAAGCCTCGATCTTGTTGTGCACGTCCAGATAAAGCGGCATGTCTTCATCTCCTTGATGTCGAAGTTGCTGTAACGGTCGAGGATCGAAAGTCTACCCCCAATGTGGCCGCTCGCCAAGACCGATCGTGTGGAGCTCTCTTGACAGAGCCTGCGCGCGCGGCGAAGGTGGCGGGGTGTCGGCCGAGCCGGATCCCTTCGAGGTGCTCTACGCGCGTGGCGTGACCGACGGGCTGCCCGTGGTGCCGCCGACGGCGACGCGCGTCGCGGCCGCGGTGGAGGCGAGTCGGCGACAAGGTGACGAGCTGGTTGCCCTCGTCGCGCCGCGGCTGGGGCGCGCCACCGTCGAGAAGATCGCCATCAATGCCGTCATGGCGGGCTGCCGGCCCGAGTACATGCCGGTGGTGATCGCGGGCGTGGAGGCGATCTGCGATCCCGCCTTCGCCCTGGTCGGCGTGTCGGGCACCACGGACGCGGTGGCGCCCCTGCTCATCGTGAACGGGCCCGTCCGCAAGGCGCTCGACGTCAATTCGAGCACGGGCGTCTTCGGCCCAGGGTGGCGCGCCAACGCGACCATCGGCCGCGCCGTGCGGCTGATCTGGCAGAACATCGGCGGCGCCACGCCGGGGGGAATCAGCATGTCCACGTTCTCCCAGACCGGGCGGTATTCCTACTGCATCGGGGAGAACGAGGAGGAGAGCCCGTGGGAGCCGCTCCACGTCGAGCACGGCTTCGGCGCGCTCGAGAGCACGGTGGCGGCCATCGCGGCGGAGGCGCCCCAGGTCGTGGCGAACACGCGCAGCCGGACGGCGCGCGAGATCCTGGCCACCATCGCCCGGAGCGGCATCGTCATCGCCAGCGACGCGCATGCCGGCCTCGGCGACACCGTGCTGATCATCGGCCCCGAGCACGCGCGGACGATCGCGGCCGACGGCTGGTCCAAAGCGGATGCGCGGCAGTTCGTGTGGGAGCAGACGCAGGCGGATACGGGCGGCCATGGCGTCACCAAGTTCCGTGAGCCCGGCAACGTGAAGATCGTCGTGGCGGGAGGCACGGCGGGTCGCTTCTCGGCCTGGATCCCCGGCTGGCCCTTTCCCGACTCGCCGTCGAGCCTGGTCCTCAAGCGCATCGCGGATCTCGGTTGAGGAGCCCAGGCCCTTCGCCGGAAGTGGCGCGACTACTCCTGGAAGCCGTCGGATGCCTACCTGAGACGTAATTGACGGCGGGTTTATCGTGGAGGTCGCCGGGGGCAAGAGGTTCCGTGCAGCATACCGACCACTTCGTATCAGGAGGAGGAGAACATGGGAGCGCGTGCCGAGCAGCTGGCCAAGAAGTACGACGAGACGTGCCGGGAGATGCACACGACCGTCGAGAAGCTGAGCGATGCTGACTGGAAGAAGACCACGTCGGCAGAGAAGTGGACGGTAGGAGTCGTGGCCCATCACGTGGCGCAGAGTCACGCGGGGATCGCCGGCCTCGTGGACATAATCGCCAAGGGGAAGCCCCTGCCGAACATGACCATGGACATGATCCACGAGGGCAACGCCAAGCACGCCAAGGAGCACGCCAACACCACCAAGGCGGAGACGCTCACCCTCTCGAAAGAGAACAGCGCCAAGGCCTCCAGCATCGTCCGCGGGCTCAGCGACGAAGAGCTCGAGCGGAGCGCGCCCCTTCTCGGCGGGCCGCCCATGACCTCCGCGCAGGTGATCGAGGGAATCCTAATCAATCACGTCAACGAGCATCTGGGAAGCATCAAAGCGACAACGGGCGCCAAGTAACGACCCCCTGTACGGGGCTGCCCCCTCACCCTGCCCTCTCCCCCGATGGGGGAGAGGGATTTGTTTATAGGGCCTGCTAGCCCTTTACTGAGCCAGCAGTGAGGCCCTCGACGAGATATTTCTGGAAGAACAGCACGAGCAGCACGGCGGGGAGGGCGCCGAGGAAGCCGGAGGCGGCGATCACCGAGTAGTCGATGTTGATCTGCCCGTTCATGCCTGCGATCACCGGGGGCAGCGTCGTCGTTCCCGGCTTGGTGTTCAGGACCTGGGCCACGATGAACTCGTTCCAGCACAGCATGAACGTGAAGGCGCCTCCCGCCACCAGACCCGGTCCGGACACGGGCAGCACCACGCGCAGGTAGGCCTGCAGGCGATTGCAGCCGTCCACGAGGGCGCTCTTGTCGAGCTCGGCGGGCACCGTCTCGAAGTACGCCTTCATGATCCACACCGTGAACGGCAGGGTGAAGGAGCAGTACGCGACGACGAGCCCGGTCAGCGTGTTCTGGAGGCCGAGCGCGCGCAGCATCAGGAAGAAGGCGGGAATCAAGACCACGGTGGGGAGCATCCGTGTGAAGAGGAGCGCGAAGAGCGAGAGCGTCTTCAGGGGAAAGCGGTAGCGGGCATAGGCGTAGCCGGCCGTGGTGCCGATCACCAGGTTGAGCGCGGTGACGACCGACGCCA
>QHSC01000022.1 GCA_003220345.1 Candidatus Rokuibacteriota bacterium | reverse complement strand
TGGGGCCCTTGCCCGCGTACATGACGTTGAATTTCGGCTCGAAGCAGTACGTGCACTGGTACGGGCATCCGCGCGAGGACATGAAGGAGCGCAGGGGGAACTTCGCGAGGTGGGTCTTCCGGTACACGAGCTCGCGATCGTAGAAGGGGAGATCGTCGAGGACGGTGCGCCGCGGCCGGAGAAATGTCGGATCGACCTCGAGGTCGTACTCCGGCCGCACCGAGCTCCCCGCCCCCGCGAGCTGGACGAGCTCGGGGGCGCGCTTCTGCACGCGGAGCACCTTGTCGGCGTTGGCCTTGGTGACGATGTTCGGGATGGAGTCGAAGGCGGCGCCGGTGTCGAGGGCGCCGAGCAGCTCCTGCCACCCGTCGTCGCATTCCCCGATCCCGATGGCGTCGAAGTCGTGCGTCTGGATGAGCCCGGGGAAGAAGGTGGGATGGGGCCCGCCCATGACCGTGAAGATGCTCGACGCGTAGCTCTTGACCCGGCGGTTGGCGTCGAAGTAGGTCGTGTGCTCGCCTGTCTTCGCGCTGAAGGCGACCACGTCGGGATTGATGCGCCGGAGGTCGTCGTCGAGGTCGTCGTGGCTCAAGATGGTGAGGAAGGTCGAGTGCCCCCGCTGCTTGGCCAGCGCGGAGAGCAGCTGGACGTTCATGGGGTCGATGTACTCGACGTCGCGCTCGACGAACAGGATCTTCACGCCATCACCTCAGAAGGGACCCTCGAACTCCGTGACGCCTCGCGACCGGGATCGCCCCTCTGTCTCGGAGGATCCCTGCCCTTCCAGGACCTGCCGGACCGCGGCGGCGAGCTGGGATGATCCCGGGTAGTATACCTGCTCGAGCTTCTGGCTGCCCGGTGTCGGCACGTCGGGCAGCGCGATGCGGCGGATGGGCGCCTTCAGGCGGCCGAAGAGCTCTTCGCCCACTCGAGAGGCGATCTCGCCGCTCACCCCGTAGCTGCGCCAGCCCGTGTCGGCGATGACGAGACGCCCCGTCTTCGCCACCGAGCGGCAGATCAGATCGGAGTCGAGAGGCCGGAGGCTGCGCGGGTCGACGATCTCCACCTCGATCCCCGCGGCGGCCAGGATCTCCGCGGCCTGGAGGGCTTCCACCACCATGTGCGAGACGGCCACGATGGTCACGTCCGAGCCCTCCCGCGCCACCGTGGCCGTGCCGATGGGCACGTAGTACGGCTCCTCGGGGACGGGCCCGCTCGTCTCGTAGAGCCAGCGGTGCTCGAGGCAGAGGACGGGCGAGTCGGTGGAGTAAGCCGTCATGAGAAGTCCCTTGGCGTCGCCCGGGGTGGCGGGCATGATCACCTGCAGCCCCGGCACGTGGGCGAACATCGCCTGCAGGCTCTGCGAGTGCTGGGCGGCCTGGCCCCAGCCCCGACCGATGATGGCGCGGATGGTGAACGGAACGCGGAGCTTGCCGCCGCTCATGTAGCGCCACTTGGCCGCGTTGTTGACGATCTGGTCCATGGTCAGGAGCAGAAAGTCGTTGCGCGCGTGCACGAGGACCGGATGCAGGCCGCGCATGGCCGCTCCCACGCAGATGCCGGTGAGGGCGGCTTCCGATAGCGGCGTGTCGAACACGCGGGCGCTCCCGAACTGCTCGAAGGCGCCTCTCGTCGTCCCGAAGATCCCCTTGGCGTCGTCCACGCCCACGCCCAGCACGACGATGCGCTCGTCCTTGGCCATGGCCTGGCGCGTCGCCTCGTCGATGGCCTCGCGATACCGGAGCGCGCGGGCGGGCTTCATGGCTCAGTCCACGTCGGCGTAGAGGGCCGCGGGGTCGGGGAAAGGGCTCGCCTTGGCGAAGGCCACCGCATCCTCCAACTCCTCTTCGACGGCGCGCTCTAGGGCTTCCCGATGTCCCGCGGGGAGCACGCGGCGTCGCTCCAGCCGTCGGGCCAGCGCGGCCAGCGGGTCCTGGGCCATCCACGCGTCGAGCTCCGCCTGGGTACGCCCGCCGGGTCCCACGTCGTAGTTCGGGCCCACGTGCTCGCGCCAGCGATAGGTCTTGATCTCGATGAGCGTCGGTCCCTTGCCTCGTCGCGCGCGCGCCACCGCGGCAAGCGCCGCCTTGTAGACGGCGACGACATCGTTGCCGTCGACGATGACGCCGGGCACGCCGTGAGCGGCCCCACGGGGCGCGATGTCCTTGGCGACCTGGCGGGCGGTCAGGGGCGAGTTGGTCGCATAGAGATTGTTCTCGCATACGAAGAGGACGGGCAGGCGGCGAAGCGCGGCAAAGGCCAGGCTCTCGTGCGTCACGCCCTGCTCCATGGCGGCGTCGCCGAAGAAAGCGACGGCGACCTCGTCGATGCCGCGGAGCGAGGCGGCGAGCGCGCTGCCCACGGCCAGGGGCACGGAGCCGGCCACGATGGCGGAGGCCCCGAGCATGCCCACCTCGGGCGCCGTCAGGTGCATGGAGCCGCCCTTGCCGCCGCAGCACCCGGTGGCCTTGCCGTAGAGCTCCGCGAACATTCCCCGCAGGTCCCCGCCCTTGGCGAGGTAGTGGGCGTGGCAGCGGTGGGTGCTCACCGCGGTGTCGGTGGGGCGGAGGGCCTGGCAGACGCCGGCTGCGGCCGCCTCCTGACCGATGGACAGGTGCGTGGGACAGCGGATCTCCTGCTCGGGGTAGAGGGCGACGATGGTCTCCTCGGCGCGCCGGATGCGCCGCATGGTGACGTAGAGGGCGCGGAGCGTCTCGGGGGCAAGTCCGGCCAGGTCGTCGGGGCGGCGACGGCGCGCGCCGGCGGAAGAGCGGCGCGTGGTCAAGGATCCCTTCATCCTCGGTAGAACTCCCGGATGCGCTCGACCACGTAGGCCTGCTCGTCGCTCGAGAGGTGCTCGTGAATGGGGAGCGAGAGGATACGCTCGCTCTGGGCCTCGCAGACGGGGAAGGCGCCACGCTTGTAGCCGAGGTGCTCCGCCGCCTTCTGCAGATGAATGGGAATGGGGTAGTGAATCTTGGTCTCGACGCCGTGCGCATCGAGATGCGCGATGAGCTTCGTCCGCGCCTCCGCCTGGATCACGTAGGTGTGGAAGACTTGCCGGACGTGGGACCGGCGCGGAGGCACTGCGACGTCGGGGGCGAGGCCCCGGAGCGCGGCGTCGTAGAAGGCCGCGTGTCGGATGCGTGTCTCCGTGACGGCGGCGAGGCGGTCGAGGGCGGCGTCCGCCACGATGGCCTGAAGAGTATCCAGGCGGCTGTTGTAGCCGAAGACCTCGCAGGCGTCCCGGTCTCGAAGGCCGTGGTGGCGGAGCACGGCCACCCGGTCCGCCAGCTCGCGCGCGCTCGTCGTCAACATGCCGCCGTCGCCTGCGGCGCCCACGTTCTTCAGCGGATAGAGGCTGAAAGCGCCGGCGGTGCCCAGCGAGCCGACCACGCGCCCGCCTACGGCCGCGCCCACCGCCTGGGCCGCGTCCTCGATCACGTGCAGGCCGCGGGGCTGGGCCCACGGGTGCGCGGAGTGATCGCGTCCTCGAGGGCGGCGGGGTCCATCAGGTACTCGGCGTTGACGTCCACGAAGACGGGCACGGCACCGGCCATGACGATGGCCCCGGCCGATGCCACGAAGCTGTTGGGGGCGGTGACCACCTCATCGCCCGGCCCGACGCCCAGGGCCTTGAGGGCGAGGAAGATCGCGTCCGTGCCCGAGTTGAGCCCCAGCGCGAAGGACGTGCCGCACAGGGCGGCGAAGCGGGACTCGAACTGTGCGACCTGCGGCCCGAGGATGAACTGGCAGCGCTGGAACTCCTCGGCGATCCGGGCGAGCACCGTCCCGTCCTCGAACTGGCGGGGGAGGTCCACGTACCTGACGCGCATGGCCGGCATCTCAGCCTCGATAGAAGCGGCGCACTGACTCGACCATGTAGGAGACCTGGTCGTCGGTCAGATGCTGATGAACGGGGAGCGTGATGATCCGTGTCGCCTGCCGCTCGGCCACCGGGAAGTCGCCGTCCTTGTAGCCCAGGCGACGGCTCGCGGGCTGCAGGTGGAGCGGAACGGGATAGTGGATCTTCGCCTCGATGCCCCGGCCCACGAGGTGGGCGAGGAGCCGATCGCGATCGTCCGCCTCGAACATGTAGAGGTGAAAGACGTGCCGCTCCCGGGGATCGCGGGCGGGAATCCGCACGCGCCCCGCGAGGTCGGCGAGACCGCTGTCGAGGGCGCGGGCGTTGCGGATGCGGGCGGCCGTGATCGCCTCGACGTCCTTGATCAGGTGATTGCCCACGATGGCCTGCAGCGTGTCGAGCCGGCTGTTGTAGCCGAAGACCTCCACTTCGTCGCGGTTCCTGAGCCCGTGGTTCCGCAGGAGGCGGAGCTGGCCGTCGAGGGCATCCGAGCTCGTCACGATGACGCCGCCGTCGCCCCACACGTTGAGGTTCTTGAGGGGGTGCAGGCTGAAGCCCGCGGTCACGCCGAAGGTGCCCACGAGGCGGTCCCCGATCGTGGCGCCGATGGCCTGGCAGGCATCCTCCACCACTGGCAGTCCGCGCCGCTTCGCCACCTCGAGGATCGGCGCCATCTTGGCGGGCTGCCCCGCGTAGTGGACGGGCAGGATCGCCCTGGTGCGGGGCGTGATCGCCGGCTCCACGGCCGCGGGGTCGAGGTTGAAGTCGTCGCCCACGTCCACGAAGGCAGGTCGGGCCCCCGCTGCGGTGATGGCGCCCGCCGTGGCGATGAACGTGTTGGCGGCCGTGATCACCTCGTCGCCCGGTCCCACCCCCAGGGCCTTGAGGGCAAGGAAGAGGGCGTCCGTCCCCGTGCCCACGCCGATCGCGTGGCGCGTGCCGCAGAGCTGCGCGAAGCTTTCCTCGAACTGCGCGACGGCGGCGCCGAGAGTAAAGTCCGTCGATTCGAGGAGCCCCTTGATGTCGCGCAGGATCGATTCCGAATCGGCGAACTGCTCGCGCAGGTACGAGTAGGGCACGCGCATGCTACAGCCGGGTCCCCAGCATGGTCTTGATGTTGTAGTAGCGGGGATCGTCCATGGGATTGGGAATCGCCCCCGCCCGGAAGGCACGGGTGAGATCCGCGCTCGCCCCCTCCACGGTATGGCGGGGCTCGAAGCCCAGCCGCCGTTTGATCTTTTCCGACGAGATGTGGTACGAGCGGTGATCGTTGGTCGGCGTGGTCTCGATGGTCACCTGCTCTTCGCCGACCGTTCTCCGGACCATCTCGGCAAGGGCGGCCACCGTGTGGTTCTCGTAGCCCGCGTTGAAGATCTCGCCCGCGATGCTGTCGTCGGCGTACTCGAGCGAGCGCACGTAGAGGTCCGTGACGTCCTCGATGTGGATGTTGGGGCGCTTCTGCCCGCCGCCGAAGACGGTGATTCGCCGGTTGTTCACCGCGTGGTTGGTCAGGATGTTCACGGTCAGGTCGAGGCGGAGGCGAGGGGAGTAGCCGCACACGGTGGCGGGGCGGAGCACGAGCGTGGTGAAGCCGGGGGCCTGCGCCTTCAGCAGCACGTCCTCGCAGAGGGCCTTGTACTTGGAGTAGTCGGTGAGAGGCGCCAGGGCCAGCTCCTCGGTAACGTTCTCCTCGTCCTTGATCCCGTACACGCTCGAGCTGGAGGCGTAGACGAATCGCCGGACCCCCTGGTCCTTCGAGATCTGCACGAGGGGTGAGAAGGCGTCGTAATTGATGGACTTGCCCAGGACAGGATCGAGCTCGAAGCTCGGATCGTTCGAGATGCAGGCGAGGTGGATCACCGCGTCCACCCCCGCGAGCTCGCGCTCGAGCAGCCCGCGGTCACGAATGTCCCCTCTGACCTGACGCAGACCGGGATGCCCCTTGACCGCGTCGAGGACATGCTCCCCGAAGATGTACAGATCGACCACGGTCACCCTGTGCCCGGCGGCGAGGAGCTTCGGCACCAGCACGGCTCCGACGTATCCGGCCCCGCCGGTGACCAGGACATGCTTTCCCGTCGACTTCATTGACCCCCTCGGTGGTGCAGGATCAGAGCATTGCCTCGACTGTTCGCTGCCGACGTCATTCTAGGGCGGCGAGAGCATTCCCGCAAGGAAATCACCGCCCTAGCAGGCTGCTGAAATCCGAGCAGGCGGCTCAAAAAGGTCCAGATGCGAGGCGGTGCCCGAAGGCTGCACGCGAGGCGTAGTTCTCACTCAGCCCTCGCCTCGCGGCTTTGCCGCTCCGCTCGGACTGCCACGTACGTTGAGCGTGCAGCCGAGGGCGTCGCACTCCCGCAGATGGGCCTTTTTCAGCCGTCTGCGCCTGCGACGATGCTGTCCACGATGCAGTGGCAGATGCACAGGTGGGCGATCTCCACATGACCGTAGGAGTCGGACGGCACGTAGAAGTTGGTCTCACCCATGGACCGGAGAGCGTTGTCGGGCTTGAAGCCGGAGAGGGTGATGACTCGGCACCCGCGGCGCCGGGCCGCCGCCGCCCCCTGCAGGATGTTGGCGGACTGGCCCGAGCTCGAGATGGCCATGAGGATGTCGCCCACGTCCGCGAACATCTCGATGGGCTTCTCGAAGACCTGTGGATACCCGAAGTCGTTGCTGATGCACGTCAGGAGGGCGGGGTCGTTGAAGGCGAGGGCGCGCATCCCTCCGTTCCGCCAGTAGTCGATGGCCTGGTGGCTCGCGATGGCCGCGCTCCCGCCGTTGCCGATGAACATCACCTTGCCCCCTGCCGCCGTCTGGCCCTTGATGAGCGCAGTCGCCGCCGTCACCGCCGCGCCGAAGGGCAGGGGGGCGCCGGAGGCGTCGGTGGCTTCGACGCGGGGGAACAGATCGGCGAGATCGGAAAAGAAGCGCGGGATCACTTGAGCAGCGCGGTGATGAACTTGAAGAGGGGCACCGGCTCTACGGGCGTGCGGTTGCCGACGATGCGCACGGCGAGGGCGCCCACGGCGTTGCCCACGAACCCGATGACGTCGGGGGGATAGCCGGCGGCCGCGCAGGGTGCGGTCACGGACAGGTAGGCGTCCCCTGCCCCGATGCGATCCACGATCTCCTGCGAGAAGACCGGAATGTGGTGGAACCCGTCTTGCTCGCTGTAAGCGACGCACCCTTTGTGCCCCCGGGTGATGGAGACACGCTTGCTCGTCATGTCCTTGGCGAGCCGGCTGATGATGGCGTCGATGCCGCCGCGACGGTCCTGGGCGGCCAGCCGCACCTCGGGCTCGTCGATGCAGATGTAGTCCGCGCGCGGGTACTTCGTGATGAGGTTGTAGCCGGTGTTCGCGCTGTTGGTCTGAGCGTTGACGGCGAGGAAGCGTGACTCGCTCCCCAGGAGCCGGATGAGGTCACGCCCGAGGAAGCCGTGGCCATAGTCCGCCACCAGGACCAGGTCGTAGCTCGGCAGCACGCGCTGCAGGTGCCGCTCGACCTGCCGGCTCACCACCTCCGGAAGCTCCTCGTCGTCGAGATACGCGACCTCGAACATCTTGCTGAGGAAGGTCTGCTCGACGAAGCGACGCTTGACCACAGTGCCCGCATCTTCGCGGTAAAAGAAGGTGGGGCTGATGTTGCCTTTGAGGTGCGACCGGATGAATTCCTCGCGCGCGTCGCGCGTGCCCAGGCAGGTCACGAGGTCGACGCGGTCGCAGAAGCCCGCGATGTGGTTCGCGCAGGCCAGGATGCCCCCCGCGAATTCCTCCGCGCGGAGGAAGCGCGTGGCGACAAGGAGCTCCTTGGGCGACTTCCCCATGGAGTGGACGTAGTGGTACTCGTCGATGATGGTGTCGCCGATGACGAGCACCTTGAGGGAGCGCAGGGCCTTGAGGAGATCGATGATCTCGTCGGCCGAGCGGCGGTGCCGGTAGTCGCGCAGGAAGGTCTGGGCCTCTTCGGGATAGACGTCGAAGTGGACGTTCAGCAGCTCGGTGGAGCTGAAGGTGATGTCGTCGGTGAAATGGACGCGCCCGCCTCCCGCCTCCACGGCCCTCCGCTCATCGACGATCTTGCCCGTGAGGTCGTCCTGCGCTTCGGCGTAGTCGCTGCCCTTGACGTAGACGGCGGGGCGGATGGCCTGGATCGATTCGACCGCGGTGGGCGTCCCCGTCACCGTCACGAAGTCCACGCAGGCGAGGGCGGCGATGAACTCCGCGCGGAGCCGCTGATTGAAGACGGGCCGCCCTGGGCCCTTGTTGACGTACCGATCAGGGGTGACGGTGACGACGAGGACGTCGCCCTGAGTGCGCGCGGCCTCGAAGTGGCGGATATGGCCCGGGTGAAGGAGGTCGAAGACGCCGTGGCACTGGACGACCAGCAATCCCCGGCCGCGGAGCTCGGCGACGATCGGCCGGAGATTCTCGAGGCTCTTGATCTTGGCGTCGAAAGTCCCGCTCGTCATCGTCCGGGGGCCT
Source organism: Candidatus Rokuibacteriota bacterium (assembly GCA_003220345.1). GTDB lineage: Bacteria > Methylomirabilota > Methylomirabilia > Rokubacteriales > CSP1-6 > AR37. Next base: position 15,134 of record QHSC01000022.1, on the reverse strand, counting down.
CCACCTTGCCAAGAAAGCGGAACCACTCCCGCGTCGCCGAGGCGATGGTCTCGGGCGTCCACACGGGCGCGTCGCGCCAGGCGTCCATGTGCTGGAGGAGCACCGCCACGCCCTCCTCGATGGCGACCTTGGGCGTCCAGCCGAGCACGCGACGGATCCGCCCGATGTCGGCCTGGGTCCGTTCAGGTTCTCGGGGCCGCTTCGGGATGTACTCTACCTCCCCGCCGATCAGCTCCGCCAGGCGGTTCACCGTCACCGGCTGCCCGGTGCCCACGTTGAGGATCTCTCCGCTGACGTCTGAGCGCGCCGCGGCGAGGAAGGCCTCGACCACGTCGCTGACGAAGGTGAAGTCCCGGCTCTGGCTGCCGTCACCCACCACGGTGAGGGGACGGTGGTGGATCTTCTGGGCGAGAAATACGCCGAACACGGCCCCATAGGCGCCGGACGTCCGTGACCGCGGCCCGTAGACGTTGAAGAGCCGGAGCGAGACGACGGGGAGCCCGTACACCCGCGCCCAGTGGATCGCGTAGGCCTCCCCAAGGAGCTTGGTCAGGGCGTACGGATACTCGGGGCGGAGGGGCGCGCTCTCCGGAGTGGGGTACTCGTCCGGGATGCCGTAGCACGACGAGGAGGCGGCATAGACGAAGCGCCTGACCCCCGCCCGGCGCGCCGCCTCCAGCACCGCGACGGTGCCGTCGACATTGGCCCGGTGGTAGGCGAGCGGACGCTCGATGGAAGGGACGATGTCCGCGAGGCCGGCCAGATGGAAGACCCAGTCGACGCCGTCGACGACCGCGGCGAGGGCGTCCTCGTCCGCCACGTCCGCCTGCACGAAGCGCACGTGAGGGTTGCCGCGCAGATGGGCGAGGTTCTCGGCCCGGCCCGTGGAGAGATCGTCGACGGCGAGCACGTCGAGGCCCTCTCCGACGAGCCGATCGACCAGGTGACTGCCGATGAAGCCGGCTCCGCCCGTCACCACGGCCTTCACGCTCCGCCTCCCCACCTCATCTGGTCAATTGTACTGCAGGCGCCCGCAGATGCCGGGGCGAAAGGTACGGATGGAGAAGTCGCTAGCCACCCGGCCCGAGTCGAAGAAACGCCTTGAGGGTCCCCATGGTCCGAGCGGCGGCCGCGCCCTTGGGCGCGCACCGGTAGCGGTCGTCCGCGCGCTCGAGGAAGCCCGCCTCGACCAGACGCTCCAATCGCCGCCCCAGCATGGCGTCGTACGGATAGACACGCTTCAGCTCCATGAGGGTCATGCCTCCCCCGGGGCCGCGCGTGAGCTCGATCAGGCTGCGCACGCCCACGGAGTTGTCCGCCATGTTGAAGACCTGGTAGTAGGCGGAGAAGAGTCCCCAGTAGACGAAGAGGCCGCTCGACCAGGTGAGGGCGTCGCTGGGGGCGACGAGCAGCCGCGGCAAATAGGCGGCGTCGTCGGGTAGCAGCGCGAAGAATCCTGCGTAGAGTGCGCCGCCGACGGCCCAGAGCCCGAGCATCACGGAGAGCTTGCGCCGGATCCTCACGGCGTGGAACCAGCCGGCCTGGACGCCGAGGTAGATCAGGAAGGTCAGCGCGGCGGCGAGCAGACCTCGCACGATTAGCCCCCTGGGCCGAGATGGAAGAAGCCTTTCAGGAAGGCGAACATCCTCCCCTCGAGCCTCGCCCTGGGGGTCGCCTGGAACCGCCCCCCCCGGCGGACGAGACGGCCGATGTCGACCATCTCCAGGAGGCGCCGGGTCACCACGGCGTCGGGCGCGTACACCGCGGCGACCTCCGCCTCGCTCATCGCTCCACCCGGGGCACCGCGGATCTCGATCAGGATCCGCGCGGAAAAGCCGCGGTCGATCAGAAAGTACAGCATGCTCGACCCCATGAAAAGGAAGGTGTGTACTAGGAGAGCGTTGACGAGGTCGATGAGCCAGCCCGCCCGCGGGAAGGAGGCGGGAATGATCCACAGATCGGCGGGCGTCACCACGTACGCGGCCGCGAGCACCCCGTACATGGCCAGATGAAGGCGCGACATGAGGCGGAAGCGCCGCTCGGGTCGAACGGCGCGCAGAAGGATCACGACCAGGATCAGATAGAGGGAAGAGGTGGCGAGGGCGAGAAGGACACCCTTGAGCACGCCGTACCGTACCAAGGGCGCGCGCGAGCTGTCAATGAAGAGGCGGGATTCGTATCAGCGCCGCCGGGCGATGACGAGCATCTCGTTGGTCGGGATCTTTACGGAGAGCCTGCCGAGCCCAACGCTCTCGAGCGCGCGCGCCCACCGGTTGGGGTTGGGCAGCCCCCAATAGCCCCACAGCCGCTGGCCCAGGTCCGCGAGTCCGTAGTACTTCCACTCGATGCGACGGAGCTCTACGACAAAGCCCGTCTCGTCGAGGAGGCGCGCAAGCGTTCGCGCCGAGAAGTAGAAGAGATGCTCCGGGGGCTTCCAGCTGAAGTATCCGAGACGGCCTTCGATGTCGGGAGTGGTGATGGCGAGCAGTCCGCCGCTCCGGAGAAGCCGGGCCGCGGAGCGGAGCGTGCGCATCGGATCCGTCAGGTGTTCGATGGTGCCAATGAGGGTGACGACGTCGACCGATAGCGGAGGGAGCCGGCAGTCGTCGATATTTCCTCTGGTCACGGCGAGGCCGAGATCTCGGCGTGCGTACTCAACCGCCTCCGCGGAAATGTCGACGCCGTGCGGCACCCATCCGCGAGCCTGCGCGGCGCGCAGGAAGAAGCCGTGCGCGCATCCGACATCCAGGAGGACGCGTCCGGATCCGGTGGCCCGCCGCTCGATCACGGAGAGGAGGACCTGGGAATTCTTCAAGTGTATGGATCGATCGGCCGTGTAGTCCCGGTAGCCGTAGACCGCGTTGTCCTCGCCCTGGTAATACGTCCCGCTGTAGAAGGTGTCCAGGTTCTCAAGATCGCGTGCGCCGTCCACGAAGACGAGATTGCACCGGCCGCACCGGACGATCCTGAACCCGTTGGCGGCCACCACGAGGGTGGCAGGAGTAGGACCGCAGAGGACGCACGTCGAGAGGTCGCCCATGCTCGCGGGCAGTCTGTGCAAGATCCTCGATCCTGTCAACGCCTGATGTAGAATGCGACGGATGCGTCATGATTGATGCGCTCGCCGCGGCCGGCCGTCGTCGCCCGCTGCTCGCGCTCGTGTTCGCGCTCATCGCCATCCTCTACCTCGTGCAGGCGCTCCACTACGCCCGCCTCCTGGTGCCGGTCCATGACGGCGTGCAATACCTCATGGTGGGCGCCATGGCGGTGCGGGGAGAGCTTGGCGTCTACGACGATCGGCTCGTGGGAAACCGTCTGCCGCTACCTTTCTACGTCCTGGGCTTGACGCAGGTCCTGGCAGGCGGCCCCAGCCTGTACGCAGCCCGGGCACTGAACGTCGTTTTTGGCGTGCTGACCCTGCTCCTGACCGCCGGGCTCGCCCGGCGACTCGCAGGCGATTCTGCCGCCGTCCTCGCAGCGCTCTTCCTCGCCACCCAGGGCGTGGTGGTCGCGTACTACTCCTACGAGGGCTATCCAGCCTTCGCGTCCTTCTGCCTCATCGGCTCCCTGTTTGTATTTTTGGGCGGCGAGTCGCCAGGCCGCCGCGTCCTCGGCTTGGGCCTGGTCGGCCTACTCTTCTTCGTCCGCTCGAATCTGTGGCCCGTGGTGCCCTTCATGCTCGCCTACGCGCTCTGGTCAGCGCGGACGAGAGCCATGCGGATGCTTCTCATCGGGGTGGTTGCCATCCCGGAGGCGCTCGCCCTCGCGTCGCAGCTCTACGAGCTTCTCCGGGTGGTCCGGCGGTACGAGTTCTGGGCCCTCGCCGGCGCGCTGCTCATCGGGGTCGGATGCTGGCGGCGGCTGGCCGGACGCCCGACCGGCTTCCCGCAGGGATGGGCGGGCGGCCAGGTCAGGATGCTCACGGGTCTCCTCGCCGCCTCAGTGGGAGCGCTCTTCGTGATGTATTACTGGAATTTCCACTGGGTCGGTCTGTACTTTCTCCCCTACGCGCCCCTCACTGCCCTGCTGCTTGGGGTGGGATGGGCGGGTCTTCTCGGCACGACACGGCACGGAAGCTGGTCACGTCGTCTGCTGCTTGTCGTGTTGGCCGGGCTCCTGCTCCCTCCGCTCTACTTCGCGCGCAACCCGCTCCTACCCACCGGCGATCTCGCGAAGAAGGATCCGGTGGGCTCGGCGTATGCGGCGGCCGCGCACATCCGAGCTCTGGTGCCGCCGGACGCCCGGGTCTTCTTCTACGGCCTGAACGAAATCTACTACCTCTCGGGCCGTCCAATCACCTACCTGCAGCAGATGTACGTCCCGTACCAGTTCGCGCGCGTACCGACCGAAGACTGGATCGTGCGTCGGTCCGGCTTCGTCACGGCATCCGAGATGCGTCACTGGCTGTCGAGCGACGCGAGCTTCGCCGTCATCGACACGATCTTCGTGGAGACCATGAGGCCGCACTTCGTGCCCGAAGAACGGGAAATGCTGACGCTTCTGGACCAGTACTTCGAGCCCATCGGCTCCGTGACCGAGTACCCGTTGCGAAGCTTCACCGTGTACCGCCGGAAACGGGGGTGACGCGGGCTCGCGAGGACGCTGCCGCGTGGGCCCCCCTCGAATTTGCCCAAGTCCCTGAAAGTCCGTATGATTAAGGACCTCCACATGGCGGAGCTGCCTCGGTGAACCCCAATATGGTGATGAGCCCCCGGGCTTCGCTCCGCGAGGCACTCGAGGCGATCACCAAGAACGGCCGGCAGGCTGTTCTCGTGGCCGACGCCGAAGGCGTCCTCGCCGGCATGGTCACCGACGGCGATCTGCGCCGCGCCATCCTGCGAGGCGTGCCGCTCGACGGCGTCGTCGCCGACATCATGAACCCGGCGCCCGTGACCGCCTCGCCCGGCCTCGGGCGCGCGGCCGCGGTCGAGCTGATGCTCGCGCGCGCCATCCGCCACCTGCCCCTCGTGGACACGGGCCGGCGGCTCGTGGACGTGCTCTTCCTCGAGGAGCAGATCGCCGCGCCGCCCCTGCCCACTCCCGCCGTGATCATGGCGGGCGGGGAAGGGCGGCGGCTCCGGCCGCTCACGGAGTCCACGCCCAAGCCCCTCGTCCTCGTGGGCGGCCGACCGCTCGTCGAGATCATGATCGAGCGCCTGCGCCAGTCGGGGATCACCGACATCACCATCGCCCTCCACCACAAGTCGGAGCCCCCGCCGTGGGGCACGAGGGGCGCCCTCCTCCTCCTCCGGGAGCGGCTGCGCCAGCCCTTCTTCGTGGTCAATGCCGATGTCCTGACCAGGTGCGACTTTCGCGCGATGTGGGAGTTTCACCGGCGGCAGGGACGAGCGGCCATGACCGTCGGTGTCTCCACCCACCAGGTCGACATCCCGTACGGCGAGTTCACGCTCCACGGCGAGCGCGTGACCCGCGTCGAGGAGAAGCCGCGCAAGGAGTTCCCCGTCAATGCCGGCATCTATCTCCTCGATCCGTCGGCCGTCGAGCTGATCCCGGCGGGTGAGTACTTCGACGCCACGGACCTGATCCGGACGCTCCTCGACCGGGAGCGTGTGGTGGCGGCGTACCTGATCCGCGAGTACTGGCTGGACATCGGGCGTCTCGCCGATCTGGAGAAGGCCAACCGTGACGTGGCCGACGGATTGTTCGACTGACTTTCGAGCTGAGACACGGCCGACGAGCCGCAGGCGAGGAGCGTGGCGAGGCGAGTGTTAATATGGCCATGAACACGGTCGGGGTGGTGGGGCTGGGCTACGTGGGGCTCACGATGGCGGTGACGCTCGCCCGCAAGGGCTTCACCGTGCACGGCGTGGACACCTCGCCCGCCGTGCTCGACGCGCTCGCCCGCGGCCGGCCGCACCTCTACGAGCCCGGGCTCGACGAGGCGCTCGGGACGTTTCTGGGCGATCGTCTCCACGTTGCCTCGGCCCTGCCCGGCGGCGTCGAGGCCGCCATCATCTGCGTCTCCACGCCGGTCAGTCCGGAGACGCGCGGGCCCGAGCTCGGCAATCTGCGGGCGGCCGCGCGCCACGTGGCGGAGCGCTGCGCCCCCGACACGCTCGTGATCGTGCGAAGCACGGTGCCCGTGGGGGGGAGCCGCGCCGTGGTCCTGCCCGAGCTGCTCTCGGCCTGGGGACGCGCGCGCCTGGCCTTCGCGCCGGAGCGGACCATCCAGGGGCAGGCGCTGCGCGAGCTCGAGGAGCTGCCGCAGGTGGTGGGCGGCCTCGATCTCGAGAGCGGTCGCGCGGCCGCCAAGCTCTTCGAGCGAGTGACTCGCCGCGTGGTCTCCGTCTCCTCGCTCGAGGCGGCGGAGCTGGTCAAGCTCGCGAACAATTGCCACACGGACCTGATCTACTCCTACGGCAACGAGATTGCCCTCGTGGCCGAGCGGTGGGGGCTCGATCCTCTCGAAGTCATCCGGGCTGCGAATGTCGACTATCCGCGCCCGGACCTCGCCAGGCCCGGCTTCGTGGGCGGGGCGTGCCTGTCCAAGGATCCGTATATCCTGATCAGCGCGTCGCGGGCGACGGGCTACACGCCATGGCTGGTCGGGCAGGCGCGCGGGCTCAACGAGCACCTCCCCGGCCACGTCGCCGAGCGGCTCGTGGCGATGATCCGGTCCGCTCGCGGCAGCGCGGAGGGCGCGCGGCTCTCCGTGCTCGGCTGGGCCTACAAGGGCTGGCCGCCCACGGACGACATGCGGGGCGCGCCCATCGTGCCCATGCTCCCCCTCTTCCGCGCGGCCGGGCTCTCCCTTCGCGGCCATGACCACCTCGTGGGAGCTGATGTCATCCGCGGCCTCGGCGCCGAGCCGGTCACGGCGGAGGCGGCCTTCGACGGTGCGGACGCGGTGCTCGTGGTCACCAACCATCCCGAGTACGCCAAGCTCGACCTGGGCCGGCTCCTGCCGCGCCTGCGCCGGCCCGCCGTCCTCTACGACGCCTGGCGCATCCTCGACGAGGAGACCGTCCGCGGGGCGGGCGTGCGCTATGCGGGGATCGGCTATGGCTAGGACGCTGATCCTGGGGGGAGCGGGGTTCATCGGCTATCACCTCGCTGCGCGTCTCGCCGCCGAGGGCCACGCCCTCACCCTGGTCGACGACTTCTCGCGCGGCCGCCGGGACGGAGAGATCGAGGCGCTCTGCGCGCGGCCGGGCGTGACCCTGGTCCAGGCCGACCTCACCCGCGAAGACGCGCTCCGGGACCTGCCCGCGCGGTGGGACTCCGTCTACATGCTGGCGGCCGTGGTCGGCGTGCGCAACGTCGAGACCGACCCCGCGCGGGTGATCCGCACCAACACGCTCGCCCTCATGCGCCTCCTCGACTGGCTCACGCCCGAGGCGGGCATGCTCTTCTTCGCCTCGACCAGCGAGACGTACGCGGGCGGCGTGTCGGCGGGCACGGTGGCGGTGCCCACCCCCGAGGACGTGCCGCTGTCCGTGCCCGACGTGGCCGCGCCCCGCTTCGCCTACGCGGCGAGCAAGATCCTGGGGGAGGCGGCGGTGATCCACACCGCCCGCGCCCGCGCGCGTCCGTCCGTCATCGGGCGCTTCCACAACGTGTACGGGCCACGCATGGGCGCCGATCATGTCGTCCCGGAGCTGTCGCTCCGCGCGCTGCGTCGCGAGGATCCCTTCCGCGTGTATGGCACGGATCAGCGCCGCGCCTTCTGCCACGTCTCGGATGCCGTGGAGGCCATGGTCAGGCTCATGGCCACGCCGGCGGCCTCGGGCCGGGTCGTGAACATCGGCAACGACACCGAGGAGACACTGATAGAGGATCTGGCGGGCCTCGTGCTGAGAGAGGCGGGATTCGCGCCGAGGCTCGAGCGGGTGGCCGCGCCCGCGGGGTCGGTGGCGCGACGCTGCCCCGACATCGGGCGGCTTCGCGAGCTGACGGGATTCGTGCCCAAGGTCTCCCTCGAGGCGGGCGTGCGCGAGACCTTCGCCTGGTATCGCCTGCGTCACGAAGCGGAGGCGAGGTCGCGGTGACCGGGCCCGGGCGCGCCATTCCCAATGCCGTTCCCCACCTCGCCGGCAACGAGTGGAAGTACGTCAAGGAATGCCTCGACACCAACTGGGTGTCCTCGGCCGGGCCCTTCGTGGGTCGCTTCGAGCGCGAGGTGGCGGCGCACGTGGGCGTGCCCCACGCCGTGGCCACCGTCAACGGCACGGCCGCGCTTCACGTGGCGCTCCTCGCCGCGGGGGTCAAGCCGGGCGATCTCGTGCTCGTGCCCGCCCTCACCTTCATGGCGACGGGCAACGCCATCGCCTATTGCGGCGCCGAGCCCGTCTTCCTCGACTCGGAAGAGGTCTCGTGGGGGCTCGACCCGGAGAAGACGGCCGACTTCCTCTCGCGCGAGTGCCTGGTCAAGGCGCGCCACGTCGTGCATCGCGCCACAGGCCGCGTCGTGCGCGCGCTCCTGCCCGTGGACCTGTACGGGCATCCGTGCGACCTCGACGCGATTCTCGAGATCGCGGGGCGCCACCCTCTCGCCGTGGTCGAGGATGCCGCGGAGGCGCTCGGCGCCCGCTACCGGGGACGCGCCGTGGGCGGGGACGGCCTCGTGAGCTGCCTGTCCTTCAACGGCAACAAGATCATCACGACGGGTGGGGGCGGCATGGTGCTGACGCGGGATCCCGAGGTGGCGGCCCGTGTCCGGTCCCTGACCACCCAGGCGCGGGGCGACGCCCTCGAGTTCGTCCACGACGAGGTCGGTTTCAACTATCGCCTGACCAACATCCAGGCGGCGCTGGGCGTCGCCCAGCTCGAGCAGCTCGACGCGTTCATCGAGGCCAAGCGCGCCACCGCCGCCCACTATCGCGAGCTCCTGGACGGCGTGCCAGGGCTCACGGTCTTCACGGAAGCGGCCTGGGCGCGCTCGACCTACTGGATGCCCTCGCTCCTTCTCGACGAGCGACGCGGCCCCGACATGCGGGCGCTCCTGCGCCGGCTCAATGCCGCGGGCATCGGGGCGCGCCCGCTCTGGCGCCCGCTCAATCTGCAGCCGGCGTTCAAATCCGCCCTGACCTACCGGATCGAGGTCGCCCCGCGGTTGTACGACCGGGGACTGTCCCTGCCGTGCTCGGTCGGCATCACGCCGGAAGAGCGCCGGCTCGTCGCCGAGGCACTCGTCTCCGCGCTCGAGCCGTGAAGGCGGAAGCCCCTGCCGTGACGGTGGCGCGAGGAGCGAGAGACGTCGGGGCCTGGCCGGAGGCGGTGCGGGGGCGGCTCGCCGAGTACTACACCCGCTACTATCGGGACACCCTCGGCGTGCCCGGCTGGCAGGATCTCGTGGCCGTCCGGCTCGGAGAGGAAGCGCTGGAGACCCGCCATCTCTCCCGGCTGGAATCGGCGATGGGACGGAGGGTGGCGGGTCTCCGGCTCCTCAACGTGGGCTGCGGCACCGGAGGCTTCACCGTGGTCGCCCAGCGCGCCGGCGCGAGCGCGGTGGGCGTCGATGCCGAGCCGGCCGCGGTCGAGATATGCCGACTCAAGGCCGACGCCGAGAAGGGCGGACCGACCTGCCTCCTCGCCGCCGCCGAGGCCTTGCCGTTCCCCGACGCGAGCTTCGATGTCGTGTATTGCTTCTCGACGCTCGAGCACGTCGAGAGCGTGCCCGCCACCGTGCGCGAGATGCTCCGGGTCGCGCGCCCGGGCGGGGCCGTGTACATCCACGCTCCGAGCGCGCTCGCGTGCTACGAGGGGCACTACAAGCTCTTCTGGGTGCCGCGCATGCCGAAGGCGCTCGCGCGCTGGTATCTCCGGGCGCGCGGGCGTCCCACGGGCTTCGTGGACACGCTGACCCCGCTCCTGCCGGGGCGGCTCGAGTCGCTCGTGCGGGATGCGGGCGCCCGGGAGGTGACGAGGCTCGAGCCCGCCGACGCGCGACTGCCCGAGACGGGCAGCCCACTCTGGCCGCTCGTGCGGGCCTACTATCGGCTCTTCGGCATCGGGCCCCACATCGAGCTCCTGGCCCGCAAGTGACCGGGCCGGCAGTGGCGCTGCGCATGGACGACGTCGGTGCCGCCTCCAAGCGGAACGAGGTGTACGGGATCACCCGCCTCGAGCTGGGTGGGCTGCGGGTGCCCTTTCCCGGCAATCTGCTCTTCTTCAAGTACTTGCCGCCCATCAAGCGGTGGGGGCCCTATCGCGAGCTCGGCGAGCGCGACTGGGGGGCCGTGCTCGATTGGCTCGAGCGTCACGGCTCGCGCCTGACCGTCGGCGTGACCGCGGGCTGGGTCGAGGACGACGGCTCGATCACCCCGTATCCGCGCAAGTTTCCCGAGGCGAGTCGCGTGGTGCGCTCGGGCGTGGACCGTGGGCTTCTCGAGGTCGCCAACCATGGCTACACGCACTGCGTGCTGGAGCGCGGACGGTTTCGGCCGCGCGTCTTCTCCGGCAATCGGGCCGAGCATCGCGAGTTCTACGACTGGCTGCCGGAGTCCGTTCATCGCGAGCACGTCAGGATCTCCCAGGAGATCCTTCAGGATTTTCTCGGCCGCAAGGTCGAGACGCTCGTCCCTCCCGGCAACGTGCTCTCGCGCAAGACCTTGAAGGCCGCGGCGGAGGCGGGCCTGCGCTATGTCTCCTGCCTGGGAGCCCAGGCGTGGGCCCCCGCCGACGGGCTCGTGCTCGTCGACGACCGCCGGGTGCGCGCGTTCCACGACCGCGACGTCGTGCGGGGAGGGATCCGCTGGCTGGAGGGCCTGCGGGTCGGCGCGCCTTCGGGCGGCTACGTGACGGTGCGTGAGGTGGCCGCGGCGTGAAGGTCTGTCTCGCCAACGAGTATTTCCCGCCGCATGCCCCGGGCGGCACGGAATGGAGCACGCAGGCGCTCGCCGCCGCCCTCGCGGGGCGCGGGGCGCAGGTAGTGGTCGCCACGCCCAATTACGGAGCGGCCCCCGTCGAGGAGAGCGCGGGCTTCGTCATCCGGCGCTTCTCCTTCCCGTTCAAGCGCCCGCCGGGCCGCACCGTGCTCCCCCAGCGCATGCTGCAGAGCCCCCTCTTCGCGCTCTGGGCCGGGCTCCAGCTCGCGCGCCTCGTGCGCCGCGAGGGTGCCGATGTCCTCCACGCCCAGAACAAGCACATGCTCGTCCCGTCCCTCATCGCGCGGTGGCTGACCCGCGTGCCCGTCCTGCTGACCATACGGGACGGCAGCCTCATCGACCCGTCGCCCATGTGCCTGCATCACGGCGATCGCCGACCGGACGACTGCGGGGTTCGAAAGCTGTGGGGCGAATGCTCGGTCGAGTACTTCGATCTCTACATGCGGGGCCGGCGCTCGCGGCTCATGACCAAGCTCGCCTTCCTCGCGGGCTGGCTCGATGCCTGCGTCAAGCAGCGCTTCCTCCGTCGCGTCGACGCCGTGGTCGGGGTCAGCGACGGCATTCTCGGGATCTACGGCCGATCGGGCCTTCTCGACGGCGTCCGGCGCCTGCGCACCGTGTACACGATTCCGCCTCCCACGGTGCCCGCCACCCCGGAACAGGCCGCGGACGTCCGGCGCGCCTATGGCCTCGAAGGCCGGCGCGTGGTGCTCTACGTGGGCAAGTTCTCTCCCGGCAAGGGGACGGGCGACCTGGCGGAGGCGGCGCCGCGCATCCTGAAATCGGTCCCCGACGCCGTCTTCGTCTTCGTGGGCGACGGCGTGACTCCGCTGCCCGACGAGCCCTGGCTGCGGCGGCTCGGGCCTCTCCCCAACGCCGAGGTGCTCGCCCTCTACGCCGCCGCCGACGTGGTCGTCGTCCCCTCCGTCATCCCGGATTCGCTGAGCCGGGTCATCCTCGAGGCCATGAGCGCGGGGCGCGCGGTGGTGGGCACGCGCGTCGGCGGAACTCCGGAGCTCGTGGTCGACGGCGTCACCGGGCTCCTCGTCAGGCCGCACAGTCCGACCGAGCTCGCCCGGGCGGTGGAGACGCTGCTGCTCGACGAGCCGCTGCGCCATGCGCTGGGCGCCGCCGCGCGCAAGCGCGTGGAATCGCACTTCGACCCGGAGACGAGCCTCGACCGGCTCCTCGCCCTCTACGACGAGGTGCGGGTCCGGTGAGGGGACCCCGCCTCGGGACATCCTATCGGCGCGCGCTTCTCGACGCCGAGCTGGCGAGGCTGGCCCCCGACCTCACGGGCCTCGTGCTGGATGTCGGCGGCAAGCGGGTGCCCCGCGGGAGCTTCCGGCGCCAAGAGGAGCGCGCCCGGCGCTGGGTCCTCCTCAACATGGATGCCGCCGAGCGCCCCGACGTGATCGCCAACGCCGAGGCCCTGCCGCTCCGATGCGGGTCCGTCGACCGCATTGTGTGCACCGAGGTCATCCAGTACGTTGACCGATACGAGGTCATGCTCGATGAGTTCGCCCGCGTCCTCGTGCCTGGCGGACGCGTCGTGCTCTCCGCCCCGCTCCTCCATCGGCCGGATCATCCGCTGGACCGTCACCGCTTCTCCGCGGCGCGGCTGGGCGAGCTTCTCGACCGGGCCGGGCTCTGCGTCGAGGCGGTCAGCCAGCAGGGCCGCTTCTTCACCAGTCTCGCTCACATGCTTCGCCAGGCCACGGCCCAGGTCGCCTCGCGTCCGCTGCGCGCCCTCGCCGCGCTTCCCGTGCTGCCCCTGGGGGCGATCCTGCTCGCCATGGACCGGCTGCCCGGGGTCGCCCGCTCGCCCTTCCTGTCGAGCTATGCCACCGGCTATCTCGTGACGGCGCGCAAGCCATGAGCGTGGGCGACATGCGCATCTGCTCGCCCCATTGCGGCGTCGCGCCGGAGACGACTTCGGGAGGCGAGACCTATGAGCGGGAGCTCCTGGCCAGGCTCGGCCGGGCAGGGGTGGACGTCGAGCTCATCCTGGCCCGCGGCAAGCCGCATCCCGAGGGCGTGCCCCACTGGACCGTCCACCGCTTTCCCATTCGCCGGGGACTGCGGTGGTGGGTCGCGCCGTTCGTCGTGCCCTCGGCCATCAAGCGCGTCTGGGACGAGCGCCCCTTCGACCTCCTGCGCGCGCACTCGCTCCGCTACATCGGGCCGAGCGCCCTCATCGCGCGGAGGCGCTTCAACTTCAACGTCCCGGTGGTCTCGCACCACCACCACCTCGACCCGAGCCCGCTGAACCGGCTCATCGAGAAGCGGGTGGTGGAGGCCTCCGATCGCGTGGTGGTGGGAAGCGAGTTCGGCCGCCGCCAGCTCGCGGCCGAGCTCGGGGTCCGCACGGATCACGTCTCCGTCGTCTACTACGGCGTCGATCCCGCTTTTGTCCCCGGGCCGCCCCCGTCTGAGCTGCTCGACCGCTATCACCTGCGTGGGCACCCCGTCGCGCTCTTCCTGGGCGGGCTCAAGCCTCGCAAGAATCTCCTGCTGCTCCTGGATATCTGGGCGCCGGTCGCCGCCCGGGTGCCCGAGGCGCGGCTCGTCATCGCGGGCGGCGGCCCCCTGCGCGCCGATCTGGAGCGCCACGTCCGACAGCTCGGTCTCGAGGGCCGGGTGGTCTTCACGGGCTATGTCCCCGAGGCCGAGAAAGCCGCGCATTTCCGCCTCGCGGACGTGTTCCTGTTTCCCTCGGCCATGGAGGGCTTCGGCTTCAGCGTGGCCGAGGCGATGTCCGCGGGCGTGCCCGTGGTCGCCTCCGACCGGGGGTCCATTCCCGAGCTGGTGGCCGAGGGCCAGAGCGGCTTCGTCTGCGATCCTTCGGTGCCCGACCGCTTCGTGGAGCGCCTGCTCCTCTTGCTGGGCGACGCCGCCCTCCGGGAGAAGTTCGGCGCCGCCGCGCGCGAGCGCGCCGATCGCCTCTTTCGCTGGGAGGCCTGCGTCGAGGGCACGCGACGCGTGTACGAAGAGACGATCGAAGCCTGGCGGCATCGCGGCGCGCGGCGGTCGCCATGAATTCCCTCGGCCGGCTGACCGTGCGCGCGGTGGACGTGGTGAATCGGCGCGGCAAGGCCCTCGGCGTCCGCCTCGTGCGCTGGACCGGGAAGCGGCCCTATGCCATCCATCCCAAGCATCTCGTCGATCATCCGTGGCACGACTGGTACCTGCCGTATCTCTCGGCGAGCGACCGTGTCCTCGACGTCGGCTGCGCCAACGGCGCCCACTTGTCGCGGGCGGCCACCCGATGCCGGGCCATCGTCGGCTTCGACTACGACCTCGCCCAGCTCCCCATCGCCGCGCGCACCATCCGCGAGCAGGGGCTCGGCAACGCGCGCATCTTCGCCTGGGACATCACGGGCGCTTTTCCGTTTCCCTCGGGCTCGTTCGACGCTGCGCTCTTCCTGGACGTGATCGAGCACCTCGTTCCGCGCCTGGACGTCCTGAGGGAGATTCATCGGGTCCTCACCGAGGACGGGCGGCTCCTCGTCTCCGGTCCCAATCGAGAGACGCGCTGGCGCCGGACCCTGCGGGAGGCCGGGCTCTTCGCGTACTCCGATCCAGACCACAAGGTCGAGTACACGCGGGAGGAGTTCCTGGCCGAGCTGGCCGCGGCCGGGTTCGAGCCGGACGGGCCGGTCATGCCCGTGGTCCTCGACACGCCGTGGGCAGGAGCCATCGACGCCGTGGGTGGGCTCTCCCTCGGCCTCTACGACAGGCTCAGCCGCTGGAAAAGGGAGGCGGCGGTGCGCCGTCCCGAAGAGAGCACGGGCTTCCGGGTGGTGGCGAGGAAGCGGCGCGCATGACCATCGGGTTTCTTCCCGCCCTCGGGAGCGGGATCCGGTCTCTCGCCGAGGCCGGCCAGCTCTCGCGCCTCCTCGACGGCTACATGAGGCCGTACGCCGATGCCTTCGGCGAGGTGCTCTACTTCAGCTACCTGCCGGAGTCCCTCGAGGAGTTCACGAGCGATCCTGCGCTCCTCAGGCGCGTGCGCGTGTTCGCGCCCGCGCAGCCCATGAGCCGCGGGCGACGTGCCCTGACCATGGCCAGGGCGCACGCGGATGAGTTCCGCCGCTGCCGGGCCCTGCGCGTTTTTCAGATCACGGGGACCATCCCGGCCCGGAGAGCCACCAAACGTTTCGGCGTTCCTTATGTGACCACCTATGGCTTCTGGTACGCGCAGCTCTCCGCGCCGGGGCTCATGGGCCGCCTCAAGCGCCCGCTCAAGGCGCGCGTCGAGAAGCGAGGACTGCACGACGCGGCCGC
>QHSC01000105.1 GCA_003220345.1 Candidatus Rokuibacteriota bacterium | reverse complement strand
CCACATCGGGGCCAGACGCTCGAGGTCGAGGCGCTCGATGAGGGTCATCACGCTCGTGCAGCCGCGGCCGGGACTCCCCGGAAGCTTGTCCAGGAGCTCCACGGCATAGCGGTCGGCCGCCAGCTCTTCCTGCCGATCATAGGCTCGACTCTGACCCAGGCCCTGCCCGCTGTCCGACTCGACCGGTGCGCCCCTGTCCGGAATCTTCGGCCCGACCTGGCGCCGCGCCTCACGGCTACTGAAATGTCCGAGCTGTACGTGGCCGATCTCATGGGCCAGCGCGGTCTGGAGCTCGTCCTGATCGAGGCTTCGCAGCGCACCCGTGGTCACCACCAGACCGAACTTGCAGCGCGGGTGCGGCCCCACGCCGAGATCGATGGCCCGCAACGTCTCGATGCCCAGGGCGACTGCGCAGCCGTCCTCGGGACCACGCCAGATGCCGGAAGCTGCGAGCAGCGGAGCCAGAGCGTCACGGAGCTTGACCTCCTCCAGCCCAGTGGCACTGCGGAGGGAAGGCTTTCGAGCGGAACCGCATCCGACGAGCACAAGGCATAACGAGAGCAGCGCCAGCAATCTCATGAGCCTCTTTCTTTCAACTACTTAGGACGCCCGACGCGGCCAGACCCGTATACCACGGTAGACATAACGCAACGCAATAAAAAGGCTTGACACTCATAACGCAGAGCGTTATCGTCGAGTCGTGGAAGGGCCCCGCCGGGGTCCGATGCTGCAATGGCCGATCAAGTGATGCAAGGAGGAGCATGGTGATGACGACTGCGACGCAGGGCAGCGAAGTGTTCGCTCACATGACGGGCCGAGCCGTGGAGGCCTTCTCGATGGTCGCCGAGGCCAATCAGAAGATCCTGCGCGACCTGGTGGATCTCTCCGCCAGCACCGCCAAGGAGGGCGTCCGGCTCTACGCCGAGCTCCAGTCCTCGGCTGTGGAGGCGCTCAAGGAGGGTCAGGACTATCTCCTGAGCCGCCAGAGCGAGATCCAGGAGGCGCCGCGGGATCCTTTCGCCTTCTATCAGAAGGGCGTGCTGCAGTCCGTGGAGGGCGCGCAGAAGGCCTTCAAGATCATCGAATCGAACGCTCAGGCCATGACGCGCTCGGCGGAGCGGCTGCAGGTGACGGCGGAACAGACGGGCAAGGAGATCCAGGCGACCTTCGCGCAGGTCGCCGGCCGGATGAAGTCGCTCTACTCGCCACTCGCCTAAGCGGCGCCGCGGCACGATGGGCAGAGGAAAGGCCGGGCACCCGCCCGGCCTTTCTCTTTTCTCAGCTCGAACTACTTCTCTCGGCGCTTCTCGAGCCGGTCTTCGAGCGCTTTCAGCTGCTCCCGCAGCGAGGACACTTCCTGGCGGAGGGCCTCGGCATCCTGGGCCGGCTCGGCTTTCTTTTCCGCCTTGGAGTCCGCGGGCGGCGCGGGCATCCATCCCGAGCGCACCGCCCAATCGCGAAGGACGCGATCGGCCTCGCGCTGACTCGTCATGACTCCCTCGAGGCTCGACTTGAGCGATTTCTGCACGAAGTCCTGCCAGGCCTCCCCGTGCTTGATGAGCTGGTGGAGAAAGGCGGTGGGAAGGCCCGCGCGATGGCTCCGCTCGTTCTCGAGAATGATCTGCGCGAGAGTGACCGAGGTCAGGTCTTCTCCCGTGGAGACATCCACCACGGAAATCTCCTTGCCGGCGCGGATCAGCTCCTCGAGCTCCTCGAGCGTGACGTAGCGGCTCTCCTGAGTATCGTAGAGCTTTCGGTTCGAGTACCGCTTGATGACATACGGCATACCTGAAGTCTAACACCCCGCGTCAAGCGCCTCAAGACGCCGTCCTCCCCTCTGCTATACTCACGCTCCGAATCGACCCCCCTCGCAGCCACGAGAGTCAGGAGGCCACGCATGCAGCTCAAGGGACGCACGGCCCTGGTCACAGGCGCCTCCCGCGGCATCGGACGCGCCATCGCGCTCTCCCTGGCCCAGGAGGGCGCCGACGTCGCCGTCAACTATGTGTCGAGCGAGGGCGCGGCGAAGGAAGTTGTCGAGCGCATTCTCGCCATGGGACGCAAGGCCATGCTCGCCCAGGCCGACGTGGCGGACTATCCGGACACGTACCGGATGGCCCAGGAGGTGCTCAAGCAGTTCGGGCACCTCGATATCCTGATCAACAATGCCGGCATCAACTCCGACAAGACCTTCGTCAAGATGGATCACGCCTCCTGGCGGAAGGTGCTGGCCATCAACCTCGACGGTGTCTTCAACTGCACCAAGGTCTTTATCGATCAGATGCTGCAGCAGGGCTGGGGCCGCGTCGTCAACATCACGTCGGTCATCGGCCAGATCGGCAACTTCGGCCAGGCCAACTATGCCGCCTCCAAGGCCGGGGTGGCGGCCATGACGAAGTCGCTCGCCAAGGAGCTGGCCGCCAAGGGCATCACCATCAACGCGGTCGCCCCGGGCTTCATCGAGACCGAGATGGTGTCGGGCATTCCTGAGAAGGTGCAGCAGAAGCTGTTGGGCCAGATCCCCATGGGCCGCTTCGGCAAGGCCGACGAGGTGTCGCGCGCCTGCGTCTACCTCTGCTCGAGCGACGGTGACTACATCACGGGGGCAGAGCTCTCCATCAACGGCGGCCTGTTCATGTAGGGCAGTTCGAGCCGAGACGGGTCGCCGAGCCGAAGGCGAGGGGCCCGGCGAGGCGAGGGCTGAATCAAATCGAGCCGAGACGGTCGCCGAGTTAGTCGTCGGCGAGATGAGGGCTGGGTAAAGAGGTTCGAGGGCTGAGCTAGGTCCGGTCGGGGCTCGAGAGACCGAGGGCGGCGAGACCGAGCATCCCGACGACCGCGGCGCCCTGCGCGGCCCAGGCCCAGGGCGCGAGCATCCACAGGGCGAAAGCGCCTACCGCCTGACGCGACGTCTCTTCGTAGTCCACCCGCGTCTTCGACGGCATGACGAGCGCTTCGCCCGTGAGAACTTCTTCCCCGCGCTGGTTGGCGCACACGGTCCTGAGCCGGATCCGATTCCGCTCGCGGTTGACCTCCACGACCTCGACGCGCGCCGTGACCACGTCGTTGAACTTGACGGGCTTGAGGAACTTCAGGTCCTGGGCGAGATAGATGGCGCCCGGCCCCGGGAGCCGCGTCCCGATCACCGCGGAGATGAGGCCGGCCGTCCAGATCCCAGGGGCGATGGGCTCCTTGAACATGGTGGAGGCGGCGTAGTCGCGGTCGGAGTGGACCGGGTTGTAGTCGCCGACGGCGTCCACGAACTCGGCGATATCCCCGTCGGCGACCCGCCGCGTCAGCTGCGCGCTGTCTCCCACCTGGATGCTCTCGACGGTGACGCCGATCACGCGCGGTCCTTTCGGACGGCAGCGGTCAGCTCCTCCAGCCGCTTGAGCATCGTGTCGATGCGGTCGTCGACGGCGTCGATCTTCTCCTCGAGCGCGATGATGTGCTTCGCGATCCCGACCACCTGGCTGCGCGAAGGCACCCCCAGCCCGGCCAGCGTCGCCTCGATATGCTGCTCGGCGGCCTTCTTCGCGGGTCCCGCCTGATTGAGAAAACCCTCGAGCTGCTTACCCATGGCCTGAGCAAAATTCTCGGTGCCCATGGCCTGCTCGAGCACCTTGGACCAGGCGGCGATCCACTGGTCGAGGAACTGCTTCCACTGGGCCATGAGGTCGGGCGAGGGCTGCCCCTGCGTCATCACCTTGGACCAGGCCTGCATGCCCTGGTCCATGAAGGGCCGCCAGAAGGCCTGCGGATCCGGCGACTGTCCCTGCCCGGCCATCTTGAGCCAGGCTCGAGTCCCCTCCTCCACCTGCTTCTTCCAGAGATCGAAGAGCTGCTGGGCGCCCGTTTGGTCCGCCATTGGACTCTCCTCCTACGATCTCGCCTCGAGCCAGGAGGCGACCTTGGGCCAGCAATGCACGGACGCGCCGCGGCCGGCGATGAGGGAGATGTGGCCGCCAGGCAGCTCGACATACTCCGTGTCCGAGCTGCTCACGGCGTGGACGAGCGGCCGCACGCAGTCGGGCGGCGCGATGTTGTCCTCCTTGGCGCCCACGGCGAGCACGGGGCAGCGGATGCTCTCGAGCCGGACGGGCCGCCCGTCCATGCGGAGCTGCCCTTTGATCAGCTTGTTCTGCTGGTAGAACTCCTTGACCCACTGGCGGAAGAACTCGCCGGGAAACGGCAGATACTCGTTGGCCCACTTGTTGAGCGCGTTGAAGCCGGCGACATAGTCGGGGTTCCAGAGATTCCACCACAGGTTCAGGTTGGTGGAGACGTCCATGGTCGGCTTGAGGAGCTTGAAGCCCATCTTGACCATGTCGGCGGGGATGGCCCCCAACGTGTCGACGTACTTGTCCGCGTCGAAGAAGCGCGGGTCCAGCCAGAGGCCGAAGAGCCCGATCTTGGAGAAGTCGACGGGCCCCGCCATGTCGACGTAGTTCTTCACCGGGAACTCGGGCGTGCTGCCCAGCCATGACAAGGACAGGGGCGCGCCCATGCAATACCCGAGTACGGAGATCTCCTTCGCGCCCGAGGCCTCGAGGGCCTTCCGGGCCATGCGCGGAAGAATCTTGGTGGCGGCGTACTCGAAGGTGAGGTCATTGTCCTCGGGGCCGAAGACGCCCCAGTCGACCAGGAAGAAATCGAAGCCGCGCTCGGTCATGTGCTCGATGAACGAGCCATTGCGCAGGAGATCGAAGATGTAGGGGCGGCTGATGCCGAGGTTGGGCACGAAGAGGAGGGGCGTCTTGACCGTGCGCTTCGATTCGTAGCGATAGAGCCGGGACTTGTTCTTGCGGTAGAGCTCCTCGCGCGGCGTGGGCCCGATCTCCGGCTCCTTCGGGTTCATGATCATCTCGCTGAAGTGCTTCATGCGCAGAGCGTTGCGCCGGAGCTCCTCCTGCCAGCGGGCCGCCATCTCCGGGGACAGGCCGGGCAGGTCAGGCGTCATCGTGAACAGCTCGTCTTTCATGAAAACCCTCCATGTCCATGCTACTGCGAGTTGACGCCTCGCGTCAACGACTTTGGCGCGCCATGGGCCCGGGACCCTGAAGCCGCACGAGATCGTCGAGACGGCGGTATGATAGCACCCGACACCGGAGACACGACATGAGCAGCCAGCCGTTCTTCGTTCCCGCCGTGATCATCTTCGTGGTCAGCCTTCCCCTGATCCTCGGGCTCGTCCCACGCAACCGGATCTACGGTATCCGGACACGCAAGACCCTGTCGGATAATCGCACATGGTCTTCCGTGAACCGGTTCGGCGGAGGCATGATTCTGGCCGCGAGCGTCTTCTACCTGATCGTCGCCATGATCTTTCCATACTCCGGAGCCGCCTTCCTGGCCTGGTCGCTCCACCTGGCGGCTTTCGCGGGACCTCTGCTCGTCAGCGCGCTCGTCATCGCTCGGTACGCGAGGAACCTCTAGCCGAATCCCGGCACCGATGGCACTCGCCGGATAGTTGTGGTATTCAGATCGCCACCGATGCAACGGAGCACCGATCGGATCCTCACGACCCACACGGGCAGCCTGCCTCGGCCTGACGAGCTGACCCGCACGATGTTCGCGAAGGAGGAAGGCGTCCCCGTCGATGCCGCGGCTCTCGCCGCGGGGATCCGCTCGGCGGTGGCCACGGTCGTCCGCAGGCAAGCGGAGATCGGCCTCGACATCATCAACGACGGCGAGTTCAGCAAGCCGAGCTACGCGACGTACGTCAAGGACCGGCTCGCGGGCTTCGAAGGCGCGAGCCATCCGCTCCAGTACCGCGACCTCGTGGACTTTCCCGGCATGGCCCGCCGCGTCTTCGGCGACCCTGGCCGCGCGCGGCGCAAGACCCCGGCGTGCACGGGTCCCGTCGCCCTTCGCGACCCCGAGGCGGCCCGTGCGGACGTGGCCAATCTCCAGGCCGTCTTCCCACAGGTGCGGGCTCGCGAAGGATTTCTCACGGCCGCCTCTCCCGGCGTCATCTCGCTCTTCTTCCACAACGATCACTACCCGAGTCACGAGGCCTACCTCTTCGCCATCGCCGAGGCCATGAAGCACGAGTACGAGGCGGTGGCGGGGGCGGGATTCGTCCTCCAGGTCGACTGCCCCGATCTCGCCATGGGGCGCCACATCCAGTTCGCGGACCTCAGCGTGGAGGAATTTCGCAAGATGGCGCGCCTGCACCTCGAGGCGCTCGACCACGCGCTGGCCAAGGTGCCCTCCGACCGCGTGCGCCTGCACCTCTGCTGGGGCAACTACGAGGGCCCGCACCATTTCGATGTCCCCCTCGCCGACGTCCTCGATCTCGCCCTGGCCGCCCGCCCGGGCGCCGTGTCCTTCGAGGGCGCCAACCCGCGCCACGCCCACGAGTGGCGCGTCTTCGAGAAGGTCAAGGTGCCGGAGGGCAAGCTCATCATTCCCGGCGTCATCGACTCCACCACCAATTTCATCGAGCACCCGGCCCTGATCGCCGAGCGCATCGAGCGCTACGCTCGCCTCGCGGGCCAGGAAAACGTCATCGCGGGGACGGACTGCGGATTCGGAACCTGGGTCGGCCAGGCGGCCGTGGATCCGGACATCGTGTGGGCGAAGCTCGGCAGCCTCGCGGAGGGAGCACGGCTGGCCTCGCGGGAGCTCTGGTAGGACCTCGCAGTTCGAGTGCTGAATGAAGGGAGGCGGAGATGGACTACGGACTGTTCACCATGCCGTCGCATCCACCGGAGCGCAACCTCTACGACGGGCACCAGTGGGATCTCCAGCAGCTCCGCTGGGCAGACGAGCTCGGCTTCAGCGAGGCGTGGATCGGCGAGCACCACACGGCGCCCTGGGAGCCGCATCCCTCCCCCGATCTCATCGTGGCCCAGGCGTTGTTACAGACCAAGCGCATGCGCATCGGCCCCGGCGGCTTTCTCATGCCTTATCATCACCCCGCCGAGCTCGCCAACCGCGTGGCCATGCTCGATCATCTGGCCCAGGGGCGGCTCAACTTCGGGGTGGCGGCGAGCGGCCTGCCGAGCGACTGGGCCATGTTCAATGTCGACGGCACCTCGGGCCAGCACCGCGAGATGACGCGCGAGGCCCTCGACATCGTGCTGCGGCTCTGGAGCGACGAGCCCGAGTTCGACTTCAAGGGCAAGTACTGGCACGTGACCAAGACGGGGACGATGCTCGACACCCTCCGGCCCCACATCATGCCGTTCCAGAAGCCGCACCCGCCCATCGGGGTGGCGGGGGTGAGCAAGGGCTCTGACACCCTCAAGCTCGCGGGCGAGCGCGGCTTCTGGCCCATGAGCCTCAACCTGAATCCCGCCTACGTGGGGAGCCACTGGGAATCCGTCGAGCAGGGCGCGGCCCGCAGCGGTCGGACGCCGAAGCGCGCGGACTGGCGCCTCGTGCGCGAGGTCTTCATCGCCGACACCGACGCGGAAGCGATGCGCCTCTCCGCGGGCGGCATGATGGGCCGCATGATGCGGGAGTACTTCCTGCCCCTCCTCGCCTCCTTCGGCTTCACCGAGTTCCTGAAGCACAAGCCGGACGTGCCCGACTCCGACGTCACCCCTGAATACTGCGCTCGCCACAACTGGATGGTGGGCTCTCCGGAAACGGTGACCCAGCGACTTCACGAGATCTACGAGGAGGTCGGCGGATTCGGCACCCTGCTGCTCTTCTGCTTCGACTACTCGGAGAACCCGAAGGCGTGGCGGCACTCCATGGAGCTCCTGGCCCGCGAGATCATGCCGCGCTTCAAGGATCTCGTGCCGAAGTAGCTCGCGCTCAGAGAGCCTTGCGCCGGCCGCCGAAGAAGCCGCCTTTCGGCCGCGCGTGCGCGTGCCAGTGATCCGGGATGTTGCGCATGTGGTCGTCCACGTAGTACTCGCCCATCTCGGTGGTGGCGACGTCGTGCAGGTGCGCGCGCATGTGCTCGAGATGCTCGGGGGGCGGGGTCTTGCCGTGCCAGCGCCAGACCACCATGGGCACGTCGCACACGTCGCACTCGGCGATCCAGCACACCTCGTCCTCGTGATACCAGTGGGTCATGCGAACGGCGCGGCAGAGGTCGCAGCCGTCGACGCGGGTGAGCTCGCTCGCCACCTCGACTACGCCGGTCCCACGAAGCCGATGTACGTCCCGCACGCGTGCTCGGGGGAGACCAGCATGGCCTGCTCGCCGGTATTGCGCACGCCGCGGGCCGGCGGGGGCACGCCGTGGTCCGCCATCCAGCGGGCGGCGCCGTCCATGCTGCTCGTGCGATACAAGACCTGAAACGGCCCCGGGCCGCGTCGGCTGAGCGCCTCCGCGGCGGGCCCGGGCTCCGCGGGCTGGGCCACCGTGAGGCCGGTGGGGCCGAGATCGAAGACCGCCATGTCCGACTTGATGACCGCCCCCCGCTGGATCGGCGGCACGGGCATTCCCAGAACCTGGCTGTACGCCTTGGCCGCGGCCGCGACATCCGGAACCGCGATGTAGACCCGCTCGGTGCGTCGCACCCCGTTGGGATGATTGCCCGCCTGGGGCAACTGGGCCCGTCGCTCCGCGAGCGGAGTCAGATGCTGAATGAAGAGCACGGGGAGCGGATGTGCGGGGCCGAGCACGGCCATCTTCCACCTGAGCTCATGTCCGGCGGGAGTTCGGCGGCCGCCCTCGCTTGGCTCGCCGACCTCGACGCCGCGGCGTCGCATGGCGGCCACGTCGGCCCCGAGGTCATCGCTCTGCACGATCACGAAGCGGAGCCCGTCGCCGTGAGAGAGAAACTCGAGGAGACCCCCGCCGGGGCCCGCGGACGACAGGTACTCCTGACGATCGCGCACGCCCATGACCTCGAGGTAGTCCTCCTCGAAGAAAGCGATGGCATTGTGCGTCCCCCGGCCCGTGTGGACACCGCCCGGATGGATGTTGAAGCCGAGGCGCCGGTACGCCTCGATGCCGGGCTCGAGGTCGGTGACGCAGACCATGACGTGATCGACGCGGGTCAGCATGGGCCACTCAGACCGAGAAGAGGCTCCCCATCTTCATGGCGAAGCCCATGTCGCCCTTGAGCTTGAGCTTGCCCGACATGAAGGCCATCTGTCCGTTGAGCTTGCCCCCGATCATGTCCAGCCAGTCCTGGGCGGCCATGGTGATGGTCAGGTCCGCCGCGGGCGCCGGCCCCGCGTTCACGGTGCAGGTGCCGTCCTTGATCACGGCATGCCAGGTACCGCCACCCTCGCCGCCGATCTCGTACTGGATGGTCTTGTTGACCCCCGCCGCATTGGCGGGCTTGAACTTGGTGGGCATCAGGTCGAAGGTCTCTTTGACTGTCGGCATGTCCGCCTCCTTGAGAATCGAGACTAGAACGTGAAAAGGTCCATCCCACCCGTCACGGTCAGGATGGCACCCGTGATGTAGCGGGCGCGCTCCGAGCAGAGGAACGCGATGGCGTGGGCGACATCCTCGGGCTGCCCTTCGATCTGCATGGCCACTCGCTTGACCATGCGCTCGTAGAGCGGCGAGAGATTGGCGTTGGGCCCGATGATCCCGGGCGCGATGACATTGGCCGTCACATTGTAGCGCGCGCCCTCGAGGGCCACGGACTTCGCGAAGCCCACGAGGCCCATCTTGCCCGTGGAGTAGGCCGCCTGGCCGAAGCCGCCCATGAGGCCCGCGATGGAGGCCATGCAGATGACGCGCCCCCACTTGCGCTCCCGCATCCCGGGAAACACGGCCTTGGTCACGTTGTAGGTGCCCGTGAGATTGATCTGCAGATTCATGTCCCAGTCGGCGTCCTGCATGTCCTTGAGCTGACCCATGGTGTAGATGAAGCCGGCATTGTTCACGCAGATGTCCACGGGGCCGACCTCGGACTGGGCCTGGGCGATGACCTCGGCGAGCTGCGGGCGATTGGTGATGTCGGCCTCGTACCCGCGCGCCGTTCCGCCCTGGTCGACGATCTCCCTGGCCGTCTCCGCAGCGCCCTCGGCATTGAGGTCGAGGATGACGAGCCTGCAGCCTTCGGAAGCCAAGGCGAGACAATCGGCCTTTCCCAGGCTACGGGCGCCGCCCGTGACGAGGGCGACCCGCCCTTTGATCCCGAGATCCATGGCCTACTTGCCCTTGAACTGGGCCGGCCGCTTCTGGAAGAACGCCTGGATGCCCTCGCCCGCGTCCTCGGTCTTCAACACCTTCTCGAAGGCGCGCAGCTCGATCTCCAGGGCCTGATCGATGGGCGCCTGGATGCCGTCGTCGAGCGCCTCGATGATGAGCCGCGTGGCGACGGGCGGGCGCTTGACGAGCTCGCGAGCGAGAGCCTTGGCGTCGGCGAGCGTCTCGCCGTCCTTGGCCAGGCGATTCACGAGGCCGATGCGGTAGCACTCTTCCGCGGAAATCTGGGTGCCGAGGATGAGGTGCTCGAGCGCTCGTCCTCGTCCCACCAGTCGCGGAAGGCGCTGGGTGCCGCCATAGCCGGGAATGATCCCCAGGTTGGACTCGGTCTGGCCCATCCGCGCCGACTGCTTGAGGATGCGGATGTGGCAGGCCATGGAGATCTCGCATCCCCCGCCCAGCGCGTGGCCGTTGATGGCGGCGATGACGGGCTTGGGAAACCGCTCGATGCGGCGGAGCACGGAGTTGCCGAAGCGGATGAAGGAGGTCACGTCGGGCCCCGAGAAGGCCGAGCCCAGATCCGCGCCCGCGCAGAAGATCCTGTCCCCCGCCCCCGTGATGATAAGGCACTGGACGGCGCCGTCCGACTCGATCTCGGACAGCACGGCGTTCAGCTCCTTCATCAACGCCTCGCTGATGGCGTTGGCGGGGGGACGGTTCAGGGTCACGACCGCGAAGGAGTCTTCGCGCTCGAGGCTCATGGTCTCGTACGGCATCAACGATCTCCTCTCTGATTCACGCGCCAGGCGACATGGCGACGCCCTGGAGAAAGATCTCCGCGACCGCGGGACCGCTGTCGGTGAGCGAGTAGCCGCGCTTGCCGAGCACCCAGGAGGTCGCCATCTGGTCCATGGCGCCGAAGAGCATCTTGGTGGCGATCTTGACGGGCAGGTCCTGGCGGAATCGTCCCTGCGCGACGCCCTCCTCGAGCACGGAGCCGATCAGCGCGAAATAGGCGCCGATCTCCTGGCTGGAGGCGCCGCGAAAGAACTTCTGCCCTTGCCGCAGCTCGACCTGCACCACCTCCGCGAGCTCCGGGTCGTCCTCGAGCATGCGGAAGTGCAGGACCACGAGCCGGCGCACCTTGGCGACGGCATCGGGCTCGTCGGCGATGGCCTTGCGCAGGCTGCCCACGAACTCGGCCATCTTGTCCCGGAAGAGGGTGACGAGGATGTCGTCCTTGGTCTTGAAGTAGAGATAGATGGTACCGGCGGCGATCCCCGCCTCGCGCGCGATGTCGGAGACGCGGGAGTTGTAGTAGCCCTTCCGCGCGAAGACCCGCACGGCGGCCTCGATGATGTTCTGGGACCTGTCTGGATCACGCATGGCGGCTGGCTGAACCGTCGTTCATTCTATGCGCGGCCCGCCGAACAGTCAATCCGGTTTCCGATCTACTTGCGAGCGAGGAGCGAATCGACGAAGGAGCGGAGGCGAACGAAGTCGTGAAGCGAAAGGCTGGCGAAGACGAGCACGGCCCCTCGTGCGTCCGCCTCCCAGACGACGGCGCGGACCTGCATGGCCCCTTGCCCATCCTTGGGCGTGAACGTCGCGGCGACCATGTCGCCGGGCGTGAGCCTGGTCTCCGTGGTCACGCGCGCGCCGACGGCGGAGAGATCCACGGTGCGGCCCTTGGTGGTGGCCTCGTGCCCCTGGACCTGAATGGGCAGATCGACGCCCACCCGCTCGGCGCGGCGGCGGAGATCCCAGGTGGGCACGAAGGCCTTGACCTTCACGGCGGCGTCCGGCGGCAGCGTGCCGAAGTCGACGCCGATCCCGCCCGGGTCGCGGCGGACCACTTCCGCCGTCACCTCGAGCTCACCCGCATCGCGGGGCAGCGTCACCCGGAGCTTCACCGCGTCACCGACGGCAACGTCGGAATTCACGCGAAGCTTCATGCCGGAGAGGCTGACGTCGATGACCTCGCCCGTGACGAGCCGGCCGTCGGACGACTGCACGATGGCGGGCCACGGCACCGTCACGCGCGGATTTCTCCGGCGCTCGCGAGTGGTGGGCGGCTCCGCGCGCTCGCCCTGAGACCCGGATTTCGTCGAGGGACTCATAGCCAGTACCCTGACCGTCTTCATCCAATCTGTCAAGATCCCGGGGCACTTCTTGACCGTCTGGAGGGCGGCGCGTAGGATGCGAGCCAATGACCATCAAGTACCGCATCGGGATCATGCCGGGGCCCTGGCCGGCGGGCAAGGACGGCGGTGAGTTCCTGTTCACCCTCGGCGATTTCTGCGAGAAATCCGACATCGACTCGATCTGGCTGTCGGACCGCCTCTCCTCGCCCACGCCGGTGCCCGAGGTCATGACCTCGCTCGCCGCCATCGCCGCGCGCACCCAGAAGCTGAAGTTCGGGCCGAGCGTGCTCGTCTTGCCCTACCGGACGCCGGTGGTGGCGGCCAAGGAAATGGCCACCATCGACTGGCTCTCACGCGGGCGGCTCTTTCCCGCCGTCGGGGTGGGCGTCGAGCTCCCGCGCGAGTTCGACGCCTCCGGCGTGCCCTTCAAGGAGCGCGGCCGGCGTACGGACGAGACCATCAAGATCCTCCGCCTCCTCTGGACCCAGGACGAGGTCTCCTACCAGGGTGAGTTCTTCAAGCTCGATCGCGTGACGGTCTTCCCCAAGCCGTGGCAGCAGCCGCCGCCCATCTGGATCGGCGGCAAGAGCGAGGCGGCCCAGAAGCGCACGGGGCGCCTGGGCGACGGCTGGATCCCTTCCTTCATCACGCCCGAGGAGTTCCGCGTGGGCGTGCAGAAGGTCCAGGAGTTCGCGGCCGCGGAGAAGCGCGAGGTACCCGAGGACCACTTCGGCACGCTCATCAACTTCGCGGTGGCGCCGAGCGAAGCCGAGGCCCTCGCCATCGCTCAGCCTTACATCCAGCGCAACCGTGTGGACGAGGCGACCATGCGCGCCTGCACGGCTTTCGGCCCTATCGAGGTCCTGGCCGCCCGCATCGAAGAGTACGTCAAGGGCGGCTGCTCCAAGTTCATTCTCCGCCCCCTCTGCCCGTCAGACCGGATGCTCGATCAGCTTGGCATGGCCGCCGAGCAGGTGATCCCCGAATACCACCGCCGCTAGGGCAGGCGGCTGAAAAAGGCCCATCTGCTTCGTTGGAGCCCGCCGGCCGCACGCTCAACGTACAGCAAGTACGCCTCGCGTGGGCCGGCGGGCTCCGCCTCGCATCTGGACCTTTTTGAGCCGCCTGCACGTGTGGCCCCCGACGGCTAGCTGCGGCTGAGGATGTCGGCGAGGAGGGCGGGATCGATGTTGCCTCCCGAGAGGACCACGCCGACACGCGAGCTCTTGGGCATGGGTAGCTTGCCCGCGAGAAGAGCGGCGGCGGGAACGGCCCCGGTAGGCTCGACCAGGATCTTGGCGCGCAGGAGCAGGAAGCGCACCGCCTCTTCGATCTCCTTGTCGGAGACGAGCAGCACGTCGGTGACGTTCTGCTTGTTGATGGGGAACGTGAGCACGCCCGGGGAGAGATTGCGGATGCCGTCGGCGATGGTGGGCGGGGGCGCGATGCTCACGCGCTCACCCTTCCTGAACGAGAGATAGGTGTCGTTCGCGGTATCGGCCTCGACGCCGTAGATCTTCACGGTGGGACGGAGCGCCGTGGCCACGGTGCTGCAGCCCGCCATGAGCCCGCCGCCTCCCATGGGCGTGAGCAGAGCGTCCAGATCCGGCACCTCCTCCAGGAGCTCGAGGGCGGCCGTCCCCTGCCCCGCCATGATCGCGGGATCGTCATAGGGCGGCACCAGGATGCGCCCCGTCTTCGCCACGAGGTCCTTGGCCCTGGCCTCGCGGTCCTCGGTCTGCCTGTCGTAGAAGACCACCTCGGCGCCATAGCCTCTGGTGGCGGCCAACTTCGAGGCCGGCGCATCGGTGGGCATGAGAATGATGGCCGAGGCGCCCGTGAGCTTGGCGGCCAGGGCCACGCCCTGGGCGTGGTTGCCGGAGGAGAAGCCGACCACGCCGCGCCTGCGCTCCTCGTCGGTGAGAGACAAGAGCTTGTTGAGGGCGCCGCGAATCTTGAAGGCGCCCGCCCGCTGCAGATTCTCGCACTTGAAGAAGACGCGGTGGCCCGAGGCCTTGTCGAACGAGCGGCTCGTGATCACGGGCGTGCGATGGATGTGCCCCTTCAGGCGGCGCGCGGCCTCCCGGACGTCGTCGATGGTGATGGCATTCATGGCGCCGATTATAGAGCAGCCGTCGAGGCGGGGTATACTGCCCGCATGCGAACGCTCATGGCCGTGGTCGCTTCCGCTCTGCTGCTTCAAGGCTGCTCATCCCTCCTCAATATCGAGCTCGTGCCTCGCATCCGCCGCCTCCACGAGGAGACCGTGGAAGGCAAGGGCAAGGCCAAGATCCTTCTCATGGACGTCTCGGGCGTGCTCTCCGACGAGAGTGCCAGCCTCGCGCTGACCGCGCCGCCCCCCAAGGTGCCGATCGTGGCCCGCGTGCGCGAGGAGCTGCAGAAGGCCGAGGGCGACAACGACATCAAGGCTCTCATCGTCCGCATCAACAGCCCGGGCGGCACCATCACCGCTTCAGATCTCATCTATCGGGAGATCGTCGCCTTCAAAGCGCGCAAGAAGGTCCCGGTGGTGGCGGTCATGATGGACGTGGGCGCCTCCGGCGGCTACTACGCCGCCCTCGCCGGCGACACCATCATCGCCCTCCCCACCACGGTCACGGGCTCGATCGGGGTCATCATGCTCACCCTCAACGCGCAGGGGCTGATGGAGAAGATCGGGGTCGCCCCCCTCGCCATCAAGTCCGCCGACAAGAAGGACGCGGGCTCGCCCTTCCGCCAGCTCACCGCCGAGGAGCGCGCCATCTTCCAGTCGGTGATCGACCAGATGTACGCCCGCTTCGTCGGGCTCATCGTGGAGCACCGCAAGATTCCCGAGGAGCGCGTGCGCGCCTTCGCGGACGGGCGCATCTACACGGCGGAGCAGGCCAAGGCGCTCGGCCTCGTCGACTCGATCGGCTACATGGACGAGGTCGTCGCCTCCGCGCGAAAGGCGGCGGGGCTCGAGGAAGCGAAAGTCATCATGTACCACCGCCCGCGGGAGTATCGCTCGAACTTCTATTCCGCGAGCCCGGCCGCCCCGGGGCTCGAGGCCTCCTTGGGCTCGCTCGCCGGCCTCGTGAGCGGAATGGGCCCGCGCTTCATGTACCTCTGGTGGCCCTGATTCGCTGATCTTTCCTGTCACGCGCACAAAAAAAGGGGGCGGGCCGTGAGGCCCACCCCCTCTGTGCGTCTAGGTGGCTGGACGCCTCAGGAGCGCGGCGGCGGCTGACGGAACGGGGTGTGGCAGGAGCCGCAGCCGACACGACCGTAGTCCTTCATGATGTCGGCCACCGCCTTCTCGTCCTTGGCCTTGGAGGCATCCCGCAGCCGCTCCGACCAGACTGCCAGGTTCTTGGCCGCCTTATTGAACTCGTCCCGGCGCTGCCAGAGCTCGGGCTTGGCCTTGCTCTTCTCCGTGAGCGATCCCTCGGGGAAGAGCGTGGGGATCTGCAGGGCCGTGATGGCGAGCACCTCGGCGTTGGGGGCGATGGCCTCGATGTTGCCCGCCTTGAACTTGTTCTGGATATCGGTCCACATGGCGCCCTGCACCTTCATGATGCGCTGGCGGTCGAAGACGACATCATCTGTGCCGACCATTCGCTGCGGGGCCGCCGTGGTGCAGGCAGCGAGTGTCACCGCCACGAGGGGAATCAGCACGAGACTTCGGCGAAGCTTGGCTCGTCGGGTCATGTCGCCTCCTCGGTCATGGGGTGCGCTGCCATCACTCGATCTTGTTCTTCACCGCGGGAATGGCCTTCAGATACTTTGCGATGGCCTGCAGATCAGCCTTGGTCATGTCCTTGTAGCCGGCCAGGGTGCCCTGGATCGACTCGCCCATCAGCCCGCCCGCGACGTCGCCGTCGGGCCGGTTGCCCGTCCCGAGGTACGTCACGATCTGGTCCTCGGTCCAGCTACCGATGCCCGTGTCCTTGTCCGGTGTGATGTTCGGCGAAAGCTGCCCTTCCGGTCCGGTCTTCTTCGGATTCCCCGCGAGGAATCGGTTGTTGTCGACGGCCATGGTCATGGCCGAGCGCGGCGTGTGGCACTCGCCGCAGTGTCCGACGGCGCGAACGAGGTACTCGCCGCGCGCCACGCCGGACACGGGGGCAGCCGCCGGTGGCGTCTCCTTGGCCGCGAAGGTCACGAGCCAGGCGGGCAGGAAGACGCTCTCGAACATGGGCACGGTGATCTTCTTCGGCGTGTTCTTGCGACTCACGGGCGGGACCGAGCGGAGAAAGGCGACCACGGCCTTGAGGTCGCCGTCGGCCATGCCGTTGAAGGACGTGAAGGGGTGAACGGGGAGGATGCGCTCCCCATTGGGGCGCCGGCCGAGCCGTATCGCCGTGATGATCTGCTCGTCCGTCCAGCCGCCGATCCCCGTGGTCTTGTCGGGCGTGATGTTCGTGGCGTACACGGTCCCGAAGGGTCCTTCGAACTTCTTGCCGCCCGCATTGGGCTGGCCCTTGGGCTCGGTATGGCAGCCGCAGCCGCCCGCGGCGCCGAAGATGTATTTGCCGCGCGTGACCTCGGCCGGATCAGCGGCGAAGGCAGCGCCGGCCCACCAGGTCACGAGGCAGGTCGCGAGAAGAAGTCGGCGCACGGCAGTTATCCTAACGCAAAGCCCCCGTCATCGGTTCCCACTTCCTTCGAGGTTATCTTGGTGACTTGCCGCCGTAGGCAGCGTAATCCTGTTCCTCGTTCCAGAGCACCCAGGATGCCTCCACGGGCTCGCGAGAAAGCTTCCGAACATCGGCCGGCGCCCCCGTCGGACCGACGAGCAGCTCCTGGTCGTCACCCAGGACACGCTCCCAGGCCGGCGGGGTGCCCGCCCCCATGATGGTGACGAGCCCGTGGTACACGCGCACGAGCACGGCCCCGTCGCGGCCGAGCCTCAGCCCCACCCCGCCATTGCGGAGGGAGACGCGCGTCGGCCCTATGCGCACCTCGACGGGGGGGCGCGCGTAGGCGCCCTGCGCCACGGCAGCCCAGATCCATCCGCGATCCATCCTGACCCGCACGGTCTGGTCCTCGCCGCTTCCCTCGGCGGGCAGGAAGAAGACCTGGGAGAGCGCGGCCACGCGGATGGCGTGGCCGCCTCCTGTCCGGAGGGTGGCGCGGACGCTCGGGGACGTACGAATGCCATCGCCCTCGCCGAGCTCGGCGCGAAGCTCGGCAGGCTTCCACGCCGTATCGCCCTTCTTGTACATCTCGGCCTTGCCCGTGAGCGTGACCAACATCGCGGGCAGCTCCCGAGGCTGGGCCATCACGAAAGGGAGACCCGAGCCGAACAGCACCCCGAAAGCAAGCCCGGCCAGTCCACACGCGCGCGGTGTCATGGATTCTCCACCTCCTATCGTCCCGACCAGCGGGGTGGCCGCTTCTCGAAGAACGCGGCAATGCCTTCCTTGGCGTCGTCCGACATCGCCACCAGGGTGAGCATCTCACGCAGGTAGCGGAGGGCGGCGCTGTACTCGAGGCCCGTGGCCGTCGTCGCCGCCTCCTTGGCGAGCCCGAGGCGGTCGGCGAGTAGCCCGCGAGAGTGCGCGCCAGCGCGTCCACCGCCGCGTCGAGCTCTACGCGCGGGACGACCCGGCTCACCAGGCCCATGTCGAACGCTTCGCGGGCGGAGACCTGCTCGCCGGAGAGGATCATGAGCATGCCGCGCTTGCGCCCGACGGACCTCAGGATGGGCGCCATCACGATGAGGGGCAGGAGGCCGACCTTGATCTCGGGCAGGCCGAAGACGGCATCGTCCGAGGCGATGACGATGTCACAGCCGGCCGCGAGGCCGCAGCCGCCCGCGAGCGCGAAGCCGTGCACTTTGGCCACGAGGGGCGTCGTCATGCGCGCCATGGCCTCGAGGATGCGCGCGAGCCCCCCGAAGGACTCGCGCGCCTGCAGCGTCGTGCCGCGCTCGCCCATGCCTTTGAGATCGGCGCCTGCGCAGAAGGCCCTGTCCCCCGCTCCCGCCAGCACGATGACCCGCGCCCCTGGATCGGCCTCCAAAGCGCTCAAGGCCTGCTCGAGCTCCCCGATCATGGTCGCACTCAAGGCATTCCTGACCTCGGGCCGGTTCAGGGTCACCGAGGCGACGCCGCCGGCCACCGTCACGAGCAGGGTCTCGCACGTCACGACTCCTCCTCGCGCCCCTCGACCACATCGAGGAACTGCTTGAGGATGCGGGCCGTCGCGCCCCAGATGACGTCCTCGACGGTCACCGTGAAGAAGTGAACGGGATGCGGTGTCCCCTCACGCTCCCAGAGCTCGGTGCGGAAGATGTTCGGATCCCGAAGCGTCTCGAGGGGCACCTCCAGCACTCGCTCGATCTCCCGGCCATCGGCCTGGAACTTCACGTCGCGGGTGACGATCCCGACGACCGGTGTGATGATGAACGGCGTCGCGCGCGTCGCGGTATCGTCGAGGAGTCCCAGCACCTCGACGGCGTCCGGCGGCAGCCTGATCTCCTCCCACGCCTCTCGCAAGGCCGTCTCCACGCGGGAGCCGTCCCGCTCTTCCACGATGCCGCCGGGAAACGAGAACTGCCCCTTATGATGCGGCACGTCCGCCGATTTCTTGGTGAAGAGTATGTGAGGCTCGCCCGCCTCCGGCGGGTGGGCGGTGATCGGCAAGAGCACCGCCGCCGAGATCAGATCGCTTCGCGAAAGCTCCCGGCGCGGCCGGCGGCTGAGGGCCGCGTCGAGCCGCCGCTTGAGCTCGGAGAATTCCACGCTAGCGCGCTTGGCCGTTCCGGGCGGGCCCGCGACACTCCGCGCGCTCGAACGAGACCCTAGACAAAGCGGCAGGAGACCGAGCCGAGACGGGTGAAGGATGCGCGGGCGGAGTCGCCGGCCTTGGGGCGGAAGACCTTCGAGATCGAGCCCGTCATGACGATGTCTCCCGCCCTGAGCTTGCCCCCCTGGCCGCCGAGCGCGTTGGCGAGCCAGGCCAGCGAGTTGAGCGGATTGCCCAGGACCTCCGCCGCGGCCGCGGTGGCGACACGCTCGCCGTTCTCCTCGTACACCACGCCCTCCAGCGAGAGATCCAGCCCCGTCACGGGAACGACCGGCCGTCCCAGCACGATGGCATTGGCGAGGACCCCGTCGGCGATGACGTCGCTCGCCCGCGGCTTGCCGGAGATCCGGAAGTCGATCAGCTCGAACGCCGGCATGGCGCCTTCCACGGCGAGGAGCGCCGAGACGGCTGTCACGCCCGGCCCCGCGAGATCGGCCTTCATGAGAAAGGCCATCTCCACTTCCAGCCCGACAGCGGCGAAGCGCGAGATGGGCACGGCGTCGCCGCTGGCGAAGACGCCCGAGCCCAGGAGGAAGCCCAGCACGGGCTCCTTCACCCCGTAGCTCTCCTGCAGGGAAGCGTTCGTGAAGCCGGCCTTCCAGCCGACCACGCGGTCTCCGCCCTCGACGAGCTTGGCCTCGAGGGCGCGCTGAATCCTGTACGCCGTCTCGACGGAGAGATCGGAGGCGGACTCGGACAGGGGGGACATGGTCTGAAGCGTCGCGCGGTTCTTGACGAGGCGCTCGACGGCATCGCTCACGGCGATAGGCATGGGCGGCTCCTGGCGGGAAGAAGGGTGAAAAGGTTTACGAGAGAGCGACCCGATGGTGAACACGCTCGGCGATGCCCGCCAGCGTCTCTGCCGCGCTGCCCGGGATGAGAAGATCCGCCTCGGCATCCTGGGGCGTCGCCGTCCGGTTGACGATGACGAGACGCGCACCGGCCCGCTTGGCGTGGACGGGCATGTGGGCGGCGGGATAGACCACGAGCGAGGAGCCGACCACGATGAAGAGGTCGGCCGCCCGAGAGCGTCGCTCCGCCTCTTCGGTCTCCTCGCTCGGCATGGCCTCTCCGAACATGATGGTGCGCGGCTTGATCACACCGCCGCACGGCGGGTCGCAGATGGGCACGGAGACGCCCGCCTCGAGCCAGTCCTGGATCTGGGCGCGATCGTAGGGCCGATCACAGTCCAGGCATCGCGCGCGCATGGCGCTTCCATGCAGCTCGATGACGCGCTCGGCGGGCAGCCCAGCCCGCTGATGGAGGTTGTCGATGTTCTGGGTGATGACGCAGTCGAGCCTCCCGAGCTGCCAGAGCTTGGCCACGGCGAAATGGCCGGGATTGGGCTCGGCCCCGCGCAGGACGGGATAGACCATGCGGCCGAGCTCCCAGTAGCGACGACGGCCTTCCTCGGATCCCATGAAATTCTGGAACGTGAACTCCGCGGGATCGAAGCGATCCCAGATCCCCCCGGGACTCCGGAAGTCCGGAATGCCTGACTCGGTGCTCATCCCGGCGCCCGTGAAGACCACCGTGCGCTCGGCCGAGCAGACCCAGTCAGCGGCCATCGTCAATGGATCGGTCACGCCAGGAGCTTGACCTTCCTTTTCAGTGACTTGTATGGCTTCGGCATAGGCTTGGCATTAACTATCGCTCGGTCGGTTCAGGGGCCCGTCCTTTAAATAGCCTCCAATAAGTAGCCTCCAAGTAGCTTCGAGCCCGTCCGAGGCGCCCCAAGCCTACCCCGGCCTCAGGCGACCTCGCAAGCCATACGGGGCGTGGGAGAATCCGAAGCGATGCGCGCCATGGTCCTGTCGGCTCAGGCTCCCGTCGAGACCTCTCCGCTCGCCTGGGCGGACCCGCCCGTGCCCGAGCCCGGCCCCGGAGAGATCCGCGTGCGCGTGACGGCCTGCGCGGCGTGCCGGACGGACATCCATGTGGTCGAGGGCGATCTCCCCCCACGCAGGCTGCCCGTCATTCCGGGTCACCAGGTCGTGGGACGCGTGCACGCGCGCGGCGCCGGCGCGAGCCGGTTCGAGGTCGGCGATCGCGTCGGCGTCGCCTGGCTTCGCTCGACGTGCGGGCGCTGCCGCTTCTGCGTCTCCGCCCGCGAGAACCTCTGCGGCGAGGCAACGTACACGGGCTGGACCCACGACGGCGGCTATGCCGAGTATTGCTGCGCGCCCGAGTCCTTCGCGTACGCGATCCCCGCGGCCTTCGACGATGCGGAAGCCACGCCCCTCCTCTGCGCGGGTATCATCGGCTACCGCGCGCTCCTCCGCAGCCGGGTGCCGCGCGGGGGCCGCCTCGGCCTCTACGGCTTCGGCTCCTCGGCGCACATCACGCTGCAGGTGGCGCGGAGCTGGGGCTGCGCGGTCCACGTCCTGACGCGGGAGCCGGCGCGACAGCGCCTGGCCCTCGCTCTCGGCGCCGCGTGGGCGGGCGCGCCGGGCGATACCCTCCCCGCTGCGCTCGACGGCGCCATCGTGTTCGCTCCGGTGGGCAGCCTCGTCCCCGTCGCCCTGCGCGCCGTCGACAAGGGCGGCACCGTCGCGCTGGCGGGCATCCACATGACGGACGTGCCTGCCATGGCCTACGAGCAGCATCTCTTCTGGGAGAAGACACTCTGCAGCGTCACCGCCAACACGCGTGCCGATGGCGACGCGTTGCTCGCCGAGGCGGCCGCCATCCCCATCCGCCCTCGCGTGACCCGCTACCCGCTGTCGGAGGCCAATCGCGCGCTCGTCGACATCAAGACCTCCGACGTCGAAGCCACCGCGGTCCTGATGATCGACTGAGCTCTGAAGGGGTGACCCGCAGGGGGCTCAACCCTCGAGGTGCGCGCCCTCGGCGAGTGAGTTGTCGATGTGGAGCTCGATCTTCATCCGGCCCTTGCTCTTCTCCTGGAGGGCCCTGTCGAGAAGGCCCAAGGTAGCGCCCGGGGTGATTCCGCGGAGGCAAATCGCGGATTTCCAAACCGGGCAGATAGCGCATCGGCCGCGGCGGATTGCCTTGCTACGATGACCCATGGGCTCGAGCGCCGTCGCCTTTGCCGTCGTGCTCCTTCCCGGGATCGCCGCATGGTGGACCGGCCGCCGGCTCATCCCCCTTCGCGACGATCCCGCCCTCCCCGAGCGCCTCATGGCCCGACGGACCAGACTCGCCCAGGCCGCCGGCATCTGCTGGGCGGGGCAGCTCTTCCTGCCCGGCGGTGCGCTCTGGATGCTGGCTCCCGGGCTCCTCGCCTTGCTCACGGGGTCGTTCGCCTCGCGCCGCGCGCTCTTCGACGAGAGCTGGAGACTCCCCTCGTATCTCGCCTGGGCGCTGCGCCTCGGCATTGCCTCGGGCGGCTTCTGGACACTCGTGGCCGCCGCGCCCTCCATCGTGGAATGGGCCGGAGGCTCCTGGCTCACCATCGCCGCCCTGGCCGCAGTCCTGCTCGCCTGGAGCCTCTGGTTCGCGGCGATCTTCCGCGCCCTCATCGGCGCGCGTCGGCTCGATCGATCCGATCTGCAGCCCGCGTTCGAGGAGATTCTCGCGCGCTCCCGCGCCAAGGCTCCCGGCCTCTACCACGCGGGACCGCGCGGGGGTCGCTGGGTGAGCGCGCTCGCCTTGCCCTCCGTGCGCGGCTCGGCCGTCCTCATGAGCGACACCCTCCTCGATCTCTTCGACCGGGACGAGATCGCGGCCATCTTCGCCCACGAGGTCGCCCACCTCGAGCATTACGACCGCCGCCGCTGTCTCTTCATGCTGCTCGCGCAGTGGCTCATCGTGCTCGTCGGCGTGGTGGCGGCGCCCGTGGTCATTCATTCCATAGACCTCGGGCTGCAGAGCTGGATTCCCGGCATCTGGTTCTTCCTGATCTGGCTGACCCTGTCCGTGCGCATATCGCGGCACCAGGCGCACGAGGCCGAGAGCGACCGGCGCGCCGTCGAGCTCTGCGGCGACGGCCCCGCCCTCGCGCGCGCGCTGACCAAGCTCCACGCGCTGACGCGGCTGCCCCGCCGCTGGCCGCTCGAGATGGAGCGCACGGCGAGCCACCCGAGCCTCGCCCGGCGTATCCAGGCCATCGAGGCGGCCGCGGGCATCCCGTCGCCTCCCCTCGCCGCGCCCGTCGTGGTCGCCGGCCGTGTTCCGGACCGGTTCGTGATCCTGGGTCCCGAGCGCATCGAGTGGCTCGACGGGGTCCCCCCGGAGACGCCACACGAGCCCGCCGCCGTTCGCGAAGCCGCGGCGTCCGCGCGTGTCCTCCGGTACAGCGAGCTGATCAGTCTTCGCGTGGCCACAGCCGGGGCGGGCGGGACGCTCGCCCTCGTGGCCATCGAGCGAGACGGGACCACGCACTCCCTTCCACTCCGCGAAGAGGACGTCGGGCGCGTGCAGGCCGCCCTCGACCGCGTGGACGCGCGCCTTACCCGGGGCCGTCGAGGATCCGTGCATCACGGCTTCATCGCGAGCGCCCTCAGCGCGTGCCTCCTCGCGGTCACGGTGTTCTCCGCCCACGTCGCCACCCTCATGCTTCCCGGCCTGATCGCCGCCTTTCGCCAGAACCCGGCCGCCCTCGTCGCGCTGGGAGTCACGGCCAGCGCTCAAGCCGGTCTCTGGTTCGCGGGTCTGATCGACCAGTCCGGATGGGCCGCCTGGGCCCCGGCCT
The DNA here is from genome assembly GCA_003220345.1 of Candidatus Rokuibacteriota bacterium. Classification (GTDB taxonomy): domain Bacteria; phylum Methylomirabilota; class Methylomirabilia; order Rokubacteriales; family CSP1-6; genus AR37. Next base: position 9,927 of record QHSC01000105.1, on the reverse strand, counting down.
ACGGACCGAGCGCGCCACGCAGCGAGATCGGGCTGGCGTGGCTCGCGATCGGGATCCTCGGGGTGTGCGCCCTCTTGCTGGGAGTGGCCCGCGCCCGCGAGGCGCCGGAGAGCCGCCGCGTCGGCATCGGGCTCACGGCCGGGGCTCTGGGCGGCCTTGGCCTGCTCGCGTGGCTCGCCGTGGTCATGAGCGCCCTGCCCGGGCCGGTGGCCGCCCGACTCCACGACGCAGCCCGGGCCATGCCGAGCGCCACCCTCGCGCTCTGGGGCTGCGCGGCGGCGCTTCTCCTGGTTCGGCTCCCGCGCGCGCGGGCGGGCGCGGCAACGCTGGCGATTCTCGGCGTCCTCCCGATCCTCGTCGGCTCCACCTGGTTCGCCGATCGCTTCGTCCGCGACCCGCTCCGCGTGTCCAATCGATCGCTCACGAGCGAGGCACGCGAGGCCGTCACCGGCAGCCAGATCCATCTCGACAAGATCGCCACCGGGCTTCGCGTCTCCCCGTCGGGCTCGCGGTTTGCCTTGCAGGCCTGGGCGGGTCGTGAGGAAGGCGACGACACGGACGATCAGGCGCCTGCCCGCGCGCCGATGCTCGTGGGAGACTTCTCGGGCGGCTCGCGACCGGTCGAGGGCGACGATCTTGGATTCCTCGACGAGGGGCGCGCGCTGATCCTCGTTTCGACCTCGAAGACCGCCGAGCTCAAGATCCTGGACGTGACCGAGCCCTCGAGCTCACCCTGGCGTGTCGTCCTGCCGCCGGTCGCCAACCCTCGCCTGTCCGTCGATGCCTCCGCGGGCACGTGGACCGTGGCCGGAGTCGACAGGCAGTGGAGCCACGCGATAGGACTCTCGGGCCGGGTCGGGGAGGACGCCATCGCGACCCGCCGGTGGCCGCTGCCGCGCTCCCACGGCGCCGTGCAGCCTCCGGGCAGCGTCGCCTATGCTCCCGGCAGCGACGCCGCGGTCGTGTCGACGATCAGCGTGCCGGGGGCGTCGACGCGCGGCATGCTTGGCCTCACCGGACCCTGGCTCGCCTTCCTTCCCCTGCCCCCGACACAGTGGGAGCTCTGGCGCCTTTCGCCCGAGGGACCGCGACGGCTCGCGGCCTCGCGAGGGCCCCTCTCCTGCCTGGCCACGCCGATAGACCAGTCGACCGTCCTCTGCTGGTCCGTGCAGCGCGGGACGACTCTGCTCTGGCGAGTCACCCCCTCGAGCGGCGCCGTGGAGCCCGCGGGCTCGCTGTCCTTCTGGGGACGTAATCTCCAGATGGGCCCGGATGGCCGCCTGGCCTTGCTGAGCCCGGAGGGCGCCGTCCTCCTGGTCGACCTCTCCTCCCGCGCCCTCACGCGCGTGAGGCTGGCCGGCGGCGCCCCACGGGCCTTCACGGTCGTGCCCGCGGGAGGCAGGATCATCTCGCTCTCGCGGCGGCCCCAGGGAAGCACGGTCACGGCCTACGAGCTGGGCCAGCTCACGGCCGCCGCGCCCCGGTAGGATCTCCCGCAGCTCACCAGGCGGAGCGAAGCTCCCGCTTCACCTCGGCGATCCGCCGCTCGTCCCGGCGGTAGAAGGTCCATTGCTTGATGCGCTTGCCGCGCACGAGCCCGGCCCGCGAGAGGATCTTGAGATGCTCGCTGGCCGTGGGCTGGCTGATGCCGAGCTTGTCGGCGATGAGCACGCCGCACACGCCGTCGCGCACGAGATCCCCGTCCACCTGGCGCGGGAAGTGCGACCTCGGCGCTTTCAGCCAGTGGAGGATCTGCAGCCGGCGCTCGTTCCCGAGGGCCTTGACGACATCCAGAGAAAGCATATTGGCCAATTTGCCAAATCCCTAAGTGTATGTCAACATTCCGTCTCGATGTCAGACCCCATCGAGCGCGCGCAGATCGAGGCGACCCATGCCGTCATCCGGCGCCATGTTCGCCTCACCCCCGTGGCCGAGGTGAGCGGGGCGGACTTCGGCCTGCCGCCCTTTCCCCTCACCCTCAAGCTGGAGCTGCTCCAGCATTCCGGATCGTTCAAGGCGCGGGGGGCCTTCGCCAACCTGCTCATGCGAAGCGTCCTTCCCGCCGGCGTCGTCGCCGCCTCGGGCGGCAATCACGGGGCGGCCGTCGCCTACGCCGCGATGCGACTCGGCGTCACCGCGAAGATCTTCGTGCCGATCGTGTCGTCGCCCGCGAAGATCCAGCGGATCCGCGAGTACGGCGCCGATCTCGTGGTAGGGGGCGAGCGCTACGCCGATGCCCTCGCGGCCAGCGAGGCGTGGGTGCGGCAGTCCGGCGCGCTGCCCGTGCACGCCTTCAATCAGGTCGAGACACTCCTCGGGCAGGGAACGATCGGTCTCGAGCTCGCCACCCAGGCGCCGGCCCTCGATACGCTTCTGGTGGCCGTCGGGGGAGGCGGGCTGATCGGGGGCATCGCGGCGTGGTACAGGGGCAAGGTCAAGATCATCGGCGTCGAGCCGCGCGGAGCGCCCACGCTGACCGCGGCGCGCCAGGCGGGTCGCCCCGTCGACGCCGAGACGGGCAGCATCGCGGCCGATTCCCTCGCCCCCCGTCGGGTCGGGGAGCTGATGTTTCCGATCGCTCAGGCTCATGTCCACGACGTCGTCCTGGTGAGCGATGCCGCCATCCGGAGCGCGCAGGAAGCGCTCTGGTCGTCGCTATGCGCCGGGCCGCGACGAGCGCGTGGGCATCCTCATCAGCGGGGGCAACACCACGGCGGTCAACTTTGGCTGAGGGAGGGCCGAAGCGCTACGTCACGCGGGCGAGGACCTCCCCCGCGAAGCGCTCCATCCGTCCGATCACTTCCGCGGCGGTCGGGCTGCGAAAGTCGAAGATCAGCTCGCTGACGCCCAGCGCCCCGTAGGCCGCGATGTCTTCGCCGATCTGCGCCGGTGATCCGGAGAATGGCCGCCGGCCGCCGTCGGGCAGCGTGGCGGCATCCGCTGACGCATCGTAGACGGGCGCCTTGAAGGAGATGGTGAGTCGTGAGAAGTCCCGGCCCTCGGCCGCCGTCAGCCTCCGCAGCTCGTCGAGGGAGGCCCTGAGCTCGGCCGGGCGCAGCGGGACGGCGGGGTTGGCGCCCACCGGATGCCAGCCGTCGCCGAGACGCGCCACCCGGCGCAGGGCGACGGCGCTATGGCCGCCGATCCAGATGGGCGGGTGCGGCTTCTGCAGCGGCTGGGGCAGGCAGCGCAGCGAGTCGAACTGGTAGAACTCGCCCGCGTAGCTGGCGGGGGACTTGGTCCACAGCGTCTTGAAGATGCGCACGTACTCGTCGGTGACGGCGCCCCGCCGCTCGAAAGACGCCGCGCCCACCGCCTCGAACTCCTCCCGCAGCCAGCCCACGCCCACGCCCACGGTGACACGCCCGCGCGAGAGGACGTCGATGGTGGCGAGCATCTTCGCCGTCACCACGGGGTTGCGATAGGGCACGATCATCACGCTGGAGACGATCCGGAGCCGGTTCGTGACCCCCGCCACGAAAGCCATGAGGGGCAGCAGCTCGAGGGCGTCTCCCTCTCCAGGAAACTCGCCCGACACCGTGTACGGATAGCTCGAGCGGATCACCGTGGGGAACACGATGTGGTCGGCCACGACCACGGAGTGAAATCCCAGGGCCTCGCCCCGCTGGACGATGGCGGTGAGCCCTTCGGACGTGGCCGCGGGCCCACGAGTCGGCAGGTAGAAGCCATAGCGCATGACGTCCTCCGGAGGGCGATGGCGGGTGAAATGACGGCGAGGGCGGCTACTGCTTCTTGAGCCGCACGTCTTCGAGCGGCGCGGAGTACGGGAACGACTGGATCAGCGTCAGTCCCGATTCTTCGACGCGCGGCCCGAAGGCCCGGATGAATCCGTTCTCCCAGATCGGCGCGAAGGTGACGCGGTCGGCGAGGATGCGCTGGATCTGGTGCAGCATCTCCTCGCGCTTCTTGCGATCCATCTCCTGGATCTGCCTGGCGAAGAGGCTCTCCACCTCGGGGATCGTGCCGTAGGTGAACCCGCCCTTGCTGGTGACGAAGGCCTCGAGACGCGTGGAGGCATTCCCCGCCGATCCGGTGGCGCCGACGAAGACGCCGCGGAGCTTGTGGTCGCGCCAGGCGGAGAGCAGCGCCGCGCGCTCCATGGTGCGTAGGCGCGTGCGGATGCCCACGGCGGCGAAGTAGTTGGCGATCGCCTCCCCCATCCCGTTGTACGGCGGGAACGGCGTGAGGTCTCCCGCGTCGAACCCGTTCGCATAGCCCGCCTCGGCGAGCAGCGCCTTCGCCCGCTTGGGATCGTAGGGATGCGGCTCGATGGCCAGGGCGAACTCCTGATGGCGCGGCACGATGTTGCCGGTGGGTCCGGAGTAACCGAGGGCCTCCGCCTCGTTGATGGCCTGGCGGTCGATGGCGAGGTTGGCGGCCAGCCTGACGCGCCGGTCCGCCCACGGTGAGCCCGAGGTCCATTGCTCTGGGAACTCGACCCACAGCACCCCGTTCGTGCGCATGGCCGTCAGGGTCAGCCCCGGCGTGCGACGGACGTCCGCCGCGATGGGGCCGTTGAGGAGATAGGTGACGTCGATGTCGCCGCGCTTGAGGGCGGCCGCCCGCGTCGCCTCATCGGGGACGCTGCGCAACACCAGGCGCTTCACGCTCGGCGTCTTGCGCCAGTAGCCGTCGAAGGCCTCGAGGACTAGCTCGACGCCGGGCTGGAAGCTCACGAACTTGTAGGGGCCGGCCCCGATGGGCGCCCTGCGGAAGCCATCCTCCCCGACCTTCTCCACGTACTTCTTGGGCACGATCCAGCCTGCCCCTGAGGCGCTCGTGCCGTAGAACGTCATGAAGTCCGGCCACGGGTCCTTGAGGTGAAAGCGGACGCGCCCCGGATCCACCACCTGCACCTCGCGGACTCGATCCTTGAAGAGGGTGGCCGCGGCGCCTCGATAGCGCTCGAAGGAGAACTTGACGTCCTCCGCGGAGACGGGATCGCCGTTGTGGAAGCGCGTGTTCTTGCGCAGGACGAACTCCCAGGTGCGCCCGTCCTTCGACATGGTCCACGACTCCGCGAGGCTCGGCGTGTTGAGATTGCCGGGCATCGGCTTGACGAGCGCGTCGTGGAGCGCGTAGTGGATCATGAAGGGCGTGATGTCCGCCTCGACCTCCGCCGGGTCCAGCCACTTCGTGGCGAGCGTCACGTGCACGCCCCACGTCATGGTCCCGCTCGGCTGAGCGGCGGCGGGCGCGGCCAGCCACAATGTGAGGGCGAGGAGGGCGGGGAGCCCCCGAGGGGCAACGCGCGTGATCATGGCCTCCCCGGGGTCACGCGAAGGCCTTCCTGAGCGCGGCGGCGACCTCCTCGACCGCGCGCTTGGCGGGATCGAGCACATTTATCATGCGAATGAAGCCGTGGACGAGCCCGGGATAGCGCGAGACCGTCACGGGAACGCCCGCCTCGGCCAGCCGCTTCGCGTACGCTTCGCCCTCGTCGCGGAGCGGATCGTACTCCGCGGTGATCACGAGGGCGGGCGCGACGCCGCTCACATCCTTGGCGAGAAGTGGCGAGGCGTAGGGCTGCCGGCCGTCCTCGGGCTTCGCGAGGTAGTGGCTCCAGAACCACTTCATGCCCTCGCGAGTGAGCATGTAGCCTTCGCCGTTCTCTCGATACGACGCCGTGTCGAAGTCATGCGCGGTGACGGGATAGATCAGGAGCTGGAGGGCCAGCCGAGGGCCGCGGCGATCACGGGCGGCGAGGGCCACCGCCGCGGCCAGGTTGCCGCCCGCGCTGTCCCCACCCACGGCAAGGCGGGCGACATCGATGCCCAGCGCGGACGCCTGGCTCGCCAGCCAGACCAGCGCCGCGTAGGAATCCTCGAAGGCAGCGGGATACTTGCGCTCGGGCGCGAGCCGGTAGTCGACGCTCGCCACCGCGCAGCCGGCGGCATTGGCGATGGCGCGGCAGACGCCGTCGTGGGTGTAGAGGTCGCCGATGACCCAGCCCCCGCCGTGATAGAAGACGAGGGCGGGGAGTGGACGCGTGTCGCTCGGTCGGTAGAGCCGCAGGCCGATGGTCCCGTTCGCGACCGGCACGTGGTGCTCCTCCACCACCTTGACCTCCTGGACCGGGCCGAGGGCGGGGGTGCGCTGCCGCATGTTCTCGCGTGCCTGCTCCACCGTCATGCGCTCGATGGGGGGCAGGCCGAGGGCGAGGGTGGCGTCCATGATCTTCTGCATCTGGGGATCGAGAGGCATCGGCGTCTCCTTGGGCTGGGCGAGCCGCGGGGTCACGGGCCGCCGGGAATCGAGGACCGCATGATAGACACCCTGCGTCCCTCTCGCAAGCGCATCAGCTAGAATGTCGCCACCGTGAGCCCGACCCAACCTGGACCGCAGAGCCGCGGGCGCAGCTCCTACATGCTCGGCGGCGCCTTCGCGACCTTCACCATCAGCGCCGGGCTCATGCACTCGTACGCGGTCTTTCTCGTGGCCTTCCTGGAGGACTTTCGCTGGAGTCGCTCCGACGTCTCGCTGGCCTACTCGGCCTCGCAGCTCGTGGCAGGAGTCAGCGCGCCTCTCGTCGGCGCGCTCGTGGACCGCCTCGGTCCGCGTCGCCTCGTCCTCCTCGGGGGCACCCTGCTCGCCCTCGGTCTCCTGGGGAGCGCCTATGCTCGGGCGCTCTGGCACATCATCGTCCTCTACGGCGTCGTGATGACCATCGGAGCCAACTGTCTCGGCCTCGTGGTCTTCGTGCCGCTGCTCTCCCAGTGGTTCGTGCGCCGCCGGGGCATGGCCATCTCCATCGTCCAGTCGGCGAACGGCTTCGGCCGCGCCGCCTCCGCTCCCCTCGCCCAGCTCCTGATCTCCGCCATCGGGTGGCGCCGCGCCTACCTGGCCCAGGCGGCGCTCATGGTCGCCCTCGTGCTGCCCCTCGCCGGCTTCTTCCGGGGGACGGATCCGAGCGCCGCCGCCACCAGGACTGCGCCCGAGTCCCCGCAGGAGCCTCCCGAGGTCGCCGCGCCCTCGGATCGAGACTGGACGGTCGGCGACGCGATGCGCACGCGCCACTTCTGGCTGCTGTCTATCGTCTACCTATGCACGGGGCTGGGAAGCTTCTTCGTCTCGCTCCATCAGCTCGCCTTCGCCGTGGACGTGGGGTTCGACAAGCTCTACGCGGCCACTGTGCTCGGCCTGGGCAGCTTCCTGGCCATCGCGGGCACCATACTCACCGGGACCATGTCGGACTACATCGGACGCGAGCTCTCGGCCATCCTCGCCTACGGGATTTCCATCGTCGGCGTCATCTTCGCCCTCTTCATCTCGAGCCCGCACCAGGGCTGGCTCCTCTGGTTCCACGCCTGCTTCTTCGGCCTCACGTGGGGCGCGCGGGGGCCGGCCATCACGGCCAAGACGGCCGATCTCTTCCCCGGCCGCCACCTGGGCGCCATTCTCGGCGTGATCACCATCGGCACGGGCATCGGGTCGGCGGTGGGCGCCTGGACGGCGGGCTGGATTCACGACGTCACGGGCAGCTACCGTGTCGCCTTCTTCCTCTCGATCGCCTCCTACCTCGGCGGCTGCATGGCGTTCTGGGCGCTTCGCCACCCGCCCCGAGGTTGAATACAAAGCGAATAGCTTCGGCGGTACACTCCTAGCCAAATAAGGGAAAGACCATGACTCAAGAGGAAATCGTCATTCTCATCAGGGTGCCGCTGCCCTGGTCGTTGGCGCAGCGATCGGGTTCGAGCGCACTTGCGGCTCGAGGCCGAAGCGCTTCGTCATGAACTTGATGATCGAGGTTGTGTCGTACGGTGTCTTGTCGACGAAGCCGCGCTTGGCGAAGGGTGAGACGATGAGCGCGGGGACCCTCGATCCCGGACCCCATCGGTCGCCCCAGCCTGGTCCCGACGGCGGCGGCACGTGGTCCCAGTAACCCCCGTTCTCGTCGTAGGTGACGATCACAGCCATCCTGGCCCACTGTGGACTCTTGCTCAGCCGCTCGAGCAGATCCGCGATGTGCTCGTCGCCGCTCGCAAGGTCGGTGTAGCTCGGGTGCTGGTTGAGGCGCCCCGTCGGCTTGTAGAAGGCGACCTGGGGCAGCGTGCCCCTCTCGATGTCGGCGACAAAGTCAGGGAGGCCTTTCAGGTGCCGCGCCCGGTCAGCGCTGCCCGGCGCGAAACGCGCGTAGTAGTTGAACGGATGGTGGTGAGGCTGGAAGATCGGGCTGCCCGTGTCGCGGTTGTAGATCACCGCGCGCTTCTCCTTCGGATCGCGCCGCCCGTCTGCCATCGCCTCGCTCCACGCGCCGGCGTACCATGCCCACGAGATACCCTTCGCGCTGAGCGTGTCGCCGATCGTCTTGAGCGTCAGCGGCGGCACCGGGTGCTTGGCGGGATCGGCGAGGTCGAGGTTCCTGCCCTCGGCGGGCGCGATACCGCTCGGCTGGTAGGCTGGCTGCGACGTGTTCACCGTATAGCCGTCGGGTGTGACGCGCCCGTCGAAGACCTCGCCAGGTCCCTGCAGCACAGAGCGCGGCGAAGTCGGCCGCTTCTTCAGGCGTCCGTCCGCCTCGAGCTGGGGGCGCACATTCGCGGGCGCATCGACGTGCGCGGGCGTGCAGGCGCAGATCAGCCACTGGTGATTGAGGTACGAGCCGCCGAACGCCGCCATGAAAAAGTGGTCGGCAAGCGTGTACGTCTGCGCCCACTTCCACAACTTCATCTGCGAGCCGTCGAAGTGCCCCATCACCCAGGCGCCGATGTTCGACATGGCCACGAACATGTTGTTCCTGCCGCTGTTGATCTGCTCGATGTGGTGATAGTAGGCGTGGATCGGGCTCGGCAGGACCTCGTCCATTCGCCGGCTCGCGGGCGGCGCGGTGATCCGGAATGGACCGTTGGGCAGGGCCTGCGGGAATTTGGGATCGGGCTTGCCGTGGTCGAAGACCGGCGGCAGGTGCGGTAGCGGCCTGCCATCGTGATCGAGCTGTGTTCTCTGCTCCGGCGTTGCCTGCGCGATCCCCTCGGCGCCGGGAAAGAAGCCATAGAGGTGGTCGAAGCTGCGATTCTCCGCGTAGATGACCACGATGTGCTCGAGCCGGTCGATCCCGCCCGTCGTTGCGGTCGCGCATGCGGCGACCAGCGCAACGACGGCGACTACGAGCAGGCGGAATGGCCCGTGCATGGTCCGATAACCGTGACGCCCCACTCGGGGCTGGTGCCCGAGACGTCTCCCGTCATCGTGTTCCCCCTCACCGCCGTCTTCGGCGTCAGATAGTGTCCTCTGCAATGCAATACTCTCCTACCGGATCACAGCCGTCCAGGGCATCGTGAGACATGAAAGAAGTTGTGGGCAGGCCTCAATGACGGCACGCCTCCGCGAGGCCTCGCTCCGTCCACCAGGAGCACAGGTGACGGACGCGGCTCTGCTTGCGACGGGAACACAGATCACGACCATCCAAAAAAGAGCCGCTGGACGAGCCACGCGGTGCCGACGAGGGCCACGGCGAGCGAGGCTACTCGCATCATCCACGGCTCCCACATCGAACGGCGCATCCACAGCAGGAGGGGCAGCAGGAAGACCACCACGATGGCCTGCCCGGCTTCCACGCCCAGGTTGAAGCCGAGGAGGGCCAGGGCCAGCCGTGCACGAGGGAGCGCCAAGGTGTCGATGGCCGACGCGAATCCAAAGCCGTGCACGAGGCCGAAGAGGAAGCTCACGAGCCAGCGCTGGGACGGCGCGCTGCGGAGCAGAAGGTTCTCGAGGGCAACCCACACGATGGAGGCGGCGATCACCGGCTCGACGACGCGGTCGGGGATGGTGACGAGACCGAACACGGCGAGGGCTAGCGTAACGCTGTGGGCGACAGTGAAGGCCGTGATGATCTTGAGCACGGAAACGAGTCGCCCACCTCGCAGGAGCAGGGCCACGAGAAAGAGCAGGTGGTCGTAGCCCGTG